>NZ_JBIASO010000009.1:0-309814 GCF_042890865.1 Streptomyces sp. NPDC002018
CCGATACGACAAGCGCGGCTACATCTTCCTCGGCACCGCAACAGCGGCAGCCCTCACCATCTGGCTCCGAACATGATCGGCCGGACAAGTCCTAGCCCCGTCGACCGGCCGGCCCGGCCGGACCGGCCGGTCCCGTGAGGGCCCCCGGCACGGTACGGCGCGTGAGCGCCACGGCGGACACAGAAAGGCGGCGGTCCCCCCTCGGGCCCGCCGCCTTTCCTGCGCGTACCCGTACGGGCACGCACGTCTTCCGGCTCGTCGGAGCGGATCACTCAGCCCCGCGGCACCGGTTCACCCGTCACCGCGTCGACCACCCGGCGCTCGCCCAGCGGCTTCTCCAGCGTCACCGTCACGGTCTGCGCCTTGGCCAGGGCGATACAGACCGTGCCGGGAGCGGGGTCCTTGACGGACATCCGCAGCTTGACGGCCGTACCGCTCTCGTCCGCGTGTGCCGTGTACGTCCCGCACACGCCGCCCATGAAGCGGACAGTCAGCGTCCGCCCGTCCCCGCCGTACGACATGAGGCCGGGATCACTCTGCTTCGGCGTCCGCTCCGGCCCGCTCCCCGTCAGGGACTCCTCGGCCACCGCGGGCCTGACGAGCGTGTGTGACGGAGCGCCGCCGCCCGGCACCACCTCGAACAGCCAGGACGGTACGAGCACCCCGCGCCCCTCCACGGTCCGCAGCGCCAGTCCGAAGACCGCCCGGTCGATCTCCACCGGCTTCGCGCCGGCCGGGGGCCGCGGTGTGCACGGGGCCGCCGTCCTCCCGTCCTCCAGCGGCATCGCGGTGGCGCAGTCGACGGCCGGACCGCCCAGGCCGGCGGATGCTTTGTTCAGCTCCTTCAGCGCCTCGTCCGCGCCGATCACCGGATAGGCCGCGCCCGGCTCCGGGACCGTCAACTGACCGGTACCGCGCACCACTTGACCGTCGGCTCCCACATGGATCCCGGTCGACCAGCCGAAGGTGGGCAGGCCGCCGATCACCGGATCCGCGTTCACCACCCGTACCGCGCCCATCAGTTGAGCGGTGTCGAGCGCCGCGTCGCTCTGGCCCAGCGCCGCGAGCACCGGGGCCGCCGCCCGCTTCGCCGCCGCCTCGCTCACGGCATCGCCCTGGGCGGCACCGATGTCACCGGAGTTGGGGCAGCTTCTGCCCTTCAGACAGTTGTCCCCGCCGGCCCCCGGACCGAAGCGGTCGAAGGTCCAGGCCCCCGGCGCCTGCCGGGCGACACGCAGCAGCGGTCCCGAACCGTCCTTGTCCGTACCGACCTTCCAGTACGTGCCGTCGGCGCGCGGCGTGCCCGCCACCCCGAGCGCCTCGGCCAGCCGGGCCACCGCGTCCGCCGCGACCTCTCCGTCCGCCCGGTGGACCCGGGCCGTGGCGGGGCCGTCGGGCAGTTCCCCCGTGGCGCGGTAGACGAATCCGCGCGGATCGGGCTCGCCCGGCGCGACACCGGGCGGCGCCGAGCCGTCAGCCGGTCCCGCCGGGCCGCCGAGAGCGCGTGAGGACGGGGCGCGGTCGCCCCCCGGTGCACCGCTCCCGCCGCGCGCGTCGTCCCCGCCGCTGCCGCCGAAGGCGCTCGTGGCGAAGTACGCGCCACCGCCCCCGGCGATCAGCACCGCCGCCGCCACCGTGGCGACGGCGAGCGGAGAACGCCGCCGACGCGGGCGGTCTGTGCTGTTCCTGGGCCGCTCCGTGCTGGTCACCACTGCTCCCTCGGGCCGTGTGCCGCCGTATGACACCGGTGGGACGGAAGGAAGCGGCATGCGGTTCCCCCGCGCGGAGCGTGGGCTCCCTCCTCCGCCGACAACGCCGCGAGGCGCGGTGCCGGGGCACGCGAGCCCGGCAAGATCCGAACGAGAGGCCCTAGGTGGGGCGCCCCCCGACCCGGTAGCGTGAACCGTCAACCGTTCTCCTTCATCAGGAGCGTTCACGCCGTGCGAATCGCAGTCACCGGCTCCATCGCCACCGACCATCTGATGACCTTCCCGGGCCGCTTCGCCGACCAGTTCGTCGCCGAGCAGCTCCACACGGTCTCCCTCTCCTTCCTCGTCGACGACCTCGAGGTGCGCCGGGGAGGTGTCGGGGCGAACATCTGCTTCGGCATGGGCCAGCTCGGTGCCCGTCCTCTCCTGGTCGGCGCGGCCGGCTCGGACTTCGACGAGTACCGCGCGTGGCTCGACCGCCATGGAGTCGACACGGCCTCGGTCCGGATCTCCGAGGTCCTGCACACGGCCCGGTTCGTCTGCACCACGGACGCCGACCACAACCAGATCGGCTCCTTCTACGCGGGCGCGATGAGCGAGGCCCGCCAGATCGAGCTGAAGAAGGTCGCCGACCGGGTCGGCGGACTCGACCTGGTGCTGATCGGCGCGGACGACCCCGAGGGCATGCTCCGCCACACCGAGGAGTGCCGTACCCGCTCAATCCCCTTCGCGGCCGACTTCTCCCAGCAGATCGCCCGTATGGAGGGCGACGAGATCCGCACGCTGCTGGACGGCGCGACCTATCTCTTCTCCAACGAGTACGAGAAGGGGCTCATCGAGTCCAAGACCGGCTGGAGCGACGCCGAGATCCTCTCCCGGGTCGGCCACCGGGTGACCACCCTCGGCAAGCAGGGCGTCCGGATCGACCGTGTCGGCGAGGAGCCGATCGTCGTCGGCTGCCCGGAGGAGGAGACCAAGGCCGACCCGACGGGCGTCGGCGACGCCTTCCGCGCCGGTTTCCTCTCCGGTCTCTCCTGGGGTGTCGGGCTGGAGCGCGCGGCCCAGGTCGGCTGCATGCTCGCCACGCTGGTCATCGAGACCGTCGGCACGCAGGAGTACACCCTGCGCAGGAACCACTTCATGGAGCGCTTCACCAAGGCGTACGGCCATGACGCGGCGGCCGAGGTCCAGGCCCACCTCCCCGAGACGGCCGCGCCCGTCGACACGACGCCCGCGCCGTAGCCGACTGACGGGACCGGATGGGACGGGGCCGGGCAGGGCCCGGCTGTCACGTCCCGGCCCGGCTGTCACGTTCTAGGAGATCCGGCGGACCACATAGGCGACACCGTGGTCCGCCGGCCGCTCACCCAGATACTCCTGGCCGCGCATCCCGCACCACGCCGGGATGTCCAGCCGCGCCGCCTCGTCGTCGGACAGGACCGTCACCGTCCCGCCCACCGGCACCTCACCGAAGACCTTGGCCAGCTCGATCACCGGGATCGGACACCGTCGGCCGAGCGCGTCCACGACCAGCGCCGGTGTACCGCCCGGCCCGGCCGGGGAGACCGGGGCGCCGAGCCGCTCGCGCACCCCCGACACCACCCCGGGCAGCACCTCCAGGAACCGGTCCACCTCCGCCTCCGGCGTACCGAGGGGGAGCGAGACCCGGACATTCCCCTCCGACAGCACCCCCATCGCCCGCAGCACATGGCTCGGGGTCAGGGTGCTGCTCGTACAGGACGAGCCGGAGGAGACCGAGAAGTCCGCCCGGTCCAGCTCGTGCAGCAGCGCCTCCCCGTCGACATAGAGACAGGAGAAGGTGACGAGATGGGGGAGCCGGTGCTCCGGATCGCCCACCACCTCGACATCCGGCACGAGCGCGGGCACCCGCGCCCTGATCCGGTCCACCAGCGCCCGCAGCCGCACCGCCTCGTCGGCCGCCTCCGCGCGCACCGCCCGCAGCGAGGCCGCCGCCGCCACGATCGCCGGGATGTTCTGGAAGCCCGGCGCACGCCCCGACTCCCGTTCGTCGGCGGGACCCTGCGGGGCGAACCGCACCCCCTTGCGTACGGCCAGCAGCCCCACCCCCGCCGGACCGCCCCACTTGTGCGCGCTCGCCGTCAGCAGTGACCAGCCGCCCTCGACCGGGCCCCAGCCCAGCGACTGCGCCGCGTCCACCAGCAGCGGGACCCCCCGGCTCCGGCACGCCTCGGCCACCGCGGCCACCGGCTGCTCCGTACCCACCTCGTGGTTGGCGGACTGGAGACAGGCCAGCGCGGTGTCCTCGCGCAGGGCCCCGGCGTACTCCTGGGGCGCCACCGCTCCGTAGCGGTCCACCGGCACCTCGGTCACCGCGCCACCCGTCGCCGCCTCATGGGCCGACGCGGCGTGCAGCACCGAGGAGTGCTCCACCGCGGAGACCAGGAGATGACGGCCGGCCCGCCGCCTGCCGGAGAGCGCGCCGGCGATGCCGGAATGCACCGCGGACGTTCCCGAAGGAGTGAAGGTCAGCTCGTCGGGACGGCAGCCGACCGCCTCCGCGGCGGCCTCCCGCGCCGCGTCCAGCAGCAGTACGGCCCGCCGACCCTCGCGGTAGAGCCGGGCGGGGTCCGCCCACCCCTCGTCGAGGGAGGCCTGGAGGGCCTGCCGGGCCACGGGATGCAGGGGAGCGGAGGACGCGACGTCGAAGTAGGACACACCCCCACGCTAGGGTCTTTCGTTCGGATCTGGCTGAGCCGGGGGGCGGTGCCGGGGCACACGAGCCCAGCACGATCCGGACGAGAGGCCCTGAGGGGGCGCCCGAAGGGGCCCGGAGGCAGGCATTCCACCCCTTCGGGGTGCGGGGCGGCGCGTTGGGCACCCTCCCCGCACGGCCCCAAAACGAGTCCAGTAGGGTTTGGTCCGCATAAACATCCAAACCCCTGCCCGCGTCAGGGCCGGCGACCGACCAGCGAGACGGCCGCGGGCGGCCGCGCGGGCGAGACTCTCGGGAAGGCGCTACGTGAGTCCCAACGGCTCCGACCGCTCGTCGCGGCGCCCGATGCGGCGGAAGCTGCCGCAGGTGCTGACTGCGGGCCTGATCCTCGCGACCGCCACCGGTTGCACATACAAGGACTTCCCCCGCCTCGGAATGCCCACCCCCGTCACGGAAGAGGCCCCCAGAATCCTCTCCCTCTGGCAGGGCTCGTGGGCGGCAGCGCTCGTCACGGGCATCCTGGTATGGGGTCTGATCCTGTGGAGCGTCATCTTCCACCGGCGCAGCCGCACCAAGGTGGAAGTCCCTCCGCAGACCCGGTACAACATGCCCATCGAGGCGCTGTACACCGTGGTCCCGCTCATCATCGTCTCGGTGCTCTTCTACTTCACCGCGCGTGATGAGTCGAAGCTCCTCTCCCTCTCGGAGAAGCCGGCCCACACCGTGAACGTGGTCGGCTACCAGTGGAGCTGGGGCTTCAACTACGTCGAGGACGTGGACGGGAACCCGTCGACGGGGACCACGGTCCCCAAGGAACTCGACGCCATTCCCCACCGGTTCACGGAGCAGTTCCCCAAGGGTGCCGAGGGCGTCTACGACGCCGGTGTCCCGGGTCAGCGCAACCCCCAGACCGGCAACCCGGGTCCGACCCTGTGGCTGCCCAAGGGGGAGAAGGTCCGGTTCATCCTGACATCGCGTGATGTCATCCACTCCTTCTGGGTGGTGCCGTTCCTGATGAAGCAGGACGTCATCCCGGGGCACACCAACTCCTTCGAGGTGACTCCGAACCAGGAGGGCACCTTCCTGGGCAAGTGCGCCGAGCTGTGCGGCGTCGACCACTCGCGGATGCTCTTCAACGTCAAGGTGGTCTCTCCGGAGCGCTACCGGCAGCACCTGGAAGAGCTGGCCGAGAAGGGCCAGAACGGCTACATCCCGTCGGGCATCGCGCAGACGGATCCGGCCAAGAACGCGGAGACGAACAAACTGTGAGCATCCTCAACGAACCCCAGGGTGCCGCCGCCGCAGCAGAGGACTCGTACGAGAACGAGCTGCCGGTACGGCGCAAGCAGCCGGGCAATGTCGTCGTGAAGTGGCTGACCACCACCGATCACAAGACGATCGGCACGATGTACCTGGTCACGTCGTTCGTGTTCTTCTGCATCGGCGGTCTGATGGCGCTCTTCATGCGCGCCGAGCTGGCCCGTCCCGGCACGCAGATCATGTCGAACGAGCAGTTCAACCAGGCGTTCACGATGCATGGCACGATCATGCTGCTGATGTTCGCGACGCCGCTGTTCGCCGGATTCGCCAACTGGATCATGCCGCTCCAGATCGGTGCGCCCGATGTGGCGTTCCCGCGGCTGAACATGTTCGCGTACTGGCTGTACCTCTTCGGCTCGATCATCGCCGTGAGCGGCTTCCTCACCCCGCAGGGCGCCGCCGACTTCGGCTGGTTCGCCTACTCCCCGCTGTCGGACGCGGTCCGTTCACCGGGTGTCGGCGCCGACCTGTGGATCATGGGTCTGGCCTTCTCCGGCTTCGGTACGATCCTCGGCTCGGTCAACTTCATCACCACGATCATCTGCATGCGCGCCCCCGGCATGACGATGTTCCGGATGCCGATCTTCACCTGGAACGTGCTGCTGACCGGTGTGCTGGTCCTGCTGGCCTTCCCCGTGCTGGCCGCCGCGCTCTTCGCCCTGGAGGCGGACCGCAAGTTCGGTGCGCACATCTTCGACTCGGCCAACGGCGGAGCCCTGCTCTGGCAGCACCTCTTCTGGTTCTTCGGCCATCCAGAGGTGTACATCATCGCCTTGCCGTTCTTCGGCATCGTCTCCGAAGTGATCCCGGTCTTCAGCCGCAAGCCGATGTTCGGCTACATCGGTCTGGTGGGCGCGACCATCGCGATCGCGGGTCTCTCCGTGACCGTGTGGGCGCACCACATGTATGTGACCGGCGGTGTGCTGCTGCCGTTCTTCTCGTTCATGACCTTCCTGATCGCGGTACCGACCGGGGTGAAGTTCTTCAACTGGATCGGCACCATGTGGAAGGGCTCACTGTCCTTCGAGACACCGATGCTCTGGACGATCGGCTTCCTGGTCACCTTCACCTTCGGTGGTCTGACCGGTGTGATCCTCGCGTCGCCGCCGATGGACTTCCACGTCTCCGACTCGTACTTCGTGGTCGCGCACTTCCACTACGTCGTCTTCGGCACCGTGGTGTTCGCGATGTTCGCCGGATTCCATTTCTGGTGGCCGAAGTTCACCGGGAAGATGCTGGACGAGCGGCTCGGGAAGATCACCTTCTGGACGCTGTTCATCGGATTCCACGGCACCTTCCTCGTCCAGCACTGGCTGGGCGCCGAGGGAATGCCGCGCCGGTACGCGGACTATCTCGCCTCCGACGGATTCACCGCGCTCAACACCATTTCCACGATCAGCTCGTTCGTCCTCGGTCTGTCGATCCTGCCGTTCCTGTACAACGTCTGGAAGACCGCCAAGTACGGCAAGAAGGTCGAGGTCGACGACCCGTGGGGCTACGGCCGTTCGCTCGAATGGGCGACTTCCTGCCCGCCGCCGCGGCATAACTTCCTCACCCTGCCGAGGATCCGTTCGGAATCCCCGGCATTCGATCTGCACCACCCGGAGATCGCCGCCCTCGACCAGCTCGAGAACGTCGGTCACGGTGCCGGAGCCGGTGTCCTCGCCGGTGGCAAGGAGGCCGGGAAGTGAAGATCCAAGGCAAGATGTTCCTCTGGCTGAGCGTCTTCATCCTCGCCGCCGCCGTGCTGTACGGCGTGTGGTCGAAGGAGCCGGCCGGTACGACCGCGCTGTTCCTGGCCTTCGGCCTGAGCGTCATGATCGGCTTCTACCTGGCCTTCACCGCCCGCCGGGTGGACGCGATGGCCCAGGACAACAAGGAGGCCGATGTCTCGGACGAGGCCGGTGAGGTGGGGTTCTTCGCCCCGCACAGCTGGCAGCCGTTCTCGCTCGGCGTCGGTGGCGCGCTGGCCTTCCTGGGCATCGCGATCGGCTGGTGGCTGCTGTACTTCTCGCTGCCGCTGATCCTGATCGGTCTGTGGGGCTGGGTCTTCGAGTTCTACCGGGGCGAGAACCAGAACCAGTAGGCACCACGGCCGAGCCGTCGATGAGGGGCCCGTCGCACTCCAATGGAGTACGGCGGGCCCCCATTCGTACCTCTCGTCGCGCGCGGAGCGGGAGGACGTTCCTACCGTGTGTTCATGAACCACACGCCACGTCTGCGCGCCGTCCTCACCTGCACTCTGCTGGTCGTGTCCCTTGGGGCGAGCGCGACCGCGTGCAGTGAGGACGGGCCGCACCCGCTCTCCGGGAAGCCGCGCGAAGCCGCCCCGGGGAAGATCGTCTTCAGTACGCCCGCGGGCGCCACCAAGGTCGATCCCAACAAGCCCCTCGAAGTGACCGCCAAGGGCGAGCGGATCACGGACGTCAACGCCGTCGACAAGGCGGGCCACTACCTGGCGGGTGAACTCACCGCCGACGGGCTGCGCTGGCACTCCACGGCACCCCTGGCGGCCGGCTCCCGCTACACCGTCAAGGTCGCGACCGAGGACAAGAAGGGCAAGCCCGGCTCGCGGACACTCACCTTCGACACCATGCCCGCCAAGCGGACCCTGACGGTCGAGTTCGGACCGGAGGAGGGCGAGTACGGAGTGGGCCAGCCCATCACGGCCACGCTCAGCCAGCCGATCACGGACAAGAAGGCCCGGGATGTCATCGAACGGTCGCTGAAGGTCCGTGCCACCCCCGCGGCGGAAGAGGGCTCCTGGCACTGGGTGGACGACGAGGAACTCCACTACCGGCCCAAGGAGTACTGGCCCGCGAACGGCAAGATCAACGCGTACAGCACCCTCCAGGGCGTGAAGATCAGCGACAAGCTGTACGGCGGCGCCGTCAAACCGCTCAAGCTGACCACCGGCGACCGGGTCGAGGCCATCGTCGACGCCAGCGCGCACTACATGACGCTGTTCCGCAACGGGGAAGAGGTCACCAGCATCCCGGTGACCACCGGCAAGCCCGGTTTCTCCACCCGTAACGGCATCAAGGTCATCCTGGGCAAGGAGTACTTCGTACGGATGCGCGGTACGAGCGTCGGCATCGGCGGCGGTGAGGGCTACGACCTCCCCGTGTACTGGGCGACCCGGGTCACCTGGAGCGGTGAGTACGTGCACGCCGCGCCCTGGTCCGTGGGGTCGCAGGGATCCGCGAACGTCAGCCACGGCTGTGTGGGCATGTCCACCGCCAACGCCGCCTGGTTCTTCGAGAACGTGCAGGAGGGCGATCTCGTACAGGTGATCAACAGCGCCGGCGACTACATGGAGGAGTTCGGCAACGGCTTCGGTGACTGGAACGTGGACTGGGAGGACTGGCGCGAGGGCAGCGTCCTCCTGGCCGGGACCCGGGACGGCGCCAGCCCCGCCGACCCGGCCCGTCTCCGGCCCCTGGTCTGACCGCCGCCGGGACCACCCCGGTCCTGCCGCCTCCCGGGCGGCGGGACCGGGCCCGCCCGCGTGTCAGGCGCTGATGGCGAGCCGCCGGCGGAGCAGGGAGGCCAGGGCGTCCGCGAAACCGACCGGTTCGACCGGCAGGGTCACCGCGGCGTCCGCACGGCTCCAGGTGGCCAGCCAGGCGTCCTGAGGGCGCCCCATGAGCAGCAGCACGGGCGGGCAGTCGAAGATCTCGTCCTTGATCTGCCGGCAGACGCCCATCCCGCCCGCGGGAACCGTCTCGCCGTCCAGCACACAGACGTCGATCCCGCCCCGGTCGAGGTGTGCGAGCACGGCGGGCAGGGTGGCGCACTCCAGGAACTCGACGGGCGGCACATCGGAGGCCGGCCGGCGTCCCGCCGCCAGCCGGACCTGCTCGCGGGTGTTCGCGTCGTCGCTGTAGACCAGCACCGTGGCGGTCGGCTGCATTGTTCCTCCGTGACATCAGTGTCTGCGAGGGCTCCAGGGCTCCGTTGCCCTGAACCGATGCGCGGATGCTACTCCGTCGGAGACCATGTCAGCACGGGTACGGACGCCCCTTCACCGCCCCGTTCGAGCTGGGCACATCCCACGGACACACCGAACGGCACCCCCCGGAGTCAGGGCGGGATAAGCGACCGACATAATGTCGGTCGTGGCGACAGCAACGACAGTAGAAACCGGGCACGCGCACCCGTCGGTCAACCGGCCGAACCTCACCAGCGTCGGAACCATTATTTGGCTGAGTTCCGAGCTGATGTTCTTCGCGGCCCTCTTCGCGATGTACTTCACCCTGCGATCGGTGATGGGCGCGGCGCACTGGAAGGAGATGGCGTCGCACCTGAACATCCCGTTCTCGGCGACGAACACCACGATCCTGGTGCTCTCCTCCCTCACCTGCCAGCTCGGTGTCTTCGCCGCCGAGCGGGGCGACGTGAAGAAGCTCCGCTCCTGGTTCGTGATCACGTTCGTGATGGGCGCGATCTTCATCGGCGGTCAGGTCTTCGAGTACACCGAGCTTCTGAAGAAGGACGGCCTCTCGCTGTCCTCCGACCCGTACGGCTCGGTGTTCTACCTGACGACGGGCTTCCACGGTCTGCACGTGACGGGAGGTCTGATCGCGTTCCTGCTGGTTCTGGGCAGGACCTACGCGGCCAAGAGGTTCACCCACGAGCAGGCGACCGCAGCCATCGTCGTGTCCTATTACTGGCACTTCGTCGATGTCGTCTGGATCGGCCTCTTCGCCACGATCTACTTGATCAAGTAGCCGGGTACCGCGCCCGAAGCGCACACAATCCAGAAACACCGACGCAGAAGATCCTGACACCGGGGTAATCCGTGAAAAAGCTCTCCGCACGACGACGCCATCCGCTGGCGGCGGTCGTCGTCCTACTCCTCGCGCTGGCGGCCACCGGGGGGCTGTACGCCGCGTTCGCGCCCGCGAGCAAGGCACAGGCTGACGACACCGCCCAGTCCCTCGCCATCGAGGAGGGCAAGAAGCTCTACTCCGTCGGCTGCGCAAGCTGCCACGGAACCGGCGGTCAGGGCAGCAGCGACGGCCCGCCCCTGGTCGGCGTCGGCTCCGCCGCCGTGGACTTCCAGGTCGGCACCGGCCGTATGCCCGCGCAGCAGCCCGGCGCGCAGGTGCCCAAGAAGCGGGTCATCTACTCGCAGGCCGAGATCGACCAGCTCGCCGCGTACGTCGCGTCCCTCGGCGCCGGTCCGATCACCCCGACCGGGAACCAGTACGACCCCGCCGGCGCGGACATCGCCAAGGGTGGCGACCTGTTCCGCACCAACTGCGCCCAGTGCCACAACTTCACCGGCGAGGGCGGCGCCCTGACGAACGGCAAGAGCGCGCCGAACCTCGAGGGTGTGAGCGCGAAGCACATCTACGAGGCCATGCAGACCGGCCCGCAGAACATGCCTTCGTTCCCGGACTCGACGATGCCGGAGCAGCAGAAGAAGGACATCATCGCGTACATCCAGACGGTGAACGGCGAGAAGTCCGCGAGCCCCGGTGGTCTCAAGCTGGGCGGCCTCGGCCCCGTCAGTGAAGGTCTCTTCGGCTGGATCTTCGGTCTGGGCGTTCTGATCGCAGCCGCCATCTGGGTCGCGGCCCACACCGCTAAGGCCAAGAAGTCATGAGTAGCCAAGAAGAATTTCCAGAGAAGAACCTGCCGAGCGAGCAGGGCGACGCGCACGGCGCGGTCGAGCGCGCGGACGACCCGTTCGCCGACCCGGGACTGCCGGCCCACCGGCCGCGCATACAGGACATCGACGAGCGCGCGGCCAAGCGGTCCGAGCGCACGGTCGCGTTCCTGTTCCTGCTGTCGATGGTGGCGACCGTGGCGTTCATCGCCTCGTTCGTGGCCTTCCCGGTCGGCAAGATCGTCTACATCTTCCCGCTGGGCCATGTCAGCATCCTGCACTTCTCGCTGGGTGTGACCCTGGGCATCGCCCTGTTCTGCATCGGCGCCGGCGCGGTCCACTGGGCCCGGACGCTGATGTCGGACGTGGAGGTCGCGGACGACCGCCACCCGATCGAGGCACCGCCCGAGGTCAAGGCGAAGGTCCTGTCGGACTTCGCGGCCGGCGCGGCGGAGTCCGGCTTCGGCCGGCGCAAGCTGATCCGCAACACGATGTTCGGCGCGATGGCGCTGGTGCCGCTCGCCGGTGTCGTCCTGCTGCGCGATCTCGGTCCGCTGCCCGAGAAGAAGCTCCGCTCCACGCTGTGGGCCAAGGGCAAGCAGCTCATCAACATGAACACCCACCAGCCGCTGCGTCCCGAGGACGTCGTGGTGGGCTCGCTCACCTTCGCCATGCCGGAAGGCCTGGAGGAGCACAGCGAGGACTTCCAGAAGCAGATCGCCAAGGCGGCCCTGATGATCGTCCGGATCCAGCCGGACGAGATCAAGGACAAGCGTGAACTCGACTGGTCCCACGAGGGGATCGTGGCGTTCTCGAAGATCTGCACCCATGTCGGCTGTCCGATCAGCCTGTACGAGCAGCAGACGCACCACGTGCTGTGCCCGTGCCACCAGTCCACCTTCGACCTCTCCGACGGCGCCCGCGTCATCTTCGGCCCGGCCGGTCACGCCCTTCCGCAGCTGCGGATCGGTGTGAACGCCGAGGGCAACCTCGAGGCGCTCGGCGACTTCGACGAGCCCGTCGGTCCTGCCTTCTGGGAGCGCGGATGAGTACCAGCACTGCTACGGACGACAAGAACCGCAGGACACCCGCGGGTGAGCGGGTCGCCGACTGGGCGGACGGCCGGCTGGGGATCTACTCCCTGGCCAAGGCCAACATGCGGAAGATCTTCCCGGACCACTGGTCCTTCATGCTCGGTGAGATCTGCCTCTACAGCTTCATCATCATCATCCTCACCGGTGTGTATCTGACGCTGTTCTTCCACCCGTCGATGAACGAGGTGGTCTACCACGGCAGTTACGTCCCGCTCCAGGGTGTGACGATGTCCGAGGCGTACGCCTCGACGGTGGACATCAGCTTCGATGTCCGCGGCGGTCTGCTGATCCGCCAGATCCACCACTGGGCCGCGCTGATCTTCATCGCGGGCATGCTCGTCCACATGATGCGTGTCTTCTTCACGGGCGCGTTCCGCAAGCCGCGTGAGATCAACTGGCTGTTCGGCTTCCTGCTGCTGGTCCTGGGCATGTTCACCGGTTTCACCGGTTACTCGCTCCCGGACGACCTGCTCTCCGGCACCGGTGTCCGCTTCATGGAGGGCGCGATCCTGTCCGTGCCGGTCGTCGGCACGTACCTCTCGATGTTCCTGTTCGGCGGGGAGTTCCCCGGCGGCGACTTCGTGGCCCGGTTCTACTCGGTCCACATCCTGCTGCTGCCCGGCATCATGCTGGGACTGGTCGTGGCCCATCTGATCCTGGTCTTCTACCACAAGCACACGCAGTTCGCCGGTCCCGGCCGTACGAACAAGAACGTCGTGGGCATGCCGCTGCTGCCGATCTACATGGCCAAGGCCGGAGGCTTCTTCTTCCTGGTCTTCGGACTCATCACGATCGTCTCCGCCATCGCCACGATCAACCCGATCTGGGCGCTGGGCCCCTACCGCGCCGACCAGGTGTCCACCGGAGCCCAGCCCGACTGGTACATGGGCTTCTCCGAGGGGCTCATCCGTGTGATGCCCGGCTGGGAGATCAACTTCCTGGGGCACACCCTGGTCCTGGGTGTCTTCATCCCGCTGGTGATCTTCCCGCTGGTGCTGGTCGCGATCGCGGTCTACCCGTTCATCGAGGGCTGGGTCACCCGCGACAACCGCGAGCACCACATCCTGGACCGCCCGCGCAACGCCCCCACCCGTACGGCGTTCGGTGTGGCCTGGCTGACGTGGTACTTCGTCCTGCTCGTCGGTGGTGGCAACGACCTCTGGGCGACCCACTTCCATCTGTCGATCAACGCGATCACCTGGTTCGTCCGGATCTTCTTCTTCGTCGGACCGGTCATCGCCTTCGTCGTCACCAAGCGGATCTGTCTCGGCCTTCAGCGGCGCGACGCCGAAAAGGTGCTGCACGGACGCGAGTCCGGTGTCATCAAGCGGCTGCCGCACGGTGAGTTCATCGAGGTGCACACCCCGCTGGACCAGGCCGATCTGCACAAGCTGACCGCCCACGACCAGCACAAGCCGGCCGAGATCGGCCCCGAGGTCGACGAGAACGGCGTACGCCGCAAGGTCGGCCCCGCCGAGCGTCTGCGCGTGAAGCTGAGCAAGGGCTACTACGGCGAGGGCAACCAGATCCCCAAGCCGACGGCCGAGGAGTACAACGAGATCGCCGCCGCGCACGGCCACGGGCACGAGGAGATCACGAGCGGCCACAGCAAGCACTGATCCACCCGGCCTCACCAGGTCGCCACCACCGAGGGCCCCGGCCCGGTCCCCCCGCGAGGGGAACCGGCCGGGGCCCTCGGCGTACCGTCCGCACTCCGGGCAACCGTCCTGCCGGCCGGGCGTACGCCGATAGGCTTGCGGCGTGGGCCTCGTACGGTCCGCGTACCCGTCCCGGAACCCACCAGGAGCGAGCATGAGCGCTGTGACCCCCGTCGGAGGCGACACCATGGCGGACCGCACCTGGCCCGGCGTGCTGAACCCGCTGCTGCGCGGCGAGAACCTGGGCGCGCAGGACACGGCGTGGGCCATGGACCGCATCATGAGCGGCGAGGCCACCGACGCGCAGATCGCCGGGTTCGCGGTCGCGCTGCGGGCGAAGGGCGAGACGGTCGAGGAGGTCTCGGGCCTGGTGCGCGCCATGTACGCGCACGCCAACACCATTGAGGTGCCCGGCCGTACGGTCGACATCGTGGGCACGGGCGGCGATCTCGCCAAGACCGTCAATATCTCCACCATGTCGGCGATCGTCGTGGCGGGAACCGGCGCCAAGGTCGTCAAGCACGGCAACCGCGCGGCCTCGTCGGCGAGCGGCGCCTCGGACGTGCTGGAGAAGCTCGGTGTCAATCTGGAGCTGACCCCCCAGCGGGTCGCCGAGGTCGCCGAGGAGGCCGGGATCACCTTCTGCTTCGCGGTGAGGTTCCACCCCGCGCTGCGGTACGCGGCCAAGGCCCGCAAGGAACTCGGCGCGCAGACCACCTTCAACATCCTCGGCCCGCTCACCAACCCGGCGCGGGTACGGGCCCAGGCGGTGGGTGTGGCGGACGCGCGGATGGCGCCGATCGTCGCGGGGGTGCTCGCCGAGCGCGGAAACTCGTCCCTGGTCTTCCGCGGCGACGACGGCCTGGACGAACTGACCACCACCGCGACCTCACGGGTGTGGGTGGTACGGGACGGCAAGGTCACCGAGGAGGCCTTCGACCCCCGGGACGTGGGCCTGGACCTGGTCCCGGTCGAGGCGCTGCGCGGCGCGGACGCGTCGTACAACGCGGAGGTCGCCCGCCGCCTCCTGTCCGGCGAGACCGGCCCCGTACGCGACGCGGTCCTGCTCAACTCGGCGGCGGCGCTGGTGGCCCTGGACCCGACGGACGACCCGCTGGACCTCCAACTCGCGGCGGGCATCGTGCGGGCGGCGGAATCGATCGACTCGGGCGCGGCGAAGCGCACCCTGGAACGCTGGGTAACGGCGAGCTGTAGCGCTCTCTGACGGGCCGACAGCGCCCGGAACGCCAACGCACCCCGGGCGGCCGAGGTGCCCCGGCACCCGAACGGGGCCCACCGGCGTACGGCCGGAGGCCCCGGCACCCGGCACCCGGCACCCGGCACCCGGCACCGCCCACACGTCCCGTATCGCGGACACCTGTTGGGGCGCGCGGCACGCTGTGCCATACTCTCGGGCAAGGTCATGAGTGACAGCGATTAAGGCCCCGGCTCGCTGTCCGGCAACCCTCCGTCCGTGGCGGGGTGCCCCGGGTGAAGACCAGGCCGTGGGCAGCGAGGTCCGCGGCAAGCGCGGACCCCTTGCACCTTGGGGTCCTGGTCCTCAAGGGAGCAGTCTCGTGAGCAAGCGAATGCGCTAGGGCCGTCAGGCGTCAGGCCCCTTCTTCAACGCCTCCGCACGGTGATCTCCGTGCATCGAGGCATTCCCCGCCACCGTCGCGGCTCCGACGCGTGCCGCCGTGCGGGTTCTTGAAGCCGTTCCGACTTGTCCCGCCGGGAGATATCGCCATGTCCGCATACCCGAACGCCACCGCCCCCGCCACCGCGCCCGCGCCCGCCGTCTCCGTCGCGCCCGCCCCCGTCGAGCACGGCGCCCCCGTCGAGCACGGCGCCCCCGTCACGCCCAGCGCGTCCGGCGGGCAGAACGCCTCCGTCGAGCCGCTGCCGGTCCTCGGGCGCGATGTCACCGTTCCGCTCGTCACCGGCGGCGAGGTCACCTACGCCGCGCTCGACTACGCCGCCAGCGCTCCCGCCCTCCAGCGGGTGTGGGACGACGTCGCCGCCTACGCGCCGTACTACGGCAGCGTCCACCGGGGCGCCGGGTATCTCTCGCAGCTCTCCACGGACCTCTTCGAGAACAGCCGCCGCACGGTCGCGGACTTCCTCGGCTGCCGCCCCGACGACCAGGTCGTCTTCACCCGCTCGACGACCGACTCGCTCAATCTGCTCGCCGCGGTGCTGCCGGCCGGCTGTCAGGTGTTCGTCTTCGAGACCGAGCACCATGCCTCCCTGCTGCCCTGGCGGGACGCCCGGGTCAGCTATCTGAACGCGCCCCGTACCCCCGCCGAGGCCGTCGCCACCCTGGAGCGCGCGCTCGCGGGGCGTGACCCCCAGGGCCCGGCGCTGGTGTGTGTGACCGGTGCCTCCAATGTCACCGGTGAGCTGTGGCCGGTGCGGGAGCTGGCCGCCGTCGCGCACGCGCACGGCGCGCGGATCGTGCTCGACGCCGCGCAGCTCGCGCCGCACCACCCCGTGGACATCGCCGCGCTGGACGTCGACTGGGTCGCCTTCTCCGGGCACAAGCTGTACGCGCCCTTCGGCTCCGGGGTGCTCGCGGGCCGCGCCGACTGGCTCCAGGACGCCGAGCCCTATCTCGCGGGCGGTGGCGCCAGCCGCGCGGTGACCCGCCGGAGCGACGGCGGGGTCGAGGTCGCGTGGCACACCACCGCCGCCCGGCACGAGGCCGGATCCCCCAATGTCATCGGGGTGTACGCGATCGCCGCCGCGTGCCGGGCGCTCACCGAGGCGGGCTTCGACACCCTGGTCGCCCGTGAGCAGCGGCTCGTCGCCCGGGTGCGCGCGGGTCTCGCGGAGGTGCCCCAGGTCAGGGTGCTCTCCCTGTTCGGTGACGACGCCCCGCGCGTGGGTGTGCTCTCGTTCGTGGTCGAGGGGTGGAACAGCTCGCACTTCGCCGCCGCGCTCTCCGCGGAGTACGGCATCGGCGTACGGGACGGCCTCTTCTGCGCCCACCCGCTGGTACGGAACCTGCTGGGCACCGACCCGCAGGACCCGGGGGAGTGCGGTGCCCCGGAGGCGGAGCCGGGCGAGCGCTCGCTGAACGCGATCCGGGTCAGCTTCGGCGCGGGGACCCCGGACGAGCACGTGGACCGGTTCGTGCGTGCCGTACGGGAGCTGGTGAGCGAGGGAGCGCGCTGGAACTACCGTACGGAGGACGGCCGTTGTGTCCCGGACCGGGACGGCACCGCGGTCTGACGGGCGCGACGGGCGTGACGGGCGACAGGCGCGACGGGCGTGGCCGGGAGGCGGCCGCAGGTCCTGGCCGGCCAGGACCTACGCGTCGAGTCCGATGGCGAAGGCCGCTTCGAGGTCGTGCTGGGAGTACGTACGGAACGCGACGTGCGTGTCGGTGGCCTCGACGCCCTTGATCTTGCTGATCCGGCCGGGGATCACATCCGCCAGATCGTCGTGCTTGGCCACCCGCACCATGGCGATCAGGTCGTACGTACCGGTCACCGAGAAGACCTCGCTGACGCCGTCGAGCGCGGCGATCGACTCCGCGATCTCGGGGATCCGGTCCACGCTGGTCTTGATGAGCACGATCGCGGTGATCACGGTTGACGTTCTCCCTCGGTGGCCGCGGTGTGGTCTTCCACTCTATCGGTACGCCAGTAGCGCACCCAGGCGTAGAGGAAGCCGGTGCAGAAGCCCACGAGGTGTGCGAGATAGGCGACGCCGGGGCCCGAGCCCGCGCCGCGCGCCGCCAGCCACTGGAGCGCGAACCAGAAGATCAGCACGATCCAGGCGGGGAAGCGCAGCGGCAGGAAGAACAGGAACGGGAAGAGACTGGTGACCCGGGCCTTCGGGAAGAGGTACAGAAAGGCGCCGAGCACCCCTGAGATCGCGCCCGAGGCGCCGACCAGGGTCTGGTCCGAGGCCGCGTTCACCACCGCGTACGCGAAGAGCGCGAGACAGCCGACGGCGAGATAGAAGAACAGGAAGTGCGCCCGGCCCATCCGTTCCTCGGCCATCGCGCCGAAGACGAACAGAAACAGCATGTTGCCCAGCAGATGCAGCCAGCTCCCGTGGACGAAGAGCGCGGTCAGCGGCGTGAACAGGGCGTGCGGGGAGCCGCTCAGCAGCTCGACCGGGATGACGCCCCACCGCTCGAAATAGAGGATCTGCGCGTCGAGGAGCTCCGCACCCCTTCCGTACGCGGGGTTGAAGCCCGACGCCGGACTGAACAGGAAGGCCAGACAGCACAGGCCGATCAGTGTGTGGGTCACCACCGGTCCGTCGGCCGTCGTCCGCGACGTATTCACTGACAGAGCATGGCTTACCGGGAGTGAAGGGTACAGAGTGCCTCGCCGCTCCCTGGGGTGGCCCGGAGGCCGTAGGGTTGCAAGGAGTACATCCGCTGTTCGACGGCGCACCGCGGGCGACAGCGGGCGGGACGACGAAAGAGGACGCACGATGACGACGGTTCCCCTGCCGACGGCCGCCACCCGGTGGCGCTGCACACTGTGCGGCAATCTCACACGTTTCGACGTGACGCGATCGTCGAAGGCCGTCGAGTACGTCCATCTGGACCTGGCGGGGGAGCCGAGGGTCGAGGAGCGCGAGGTGGTCAGTGAGACCATCGAGTCGGTGCGCTGCCGTTGGTGCAACGCGGTGGACCAGATCGAGCTGGTGGACAGGCCGGGCGCCGGTTCCTGAGGGAGCCGCCCGAAAGGGTATGGGGTGACGGATGTGGAGCAGGCCGCAAGCGGTGCCGAGCCGGCCGGTGCGGCCGGCGGTGACGCCGCGGAGGCGCTGGACCGCCCGCTCCCGGACGGGGTACGGCGCAGGGTCGTCGCGCTGGTGTCGGACGCCTTCGGCGGTCTGACGGTCGCCGAACTCCCGGCGCAGTTGCGCCAGTACGCCCGGTTCACCCCGAACAGACGGGCCAAGTTCGCGGGTAACGCCATGGCCGCCGCGCTGGAGAGCGACCCGCTGTTCCGGCAGCGCATCGGGGAGCGCATCAGCCACTCCCAGCCGGAGCTGGCCGGGGCCCTGGAGTCGGGATCGCCGCCCGCCGCCGCGGATCCGGTCGATGTGGCCGCGGCCGCCTATGTGCTCAGGCCCCCCGGATGGGTGAAGTTGGTGGCCGCCGCGGGCGAGGAGGCCCAGCGTGCGGACGCGGAGCGCGCCGACGAGGAGGCCCGCCGCGAACTGGAGCGGCTGCGTGAGGAACTGGCCGTGGCCAGGGCGCTCACCAAGAGCGAGACCGAGCGGCTGCGTACGGAGCTGGAGGCGGCCCGCAAGGAGGCCGAGTCGCTCCACCGCAAACTGCGCAGTGCCCAGAGCGATGTGAAGCGGGGCGAGGCCGCCCTGCGCCGGGTGCACGCGGAGACCGAGACGGTCAGGGCCGAGGCCGCCGCCGCGGTGTCGGCCGCCGAGAGCGAGACCCGCCGGATCAAGGCGCGGCTCGGTGAGGCGGAGTCGGCCGTGGAAGCGAGCCGCAGGGCCGCCCGTGAGGGCCGCTCGGTGGAGGACATGCGGCTGCGGCTGCTGCTGGACACCGTGCTGGAGTCGGCCCAGGGGCTGCGGCGCGAACTGGCCCTGCCGCCCGCCGCGGTCCGGCCGGGGGACACGGTCGACGCGGTCGAGCCCGGCCGTATGTCGCCCAAGGACGTGGCGGCCCGCGCGCTCTCCGAGACCGATCCCGCGCTGCTCGATCAGTTGCTGGCGCTCCCGCAGTCACATCTGATCGTGGACGGTTACAACGTCACCAAGACCGGTTATCCGACGATGCCGCTGGAGAAGCAGCGGCTGCGGCTGCTGGGCGGGCTCGCGATGCTCGCGGCGCAGTCGGGCGCGGAGACCACCTGTGTCTTCGACGGCGCCGAGCTGGCGGCGCCGGTGCTGCTCGCCCCGCCGCGCGGGGTCCGGGTGCTGTTCTCCAAACCGGGCGTCACCGCCGACGAGTTGATCCGTCAGCTCGTCAGGGCCGAGCCGCCCGGCAGGCCGGTGGTGGTGGTCTCCACCGACCGTGAGGTCGCGGACGGGGTGGCGCAGGCCGGCGCGAGGCCCGTGGCGTCCGCCTTGTTGCTGAAGCGGCTTTCGCGTATCTAGTCAACAGGTGGGGTCAATGACCGAATTGGCCCTGCCTTGTGGGATCACTGTGTCAAATGTCCATCACTGTCTGTGTACTGTCTGTAAATTATGCGCGTCGTGATGGGGATTTTCCTCCCCAGGATTTGAACTGATCACAAGAAGGTCACTATGGTCAGGCGTCGAACCTTCGCGCGGTTGATCACCCACCCGGGGTGACAGCGAAGGAACCGCCGATTTCATGCAGTTCAGCCCAGTTGGCAGGGGTACGGGACGCATGGAGCCGGGGCCCTGCGTCCCCCATGGCCCGGTAGGCGGCTGAGGAAGAAGGAGCTCGCCTCCGTGGCGTCCCACCGTCGTCCCAAGCAGCCGAGCCGCGCCCGTGTGACCGTGCTCACCGCGACCGCTGCCGCCGCTGTCGCCCTCACCTCCCAGGCCGCTCAGGCAGATCCCAAGCCGAGCAAGAGCGACGTCAAGGAGAAGGTCAACAAGCTCTACGAGGACGCCGAGAAGGCCACCGAGAAGTACAAGGGCGCCGAGGAGCAGCAGAACAAGCTCGCCAAGCAGGTCGACGCCCTCCAGGACAAGGTCGCCCGTGGTCAGGACGAGCTGAACGAGCTGCGGGACAGCCTCGGTTCGATGGCCAGCGCCCAGTACCGCACCGGTGGCATCGACCCCGCCGTACAGCTCTTCCTCTCCTCCGACCCGGACAGCTACCTGGAGAAGGCGTCCACGCTCGACCAGGTCAGCGCCAAGCAGGCCGAGTCGCTCCAGCAGATCCAGGAGAAGCAGCGGTCCCTCGCGCAGCAGCGCAAGGAGGCCCAGAGCAAGGTCCAGGACCTCGACGACACCCGCAAGGAACTGCGCGCCAAGAAGGACGAGGTCCGCGGGAAGCTCGCCGCCGCGCAGAAGCTGCTCAACACGCTCACCGCGCAGGAGCGCGCCGCGCTGACCGCCGACGAGTCCCGCGCCAACCGCGCCAGCTCCCGCGCAGACCTCGGCAACTCGGTGCCCGCCTCGCAGCGTGCGTCCGCCGCGTTCGCCGCCGCCCAGGGCAAGATCGGCACGCCGTATGTCTACGGCGCCTCGGGCCCCAGCTCCTTCGACTGCTCCGGGCTCACCTCCTGGGCGTACGCCCAGGCCGGTGTCTCCATACCCCGGACCTCCGAGGCCCAGGCCAACGCCGGTACGCGCCTCGGCCAGAGCCAGCTCCAGCAGGGCGACCTGGTCATCTTCTACGGCGACCTGCACCACGTCGGCTTCTACGCGGGCAACGGCCAGGTGCTGCACGCCCCCAAGCCGGGTGCCAGCGTGCGCTACGAGTCGATCAACAACATGCCGTTCCAGTTCGGTGTGCGTATCTGACTTCTCTGACCTCCGCCGCGTCGGGATCCCCACCGGATCCGGACGGTCACACCCGCCCATTCGGGCGAATTCCCGCGCCTCCCGCTGACTCCGCGCCCCGCCGATGACCTGTGGTCTACGGCGGGGCGTCACTTTGTGTGCGCGGGGCGGTCGTTGGCCGCTCCGTGGTCGCCCGGCTACTGTCTGCTCCCGCGGCTCCGGCCAGTGGTCCGCCCGTCGGGCGGCCGGGGGCCGCGTCAGTGCGTTCAGCGGAAGGAAGTGCGGCCTCCTGTGGTGTCCCATCGCCGTTCCTCACACCCCGGCTCCGGGCTCGGTTCGCGCGGCAGCGCGGCGGTGGCCCTGTCCGCCGCCGCGGCGGCCACGGCGGCTGCGGCGCTCGGAGCGGCCCCGGCGGGCGCCGACCCGCGGCAGTCGCCCGAGGCGACCCGGGCCAAGGTCGACCGGCTGTACGAAGAGGCCGAGAAGGCGACCGAGCAGTACAACCGGGCGACCGAGCGGGTGGAGCGGCTGCGCGCGCTCGTGGACCAGGCACAGGACAGCGCGGCGCGCGGCCAGGAGAGCGTCAACCGGATGCGCGGGGCGCTCGGTTCGGTCGCCGGTGCCCAGTACCGCTCCGGCGGTATCGATCCGGCCCTCGCCCTGCTGCTCTCCTCCGACCCCGACAGCTATCTCGACAAGGCCTCCGTCCTGGACCGGGTCGGTGAACGCCAGTCCGGCACCCTGAGGGAGCTCAAGCAGGCCCAGCGAAGGCTGGGACAGGTGCGTATGGAAGCCGCCCACGATCTGACCGAGCTGGAGCGCAGCCGGGCCGTCGTCGCCCGCCACAAGCACACGGTCGAGGGGAAGCTCGCACAGGCCAGGCGGCTGCTGAACTCCCTTCCCGCCTCCGACCGCGAGTCCTACGACCGGGCCTCCCGCTCCGGCCGTGACGGACTGCCGGTGCTCTCCGGCGCCGGGCCGGCCTCCGCGCGGGCCTCCGCCGCGGTCCTCGCCGCCCGGCGCGCGGTGGGCAGGCCCTATGTGTGGGGGGCCAACGGGCCCTCCGGCTTCGACTGTTCGGGGCTCACCCAGTGGTCCTACGCGCAGGCGGGCGTCGGGCTGCCGCGCACCTCCCAGGCGCAGCGGTACGCGGGCCGTCAGGTCTCCCTCTCCGAGGCGCGGCCCGGCGATCTCGTGGCGTACCGCGACGACGCCAGCCATATCGCGATGTACGCGGGCAACGGCCAGGTGATCCACGCCCCGTACCCGGGCGCCTCGGTGCGCTACGACCCGGTCGGCATGATGCCCGTCTCCTCGGTCACACGCGTCTGATCCGCGCCCCGGGCACCCCGTACGATCGGCCGCGTGGCAGGTCGGGCGCGCACGACGGCGGGACGGCACGGTACGCGTCGGCGTGCGGCGGTGCTGTGGCCGGCCGTGCTCCTGCTGGTGCCGCTCTGGGGCTGTACGGCCCCGGCGAAGGCCCCCGACAGCGCCGCCGCGCGGATCGGGGCGACCCTGGACCGCAGGGCCGCGGCCGTCCTGGACCGGGACGAGCGGGCGTATCTCGCGGTCCTCGACCCGGCCGCGACGGCTCTGCGCGCCACCGGCCGGCGTGAGTTCCGTGATCTCGCCGGGGTGCCGCTCGGCTCCTGGGAGTACCGGCTCACCGGGGTGGAACGCTCCGGTGGCCGGGCCACCGTACGCGCCGAGCTGCGCTACGGGCTCGCGGGCTACGACCGTGCTCCGGTGTCCGCGCCGCGTGTGCTGGAGCTGAGGGAGCGCGCGGGGCGCTGGTACGTGACCGCGGACCGGCCCGGCGAGGGCGGCGCCCGGCAGCTCTGGGAGCAGGGCCCGGTACGGGTCGTACGGGGCGAGCGCGCCCTGGTCCTCGGCGTCGGACAGGACGACGCGCGGCTGCGCGCGTTCGCCGCCATGGCCGACCGGGCGGTGCCGGCCGTGGACGACGCCTGGCCGGGCCCCTGGGCCCGCCGGGCGGTTCTGCTCGTCCCCGCCTCGCTGGAGGCCATGGCGGGCCTCCTGGGGGCTCCCGCAGCCGGTTACCGGGGCATCGCGGCGGTCACCACCGGGATCCCCGCGGGCGGCTCCGGCGCCCCGGCGGGCACACCGGCCGACCGGATCGTCGTGAACCCCGAGGCGTACCGCGACCTCGGCGACTTCGGACAGCGGATCGTCCTCACCCACGAGACCACCCATGTGGCGACCCGCGCGGCCACCTCGGCCGCCACCCCCACCTGGCTCTCGGAGGGGTTCGCCGACTGGGTCGCCTACCGGGGGACGGACCGTACGGACGCCGCTGTCGCTCCCGAACTCCAGCGCGCCGTGCGCTCCGGCGACGCCCCCGCCGCGCTGCCCTCCGACGAGGACTTCGCCTTCGGCGCCGACGCGGAGGGGCTGGCCAGGGCGTACGAGGGCGGCTGGCTGGCGTGCGAGCTGATCGCCGAGCGCTGGGGCGAGCGCCGGCTGACCGACTTCTACCGCGCGGTGGGCGCGCACGCCGGGCGCGACGGCGCGGTGGAGAAGGCCCTGCACGATGTCCTGGCCACGACGCCGGAGGACTTCACCGCCCGCTGGCGCGCGTACGCGCGGGAGCGGCTGGGCTGACGCCGGCCGGCGCCGCGCCGTTGCCCGCCCGCCCGGCGGGGCGCGGGACCGTCGCCCGCCAGAGCCGGCGGCACGCGGTGAGGCTCGCGGCGACCAGCAGACCGTTGCGCAGGAAGAGCAGTGTGACGCCCAGCGGATCGCCGCCCACCACATGGGAGAAGAGCAGCGGGAACTCCAGCAGGGTGACCCCCGTCGCGGCCAGCACCAGCCAGGCGGGCAGCGCCATCCGGCTGCTCCGCAGCGTCAGACAGGCGGTGGCCAGCCCGATGAGCCAGAGCATGTACTGGGGGCTGATCACCCGGCTCGTGGCGGTGAACAGCAGCACCGCGGTGAAGCCCGCGTCGCAGACGGTCCCCGGCCCCGGCCCGCGCGCCTTCAGCCGCCAGACCAGCAGCCAGCCGAAGGCCAGGGCGGTCAGCCCCAGCGCGGCCGTGCTGACCAGCGGGACATACGGTCCGACGAACTCCACGGAGCCGTAGTTGAGCAGCACGCTGCCGCTCCAGCCGAAGTGCCGCGCCACCTGGAAGACCAGGGCGCCCAGCGACTCGATCTCGGTGCCCCGGTCCCGCTGGAAGGTGAGAAAGGCCAGCGCGCCGGGCATCGCGACACAGCAGACCACGGTCAGTACGGCCCCGGTGACGGCCGCCGCCGCCCAGGCCCCGCGGGTGACCCGGCCGCGCGGGGTGCCCACCAGCAGCAGTACCGGCCAGACCTTCAGCAGCGCGCCGAACCCGGCGAGCGCGCCCAGCAGCCGCGGGCGGCGCACCCCCGCGAGCAGCGCGGCGACGGCGACCGCCGTCACCATCAGGTCGTAGCGGGCGTACGCGGTCGGGCCCAGCAGCGGCACCCCGGCGATCCACAGCCATACGCCCCGGGGCGACCGGTCCGTGCCCCGGGCGGCCCGCAGGAGCAGCGCGAAGGCCACCGCGTCGCAGAGGAACACCAGCACGAAGAAGGCGGTGGCGTAGCCGAGGAACGGCAGGACGGCGGGCGCGAGGACGGGCAGCGCGGCGGCGGGCGGATACTGCCAGGTCACATCGTCCAGGGGATAGGTGCCCGTCCTCAGCACCTCGTACCAGCCCTGGTAGATCACCGAGACATCGCCGGTGACGTCGGGCCCCGGCACGGAGACGATCTTGAAGACACAGAGCAGCAGAACGGCCCTGGTGAGGGTCCAGGCCGCGACCGGAAGCCCTGTGCCGTGCGTGCCCGCCATGACCACCTCGTCCGCTTCCCGCGCTTCGTGTGCTTCGTTCCCGGTCGCGGGGATCATGATGCCGGGCGGTACCGCGCCCGAGCCATCAGGCAGGGCCGTTGGGTACTGTCGGCGGCGATGCGCAAGACATTGATCGTGACCAACGACTTTCCGCCCCGGCCCGGCGGCATCCAGGCGTTCCTGCACAACATGGCGCTGCGTCTGGACCCCGAGCGGCTGGTGGTCTACGCCTCGACCTGGAAGCGCGGCCGGGAGGGCGCGGAGGCGACGGCCGCCTTCGACGCCGAGCAGCCGTTCACCGTCGTACGGGACCGTACGACGATGCTGCTGCCGACCCCGCGCGTGACCCGGCGGGCGGCCGGACTGCTGCGGGAACACGGCTGTGAGTCGGTGTGGTTCGGCGCGGCGGCGCCGCTCGGGCTGATGGCCCCGGCGCTGCGGAAGGCCGGGGCGCGGCGGCTGGTCGCCACCACACACGGCCATGAGGCCGGCTGGGCGCAGCTTCCCGCCGCACGGCGGCTTCTGCGGCGTATCGGGGAGTCCACGGACACGATCACCTATCTCGGCGAGTACACGCGCTCCCGTATCGCCGGAGCGCTCACCCCCGAGGCGGCGGCGCGCATGGTGCAACTGCCGCCGGGCGTCGACGAGAAGACCTTCCACCCGGGTTCGGGGGGCGCCGCCGTCCGCGAGCGGCTCGGGCTCACGGACCGGCCCGTCGTCGTGTGTGTCTCCCGGCTGGTGCCGCGCAAGGGCCAGGACACACTGATCCGGGCGCTGCCGGCGATCCTGGCGCGGGTGCCGGACGCCGTGCTGCTGATCGTGGGCGGCGGACCGTACGAGAAGGAGCTGCGCGAGCTGGCGGCCGCCACCGGTGTCGCCGCTTCCGTACGCTTCACGGGCGCCGTTCCCTGGGCCGAACTGCCGGCCCACTTCGGCGCGGGCGACGTCTTCGCGATGCCCTGCCGCACCCGGCGCGGCGGCCTGGACGTCGAGGGCCTCGGCATCGTCTATCTGGAGGCGTCGGCCACCGGACTCCCGGTGGTCGCGGGCGACTCGGGAGGCGCGCCGGACGCGGTGCTCGACGGCGGGACGGGCTGGGTGGTCCACGGCGGGCCCCCGGCGGTCGCGGCGGAGGAGTCGGCGGAACGGATCGTCACCCTGCTCCAGGACCCGGAACTGCGCCGGCGGATGGGCGAGCGCGGCCGGGAGTGGGTCGAGGAGAAGTGGCGCTGGGACCAACTGGCCTCGCGTCTGCGCGCGCTGCTCTGATCCCCGCTGCCCCGCCGCCCTGCACCAGCCGCACCCTGCCCCGCCGCACCCTGCCCCCCCGCGCTCTGCACCGCGCCGCCGGACGGCCGTGCGGCCCGGTCCGCGGGGAGCCGCAGGGCCGGGCCGTGGGGCAGGAGTACGGCAGGAGTACGGCCAGGACCGCGGGCCGGGCCGTGGGTCAGGAGCGCGGTCAGGACTGGTAGAGCGCCTCGATCTCGTCCGCGAAGTGCTTCGCCACCACACTCCGCTTGAGCTTCAGCGACGGGGTGATGTGCCCGTCCTCCTCGGTGAACTGGGCCGTCAGCACACGGAACTTCCGTACCGACTCCGCCTTGGACACCGCCGCGTTGCCCTCGTCCACCGCCCGCTGGATCTCGGCCAGCAGCTCCGGGTCCAGCCGCAGTGTCGCCGCCGTCGAGCCCGCGGGCTTGCCGTGGTCCTTCGCCCAGCGGGCCAGGAACTCCTCGTCCAGGGTGATCAGCGCGCCCACGAAGGGGCGGCCGTCGCCGACCACCATGCACTCCGAGATCAGCGCGTGCGCCCTGATCCGGTCCTCGATCACCGCCGGGGCGACATTCTTGCCGCCCGCGGTCACCAGGATCTCCTTCTTGCGGCCCGTGATCGCGAGATAGCCGTCCTCGTCGAGCGTGCCGATGTCCCCGGTGTGGAACCAGCCGTCCGCCAGCGCCTCGGCCGTCGCCTGCTCGTTGTTCCAGTACCCCGCGAACAGGTGCTCGCCGTGCAGCAGCACCTCGCCGTCGTCGGCGATACGGACCACCGAGCCCGGCAGCGGCTGTCCGACCGTGCCGATCTTCTGCCGGTCCCAGGGATTGAAGGTGGTGGCCGCGCAGGACTCCGTCAGCCCGTACCCCTCCAGCACCGTGAAGCCGATCCCCCGGAAGAAGTGGCCCAGACGCTCGCCCAGCGGCGCGCCGCCGGAGATCGCGTACTCCCCGCGCCCGCCGAGCACCGCGCGTAGCTTTCCGTAGACGAGCCGGTCGAAGATCCTGTGGCGGATCCTGAGGCCGAGCGACGGGCCGCGCGGGGTGGAGAGCGCCTTGCTGTACGCGATCGCCGTCCGCGCGGCCCGGTCGAAGATCCCGCCCTTGCCGGCGGCCTGCGCCGTGGCCCGCGCCGAGTTGTAGACCTTCTCGAAGACCCGGGGCACCCCGAGGATCAGCGTCGGCCGGAACGAGGCCAGCTCCTCCGTCAGGTTCTTGACGTCCGGTACGCAGCCCAGCTTGATCGGCGCCATCACGGCCGCCACCTCGACGAGCCGTCCGAAGACATGCGCGGCCGGCAGGAAGAGCAGCACCGAGCACTCACCCGTACGGAAGAGCGGCTTGAGCCGCTCCACCGCGTTCCCGCACTCCGCGAAGAAGCTGCGGTGCGTCAGCACACATCCCTTGGGACGCCCGGTGGTCCCCGAGGTGTAGACGATGGTCGCCGGATCGTCGGCCCTGGCCGTCGCCGCGCGCTCGTCGACCTCCGCGTCCGTGATGTCCGCGCCCGCCTCCGTCAGCTCCTCGACGCCGCCCCGGTCGATCTGCCAGACCTCGCGCAGATCCGGCAGGGTGTGCCGGACCGAATCCACGGCCACCCCGTGCGTGTCGCTCTCCACGATCACCGCGACCGCGCCCGAGTCGCCCAGGATCCACTGCACCTGCTCGGCCGAACTGGTCTCGTACACGGGGACGGTGACCGCGCCCGCGCTCCAGATCGCGAAGTCGAGCAGCACCCACTCGAAACGGGTGCGGGACATCAGCGCGACCCGCTCGCCGGGCCTGATGCCCGCCGCGACGAGGCCCTTGGCCGCGGCCCGCACCTCGGCCAGGAACTGGGTGGCGGTGACATCGGTCCAGGCGCCCGCCACCTTGCGGCTCAGGACCGCCACATCGGGATACTGCGCGGCATTGCGGCGGATGAGATCCGTCAGATTGCCGTCCGCGGGGACCTCGTACAGGGCCGGAAGGCTGAACTCGCGCAAGACTGCTGCTCCTCATCGGGCGCCGACGCCACGGCTCCGTGCGACGCGCGGTCGCGGTCCAGGACCGGGCAGGTGCTCGGCGGGGGCGAGCACGACTGGACTGCCCGGACGTTACCCACCGGTACTGACGTACGCATAGGGGGTCGCGGCCAGATGTTCCCTGCGTCACACATGATGGACGGTACTGCGCGCACAGTAGTCCACACCTCTGACAGGGCGGAAGGAACCGCAGGTCCGGCCCCCTCTATCGAGTGGGGGAAGCCCGTTCTAGGGTGATCGCCATGGCAGGTATGCGAGTCAATGTGATCAGTGATGTGCATGGGAACACCGAGGGCCTGCTGACAGCGGGCGACGGCGCCGATGCCCTGATCTGCCTCGGTGACCTCGTCCTCTTCCTGGACTACGCCGACCACTCGCGCGGTATCTTCCCCGATCTCTTCGGGGTGGAGAGCGCCCACCGGATCGTGGAGCTGCGCACCGCCCGCCGCTTCGACGAGGCCCGTGACCTGGGCCGGGAGCTGTGGTCCCGCCTCGACCTGGACCCCGCCGCGGCCATCGAGGGCGCGGTGCGCCGCCAGTACGCCGAGATGTTCGCCGCCTTCCCCACCCCGACGTACGCCACCTACGGCAATGTCGACATCCCGGACCTCTGGCCGGAGTACGCGCGACCGGGCACCACCGTCCTCGACGGGGACCGCGTGGAGCTGGGCGGCCGGGTCTTCGGCTTCGTCGGCGGCGGACTGCGCACCCCCATGCGCACCCCGTACGAGATCTCCGACGAGGAGTACGCCGCGAAGGTCGAGGCGCTCGGCGAGGTGGACGTCCTCTGCTCCCACATCCCGCCCGATGTGCCCGAGCTGACCTACGACATCGTCCCGCGCCGGTTCGAACGCGGCAGCCGCGCCCTGCTGGCGGCCATCCGGCGTACGAAGCCGCGGTACGCCCTGTTCGGCCATGTCCATCAGCCGCTCGCACGCCGGATGCGTATCGGCTCCACGGAGTGCGTGAATGTCGGTCACTTCGCGTCGACCGGACGCCCCTGGGTCCTGGAATGGTGAGCCCCGCACTCGCGATAGCCTGCACACCGCGTACCCAGTACCGGAGGAGCACGGCGATGGCGGAACACACCAGTTCGAGCATCACGATCGAGGCGGCACCGGCCGATGTCATGGGCGTCATCGCCGACTTCGCCCGCTACCCGGAGTGGACCGGCGAGGTGAAGGAGGCCGAGGTGCTGGCCACCGACGACCGGGGCCGCGCCCAGCAGGTCAGGCTGGTGCTGGACGCCGGAGCGATCAAGGACGACCACACCCTCGCCTACACCTGGACCGGCGGCAACGAGGTGAGCTGGACCCTGGTGAAGTCCCAGATGCTGCGTGCCCTGGACGGCTCGTACCTGCTGGCGCCCGTCGGCGGCGGTGACCGCACCGAGGTCACCTACCGGCTGACCGTCGACGTCAAGATCCCGATGCTCGGCATGATCAAGCGCAAGGCGGAGAAGGTCATCATCGACCGCGCCCTCGCGGGCCTGAAGAAGCGCGTCGAGTCCGCCCCCGGAGCCTGACCCCGATGCGTACGGTCCTGGTCACCGGCACGGGCGGGGCGGGCCGTACCACCATCGCCGCGGCCACCGCGCGGGCCGCCGCCCGGCGGGGCGGGCGTGTCCTGCTGCTCTCCGCCGACCCGCTCGACGATCCGCTCGGCATACCGGTGGGCGCCGCGCCCGTCCGCGCCGGAGACGGCCTGTGGGCCGCGCGCGTCGACTCCGGCGACCACTTCCGCGAGGAACTGCTCCGCTTCCAGGAGCGGGCCGCCACCGCGCTGGAACTGCTCGGCGCCCGCAGACTGGCCGGCGAGGAACTCACCGAACTCCCCGGCAGCGAACAGTTCGCCCTGCTGCACGCGATGAGCCGGGCCGCCGAGAGCGACTGGGACGTCCTCGTCGTCGATCTGCCGCCGCTGCGACAGGCACTCGCCGTCCTCGCCCTCCCCGAACAGCTCCGCCGCTATCTGCGCCGGCTGCTGCCCCGTGAGCGGCAGGCCGCCCGCGCGCTGCGCCCGATGATGGCCCAGCTCGCCGGGGTGCCGATGCCCGCCCAGTGGCTGTACGAGATCGCCGACCGGCGGGACGCGGAACTCGCGCTCGTCCAGTCGCTGATCCAGGACCCCGCCACGACCGTACGTCTCGTCGCGGAGCCGGGACCCTCGGCGGCGGGCGCGCTGCGCACGGCCCGCACCGGACTCGCCCTCCACGGGCTGCGCGTCGACACCCTGGTGGCGAACCGGATCCTGCCCGGTGACGCGGCCGGCCCCTGGCTGGCGACGCTCGTCGCGCAGCAGCGCAAGTGCCTGGACGAGTGGTACGAGGAGTGGGCGCCCGAAGCGCCCCTGTACCCGGTGGGGCACCTCGGCCGGGACCCGCACGGCCCGGACGATCTCGATCTCCTCGGTGCGGGACCGGCCCCGGAACCCTTCGCGGGCGGGGCGGCGGGACCGGCGGCGGGCCTCGCCGGAGGACTCGCCGACGGACTGGACGAGCCGGGCCCGGAGACCGCCCCGGTCCTCTGGCCGGTCGAGGACCGGCTCGCCGACGACAATCTGCTCGTCTGGTGTCTGCCGCTGCCCGGAGCGGTCAAGAGCGAGCTGTCCCTGGTCCGCAGGGACGACGAACTCCTGCTCACCGTCGGCGCGTTCCGCCGTATCGTGCCCCTGCCGTCCGCGCTGCGCCGCTGCACGGTGACCGGCGCGGCCCTCACCGACGGGGTGCTGCGGGTGAGATTCACCCCCGACCCCGCGCTGTGGCCGCGCGCGCACTGAAGGAGCCGCGGCCGTTCGGGTACCGTCGAAGGTACGAACCCTTCCGCTGCCCATGGCGGAAGGCCTCTGCCCCTGACGCAGGAGTCTCCATGAGCGATGCCACCGAGCGCCCCGCCACCGACTCGGACGCCTGGGCCGCGGCATGCGCCGAGGATCTGGAGGCGGAGAAGGCCCGCCGCCGCGCCGCCTACGGCCCGCCGCCCGTCTCCGCCTCCGACGAGCTGCGCAAGCTGGTCGACGCCGTCGCCGACAAGGTCTCGTCACTGCCGGGACCGCTGTTCGGCCTGGCCGCGCAGGGCGCCGTACAGCAGTTCATCAACCAGGCCAAGGCGGTCGTCGAGCCCGTCGTCGAACGGAACCCCGGCGTTTTCGGCCATCTCGCCGCGGCGGGCAACGAACTGCTCGCCGCCTACCGCTCCGCGGTCGAGAACCAGGAAGGCCGCTGGACCCAGGACTCCTCCTCGGCACCCTCCACCGGAGCCCCCTCGGCGCAGGGCACAGACGCCCCACAGGACACGAAGAAGTCCGACGACCCCACGGACCCCAGGGACGAAGGACCTGGTCCGAGCGGTCATATCGACCTGGACTGACCTTCGGGCGCCCGCCCTCGGGTACGGTTGACCACAGCGGGGCTCGACCGAAAACTGAGGGACACATGGGACTCACCATCGGCGTCGACATCGGCGGCACGAAGATCGCGGCGGGCGTGGTCGACGAAGAGGGCACCATCCTGGAGACGCACAAGGTGCCCACCCCGCCGACCGCCGAAGGCATCGTGGACGCGATCTGCGCCGCGGTCTCCGGTGCCGGCGGGGGACACCAGATCGAGGCGGTCGGTATCGGGGCGGCCGGATACGTGGACGACAAGCGCGCCACCGTGCTCTTCGCCCCCAACATCAACTGGCGCCATGAGCCGCTCAAGGACAAGGTCGAGCAGCGGATCGGCCTGCCGGTCGTCGTGGAGAACGACGCCAACGCCGCCGCGTGGGGCGAGTACAGGTTCGGGGCCGGGCAGGGCCACGACGATGTCATCTGCATCACGCTCGGCACGGGGCTCGGCGGCGGCATCATCATCGGCAACAAGCTGCGCCGCGGACGCTTCGGTGTGGCCGCGGAGTTCGGGCACATCCGGGTGGTGCCGGACGGGCTGCTGTGCGGCTGCGGCAGCCAGGGGTGCTGGGAGCAGTACGCCTCCGGGCGCGCCCTCGTCCGCTACGCCCGCCAGCGGGCCAACGCGACCCCCGAGAACGCGGGGATCCTGCTGGGCCTCGGCGACGGCACCCCGGACGGCATCGAGGGCCGGCACATCAGTTCCGCGGCCCGCTCCGGCGACCCGGTGGCCATCGACTCCTTCCGTGAGCTGGCCCGTTGGGCCGGCGCCGGTCTCGCCGATCTGGCCTCGCTCTTCGACCCGTCCGCGTTCATCGTCGGCGGCGGGGTCTCGGACGAGGGCGAACTGGTCCTCGACCCGATCCGGAAGTCCTTCAGACGCTGGCTGATCGGCGGCGAGTGGCGGCCGCACGCCCAGGTGCTCGCGGCCCAACTGGGCGGCGAAGCGGGCCTGGTTGGCGCCGCGGACCTGGCCCGCCAGGGCTGACCACCGACTTCCGCGCCCGCCGCACCCCACAGGGATACGGCGGGCGCGGTGCGTGGCACCCGCCCCGCCCCTCCGCCCCGGTGCGGTGTCGCCGGAGAACCGCCGGGCGCTCTCCCGTATCGTGTCGGCATGGCGACGTCCCCGCTGCCCGACTCCCGTACCGAGCCGGACGGTTCTGCCGTGATCCGGGTGCTCAGTTACAACGTCCGGTCGATGCGCGACGACCGCGCGGCGCTGGTCCGGGTGATCCGGGCCTGTGCGCCCGATCTGGTCCTCATCCAGGAAGCGCCGCGGTTCTTCCGCTGGCGCAAGCGCGCGGCATGGCTGGCCGCGCGGACCGGTCTCGTGGTGCTGGGCGGCGGCGCCACCGCGTCAGGACCGCTGCTGCTCTGTTCGCTGCGCGCCACGGTCGAGCGGACCGAGGACATCCTGCTGCCGCTCACCCCAGGGCTGCACCGGCGCGGTTTCGCGACGGCGGTCGTACGGATCGGGCGGGCCAGGATCGGAGTGCTGAGCTGCCATCTCAGTCTGCGGGCCGACGAGCGGTACACCCAGGCGGAGCTGCTGCTCGACCGCCTCAAGACCATGGACGTACCGCACGCGATCGTGGCCGGTGACCTCAACGAGCGGCCCGACGGCCGGAGTTTCCGGCTGCTGGCCGGGGAACTCCAGGACGGCTGGGCGGCGAAGCCCTGGGGCGGTGAGCACACCTCCACCCCCAGCCACCCGCATCAGCGCATCGACGCGGTCTTCGCCACCCAGGGCATCGAGATCCTCGGCTGCGGGGTGCCACGGGGGCTGCCGGGCATCACCGAGGCCGATCTGAGGGCGGCGACGGACCACCTTCCCGTGCTGGCCGCCCTCCGCGTACCGGCCTCGCTCTGACCCCGGCCCCCGCCGCCCCCCTCTTCGGACCCGGACGACCCGGGCTCGGACGATCCGGGCTCAGACGACCGCGCCGCGCCCCGGGTCGTCGTTCTCGTCGTCGTCGTGCTGCATCCGTGCCACCAGGGTGGCGAAGCCGCCCAGGAAACCGCCGATGCAGAGCGTCGTCAGCCACCAGGTCATGTCCCACTGCAACAGGACCGCCACCAGCATCAGCACCGGACCGCCGATCACGGCGAGCCAGGCGAACTTGGCCGTGACATCGGACTCGGGCAGCGGCGGCGGCTCGGGGGGTACGAAATGCCCCTCGTCGCCGTCGTCGAAGTCCTCCTCCCGGGCCTCCGGCGCCTCGTAGTCACGCGGTCCCGCACCGCCGACCCCGGGCGCGAAGACGACCGAGCCGCCCAGCGCGGGCTTCCCCTCGTCGCCGCCCTTGGTCTTGTCGTCCTTGGCGTCCTGGCCGGCCCTGTCCTTCTCCGGAGCCGGGGCGGGCCCGGCCTCGGGCCCGGACGGCGCGCTCGGCGGGAGGCTGTTCTTCTCCCCCTCCAGCAACGCCAGATCCTCCACCGACTTGAACGGCTTGGCGCCCGGCGGATCCGCCGGCTCGTCGCCGTACCCCGCGACGATCGCCGCCCAGGCCGCGTCCTCGTCGATCGGCTGCGGCTCCCGGTCCGCGTCATGCTCAGCCACCGCTGGTGCTCCCCTTCTGCCCGGCAATCGGAGCGAGGCGGCCGATGAACGAGAGACTCTCCTCGAAGATCCGCTCCGCGTCATGGTCCAACGTCGCCACGTGGTAGCTCTGTTCCAACAGGACCTCACGGACATCGCGCGAGGAGACCCGGGCGAGGATCCTGGCCGAGTCGGCCGGCGGCACGACATGGTCCCGGGGGCTGCGCAGCAGCAGCAACGGCTGGGTCACCTGGGGCAGCGCCGCCTCCACCAGGGCGAAGAACTTCCGCAGTGAGTACGCGGCGTGCAGCGGCACCCGGTCGTACCCCAGCTCCTCCGCGCCCTCCTTGGCGATGTCGTTCGTCAGGCCCTTGGCCGACGGCACGAGATGGCGGACGACGGGCAGGGCGTGGGCGGAGAGTCCGTGTGTCTTCATCGCGGGGTTGACCACGACGATCCCGGCGACCGCCGGGCCGTGCTTCGCGGCGAGACGCAGCGCCAGCGTCCCGCCCATGGAGAGTCCGAGGACGAAGACCTGACGGCACCGCCGGAGCAGCTCGCGCAGCGCCCGGTCCACCTCGGCGTACCAGTCCTGCCAGCCGGTGAGCTGCATGTCCTGCCAGCGGGTGCCGTGTCCGGGGAGCAGCGGCAGGGAGACGCTGAGCCCGCGCTCGGCCAGATACTCGGCCCAGGGGCGCAACGACTGCGGGGAACCGGTGAATCCGTGACAGAGAAGGACGCCGACCTCGCCGCCCTCGTGGCGGTACGGCTCGGCTCCAGGAAGGACCGGCACCGGGGTCTCCTGTTCGTGAGGCTCGGGAAGGTGTACTTCACCGTACGCGACCGGACCGACACCGACCAGATCCGTCCGGCCTCCGTGAAGGAGAGCACGTGCCCCTCACGCGTTAAGGTCTCTCCGACAGCACACAGGAGGCATTCGAGTTGATCTACGGTGCGATGAAGTTCTCCATCGGCGGGTCCCTGAAACTCGCCTTCAGGCCCTGGGTGGAGGGGCTTGAGAACATTCCGGCCGAGGGGCCGGCCATCCTCGCCAGCAACCATCTCTCGTTCTCCGACTCGTTCTTCCTGCCGGCCGTCCTCGACCGCAAGGTGACCTTCATCGCCAAGGCCGAGTACTTCACCTCGCCCGGTCTCAAGGGCAGACTCACCGCCGCCTTCTTCAAGGGCGTCGGGCAGTTGCCGGTGGACCGCTCGGGCGGACGCGGGGCGGGCGAGGCCGCGATCCGGAGCGGGATCAAGGTCCTGGAGCGCGGTGAACTCTTCGGTATCTACCCGGAGGGCACCCGCTCGCCCGACGGCCGTCTCTACCGGGGCAAGCCGGGCGGCCTGGCCCGGGTGGCACTGGCCTCGGGCGCGCCGGTCCTTCCCGTCGCCATGATCGACACCGAGAAGATCCAGCCGCCCGGCAAGGTGGTCCCCAAGCTGATGCGCCCGGGGATCAGGATCGGCAAGCCGCTGGACTTCAGCCGTTACCAGGGCATGGAGGGGGACCGCTTCATCCTGCGCTCGGTGACCGACGAGGTCATGTACGAGATCATGAAGCTCTCCGGCCAGGAGTATGTCGACATCTACGCGACGGCGGCCAAGCGCCGGCTCGCCGAACAGGCGAAGGCGGCGGAAACCGGCGGCGAGTGATCCACGAGGCGTGGATCCACACAGGGGGGAGGGGCCGATCGACGGTCGGCACGGGTTCCGGCTGCCCCGGAGGCGGACCGGACCCCAGAAGAACAGACGCATGTCGGTCGAGCAGCCCCTCTGGCGGGCACTGACCGCCTACCGTCCGCTCACCATGGTCTACGCGGTACTGATCTTCGTCTTCGAACGCGACCGGTTCGAACGCCCCTGGGTGGCCGTGGCGTTCCTCGCCTTCCTGGCCGTCTGGACCCTCGTCACGCTCCCCCGGGTGGCGAACGCCGTGAACTGCACCAGGCGCTTCCTGGTCGCCGATCTCGCCGTCGCCCTCACCGGCATCATGCTCACCCCGCTCGCCGACGCGCACGCCCAGAGCGTCGACGGCCCCACCCTGCCGTCGATATGGACCGCGGGCTCGGTCCTCGCCTTCGCGATCAAGGGCGGCTGGCGCTGGGCCGCGGTCGCCTCCTCCTTCGTCGCCGTGGCCAACCTCGTGGAACGCGCCCACCCCAGCCGGGACACCCTGCACAATGTGCTGCTCGTCTGGGTCGCCTCCATCGCCATCGGCTATGTCGTCGAGGTGGCCCGCGCCTCCGAACGCACCCTCGCCCGCGCCCTGGAGATAGAGGCCGCGACACGTGAACGCGAGCGGCTGGCCCGGGACATCCACGACAGCGTGCTCCAGGTGCTGGCGATGGTGCAGCGTCGCGGTACCGCCATCGGCGGCGAGGCCGCGGAGCTGGGACGGCTGGCGGGGGAGCAGGAGATCGCCCTGCGCACCCTGGTCTCCAGCGGACTCGTGCCCACCGTCCGCGCCCCCGAGGACGCCGTACCGGTCCGTACCGAGGAGCCGGGTCCCCGCGATCTGCGCTCGCTCCTCGCCCCGTACAGCGGCTCGAAGGTCACCTTCGCCGAGCCCGGCGCCCCCGTGCTGCTGGAGCCCGCGGCGGCCGGGGAGCTGACGGCGGCGGTCGGCGCCGCCCTGGACAATGTCCGCAGACACGCCGGCGAGGACGCCCGCGCCTGGATCCTGGTCGAGGACTGGCCGGACGAAGTGATCGTGACCGTCAGGGACGACGGGCCGGGCATCCCGGACGGCAGGCTCGCCCAGGCCGAGGGGGAGGGGCGGCTCGGTGTCGCCCTCTCGATCCGCGGCAGGCTGAGGGAGTTGGGCGGCACGGCCGAACTGCTCTCGGTGCCTGGCCAGGGCACGGAAGTCGAGTTGAGGGTTCCACGACGGGGGAAGGCAGAGAGATGAGCGAGCGGCACGCGACGGACACGGACGAGCCGATCCGGGTGATGGTCGTCGACGACCACCCGATGTGGCGGGACGCCGTCGCCCGGGACCTGGACGCGGCCGGCTTCGAGGTGGTCGCGACCGCCGGGGACGGCCCGCAGGCGGTCCGCCGCGCCACGGCCACCACCCCGCACGTGCTCGTCCTCGATCTCAACCTGCCCGGTATGCCGGGCGTCCAGGTCTGCAAGGAACTGGTCGGCTCCCATCCCGGACTCCGTGTGCTGGTGCTCTCCGCGAGCGGCGAGCACGCCGATGTACTGGAGGCCGTGAAGTCCGGTGCCACCGGCTATCTGCTCAAGTCGGCCAGCACGGAGGAACTGACCGACGCCGTGCGCCGCACCGCCGCGGGCGATCCGGTCTTCACCCCCGGACTCGCGGGCCTGGTACTGGGGGAGTACCGCAGACTCGCCTCCGAGCCCGCGCCCGCCGCCCCGGACGACCCCGGGGCGCCCCGGCTCACCGAACGGGAGACCGAGGTGCTGCGGCTGGTCGCCAAGGGGCTCTCGTACAAGCAGATCGCCGAACGCCTCGTCATCTCGCACCGCACCGTGCAGAACCATGTGCAGAACACCCTCGGCAAACTGCAACTGCACAACCGGGTCGAGCTGGTCCGGTACGCCATCGAGCGTGGCCTCGACGACGCCTGAGCCGCCCCCTCCGCAACCGCCTCCCTCCGCCCTCTGGTGCAACCCGATCCCTCCCGCGCACCATGCCAAAGTGACCTGAGTCACTCTTCCTGTGGCCCGGGTGCCTCACCGACGGCGAAGGGAAGTGTTTTCCATGCGAGTCGGAGTACTGACCGGGGGCGGCGACTGCCCCGGACTGAACGCGGTCATCCGCGCCATCGTGCGCAAGGGCGTCCAGGAGTACGGCTACGAGTTCACCGGGTTCAGGGACGGCTGGCGGGGGCCGCTCGACGACGACACCGTACGGCTCGACATCCCGGCGGTACGCGGCATCCTGCCGCGCGGCGGCACCATCCTCGGCTCCTCACGCACCAATCCGCTCAAGGCCGAGGACGGCGTCCGCCGCATCAAGGACACCCTCGCCGCGCACGAGGTCGACGCCCTTGTCGTGATCGGCGGCGAGGACACACTCGGCGTCGCGGCCCGGCTCTGCGACGAGTTCGGCATCCCCTGTGTCGGCGTGCCCAAGACGATCGACAACGACCTGTACGGCACCGACTACACCTTCGGCTTCGACACCGCGGTCGGCATCGCCACCGAGGCCATCGACCGGCTGCGCACCACCGCCGAATCCCATATGCGCGTCCTGGTCTGCGAGGTGATGGGGCGTCACGCGGGCTGGATCGCCCTGCACTCCGGGCTGGCCGGCGGCGCGAACGTCATACTCATCCCGGAACAGCGCTTCGACGTCGACCAGGTCTGCGCCTGGGTGACCTCGCGCTTCAAGGCCTCGTACGCGCCGATCGTGGTGGTCGCCGAGGGCGCGATGCCCAAGGACGGCGACCTCGTCCTCAAGGACGGCACGCTCGACTCCTTCGGCCATGTCCGGCTGTCGGGCATCGGCGAGTGGCTGGCCAAGGAGATCGAACGCCGCACGGGCAAGGAGGCCAGGACGACGGTGCTCGGCCATGTCCAGCGCGGCGGCACCCCGAGCGCCTTCGACCGCTGGCTGGCCACGCGCTTCGGACTGCACGCGATCGAGGCGGTACGGGACGGAGCCTTCGGCACGATGGTCGCGCTACGGGGAACGGACATCGTGCGCGTACCGATAGCCGAGGCGACGGCCCAACTCAAAACGGTACGGCCGGAACTGTACGAGGAGGTGGGAGTTTTCTTTGGTTAGTGGGCTCGGTTCGCCTCCGGGGCGCCTCATGTCGATGCCGACAGTCGACCGTGCTCGGTTCGCTCGTACCTCACGAACCTCCGCGCGCTCTCCTTTTCGGCACCGACGCGCCCCTTCGGCTCACTCGCCGGCGGCCGACAGCAGCCGGGACATGTCCGCACCCCGGGCGGCCGGGGTGATGCGGCACCCGAACGGGACCCGTCGGCCCGCGGTCGGAGTGCGGCGGAGGGGGTCGGGGTCGTAGGAGGTGCGTGTTCGGACACTAAAGCGTGATTTGTGGCGTCCGGACGCCCGTATCCAGCGCACGGCCAGGGGCGCCGTAAATCATGCCGTCCGGACATGTGCCTCCGGAGGCCCCGGCACCCGGCACCACCCACAACCCGCACCCCCACCACGGCCCCCCGCCGGGAGGCGACCCGCACCACGGCCCCCCGCCGGGAGGCGCACCGCGCCGCAACGCGCGTCCCCCCTACACCCCCCGCACCACCCCCATCGCTCCCGTCAGCAGCTCCGCCACCACCCCCCGCCCATTCAGCGTCAGCACCGACTCCGGATGGAACTGCACCGAGGCGAACCCCTCGCCCCTCAGCGCGTGCACCTCCCCGCTCTCACCGTCCCGGCTCACCTCCACCCCGTCCGCCGCCAGTTCCTCCGCCGCCTCGTCGTCGCAGTGCGCGGTGAAGCTGTTGTAGAAGCCGACCGTCTCCTCCCGTCCGAAGAGATCGATCCGCGCCTGCGCGCCCTGGTACGGGACCCGCTTGCGTACCGTTCCCAGGCCCAGTTCCGCCGCGATCAGCTCATGGCCGAGGCAGACGCCGAGCAGCCCGTGCCTCCGCTCGCGCAGCAGTCCGACGGCCAGCCCGCGCAGCAGCCGCATCTTCGGGTCGGTCCTGTCCGCGGGGTCGCCGGGGCCGGGGCCCAGCACCACCGGACCCCCGTGCGCGAGCACCGCGTCGGGCAGGCCCGGTTCGTCGTAGCGCCGTACCGTCACCTCCAGGCCCGAGGACCGCAGCAGATGGGCGAGCATCGCGGTGAACGTGTCCTCGCCGTCCACGACCAGCGCGTGCCCGGAGAGGGTCGCGGGACCGGTCCGCATCCTCAGCCAGAACGGCGCGAGATCCGCGCGCCGGGCGTCCAGCGCCGCCCGCACCCTCGGGTCGTCGGCCAGCCGTGGATGCCCGGACCCGGGGCGCGGCCGGCCGGGACGTACCCCCAGGGCCGCCAGCACGCCCGCCGCCTTGGCATGGGTCTCGGCCACCTCGTCCTCGGGGCGGGAGTGCCGTACGAGCGTCGCCCCGACCGGCACCCGCAGCCCGCCGTCGCGGTCGATGTCGGCGGTACGGATCACGATGGGGGAGTCGAGGGTCTGCGCGCCCCCGGCGTCCCGCCCGATGAGCGCGAGCGCGCCGCCGTAGTAGCCGCGCCCGCCGGCCTCGTGGCGCTCGATGACCCGGCAGGCGTTCTGCACCGGCGAGCCGGTGACCGTCGCGGCGAACATCGTCTCCCTGAGCACCTCGCGGACATCGAGCGAGGAGCGTCCGCGCAGCTCGTACTCGGTGTGCGCGAGATGCGCCATCTCCTTGAGCCGGGGACCGATCACCACCCCGCCCCGGTCGCCGACGGTGCACATCATCTTCAGCTCCTCGTCCACGACCATGGACAGCTCCTCGGTCTCCTTGCGGTCGCCCAGGAACTCCAGCAGCGCCTCCGGGGATGGCCCCCCGGGCGGATAGCGGAAGGTGCCGCTGATCGGATTCATCACGACGGTCCCGCCGCTCATCCGTACATGGACCTCGGGACTGGCCCCCACGAGGGTGCGCTCGCCGGTGTGGACGGCGAAGGTCCAGTACGCGCCGCGCTCACCCGCGAGCAGCCGCCGGAAGAGAGCGAGGGCATCGGTCCTGGAGAAGCCGGGGATCCGGCCCTCGAAGGTCCGCCGGACGACGAAGTTCGCCCCTTCTCCCCGGCCGATCTCGTCCTCGATCACCCGCCGGACGATCTCCCCGTACCGCTCGTCGTCGAGGTCGAAGGCGCCGTCCTGGACCCGTACCTCATGGCCGGGCAGCCGGTCGAGCACCTCGGCGAGCGGCAGCTCGTACGTCTCGTCCGCGACCAGGACGGACAGGGGCGTCCCGTCGTCCCGTACGTCGAAGCCGCGCTCCCTGATCTGCCGGAACGGCACCAGGGCGAGCGAGGTCCCGTCACCGGCCGGGAGGTCGGCCAGCCGGGCCGCCTCGTGCACGGAGCCGATCAGCAGCTCCACGGTCTCGTGGTCACGGCCGGGGGTACGGCGGCGCAGCAGGGCGAAGGGCGGGCCGTCGTGGTGTGTGAGCCGGTCGAGCGGATGGCTGGGCATCTGCGGTGTTCCTTCCGGAGAGGAGGAACGGCCGCTTCTTCCCCGGCCCGCCACCGGCCCGGACAAGACGGAAGGCCGCCCCTCGGGCGGCCTTCGCGATTCGTGGTGCGCGCTGAATCAGTGGGCCGCCGGACGAGCGGTCCACCACCAGGTCTGATGCGAAAGCGCGAACATGACGGGCACGATAGCGCATCCGCCGAGGGCGCCGGGCGAGGACGGTTCACGTTCCCTGAGCTCTCCTGTTCCATGCTGCTCTCCTGTTCCATGCTGCTCTCCTGTTCCATACTGTGAGAGCAGCCCGTGACACAGCGCGCGACCACGTAATCTGGTTCGCGTGACAGTGAACGCTGAGAACTCCGCGACCTATGAGCCGTCCTGGCGAGACCTTCCCGCTGCCCAGCAGCCGGAGTATCCGGACCAGGACGCCCTGCGCGGGGTCGTGGCGGAGCTGGAGAGCTATCCGCCGCTCGTCTTCGCCGGCGAGTGCGACCAGTTGCGTGCCCGGCTGGGTGCCGTCGCCCGGGGCGAGGCGTTCCTGCTCCAGGGCGGTGACTGCGCGGAGGCGTTCGACGCGGTCTCGGCGGACCAGATCCGCAACAAGCTGAAGACGCTCCTCCAGATGGGCGCCGTCCTCACCTACGCGGCGTCCGTGCCGGTGGTGAAGGTCGGCCGGATCGCCGGCCAGTACTCGAAGCCGCGTTCCAAGAACACCGAGACCCGTGACGGTGTGACCCTGCCGACGTACCGCGGCGACTCGGTCAACGGCTTCGACTTCGACGAGAAGGCCCGGATCCCGGACCCCGAGCGGCTGAAGCGGATGTACCACGCGTCCGCGGCGACGCTCAATCTGGTCCGTGCCTTCACCACCGGCGGTTACGCGGATCTGCGCCAGGTGCACGCCTGGAACCAGGACTTCGTGAAGTCGTCCCCCTCGGGCCAGCGCTACGAGCAGCTCGCCCGGGAGATCGACAACGCGCTGAACTTCATGAAGGCGGCGGGCACCGACCCGGCGGAGTTCCGCACGGTCGAGTTCTACGCCTCGCACGAGGCGCTGCTGCTGGACTACGAGTCGGCGCTGACCCGGGTCGACTCCCGTAGCGGCGGGCTGTACGACGTCTCCGGGCACATGGTGTGGATCGGTGAGCGGACCCGTCAACTGGACGGCGCGCACATCGAGTTCGCCTCGAAGATCAACAATCCGATCGGGATCAAACTCGGTCCGACGACCACGGTGGACGAGGCGCTCACCTACATCGACCGGCTGGACCCCACGCGTGAGCCGGGCCGGCTGACCTTCATCGTCCGGATGGGCGCCGACAAGGTCAGGGACAAGCTCCCCGAGCTGGTCGAGAAGGTCACCGCCTCCGGTGCCACGGTGGCCTGGGTGACCGACCCGATGCACGGCAACACCTTCGAGGCGGCCTCCGGCCACAAGACCCGCCGCTTCGACGATGTCCTCGACGAGGTCAAGGGCTTCTTCGAGGTCCACAAGGGCCTGGGCACCCACCCGGGCGGTATCCATGTCGAGCTGACCGGTGACGATGTCACCGAGTGCGTGGGCGGCGGCGACGAGATCTTCGTCGACGATCTGCACCAGCGGTACGAGACGGCCTGCGACCCCCGCCTCAACCGCAGCCAGTCCCTCGACCTGGCCTTCCTCGTCGCCGAGATGTACCGCGACCAGTAGGGGAGCGGTCCCGGCACCCGCTGCCGGGAGCCTTGAGTGACCCGTACGACCTGGTGGGGCGCGGATCGAATGTGATCCGCGCCCCACCGGCGCTGTCCGGCTTCTGCGTCCCGGGGGTGCCAGGTAAGGTTAGGTTCACCTCACCAACTGGTCGGGGTGGCCTGACCGACCCCGTCCGGGAGGTGAACCGCGTGTACGTCTGCTCCTGCTTCGGCGTCACCGAGACCGAGGTGAGGGCACACGCGGACGCCGGTGCGTGCACGCCCCGCCAGATCGCGTCGGTCAGCAAGGCCGGCACCGACTGCGGCTCCTGTGTGCGCCGTATCCAGTCGATCCTCGGGCGTGCCGGCTGCCCGCGCCGTGAGCTGCTCGATCAGCGCGCTCCCGCGCTCGTGGAACCGGCGGACGCCGAGGTCGCGGCCGTGTCCATGGCCCCCGCCCCGGTCCCGGCGGCTCTGCGCAGGGTCGCCTAGGTCCTGTCCGGCTGGAGCGCCGGGCTTCCCGGTGCTGGGTCCTCGGCCGGGCGTTGTCCGCTCAGTTGTCCGGCTGCTCGATCACCTGTGCGATGTAGAGCGCCTCGCCCAGCTTCTCGACCAGTTCGAGCTGGGTGTCCAGATAGTCGATGTGGTGCTCCTCGTCCGCCAGGATCGCCTCGAAGATCCGCTTCGACGTGTGGTCACCCTTGGCCCGCATGACCTCGATCCCGCGCTTGAGCCGGTCGATCGCCTCCACCTCGACCTCGCGGTCGGCCCGGAACATCTCCGTCACCGTCTGGCCCACCCGGACATGGAAGAGCCGCTGGTAGTTGGGCAGGGCCTCCAGGAAGAGAAGCCGGTCGGTGAGCCGCTCGGCATGCCTCATCTCGTCGAACGACTCGGACCGGGTGTACTTCGCGAGCTTCGTCCAGCCGAAGTTCTCCTGCATCTTCGCGTGCAGAAAATACTGGTTGATCGCGGTCAGTTCGGCGGTGAGCTGCTCGTTGAGGAACTCGATGACCTCGGGATCGCCCTGCATCGCAGAGACTCCTTCCTGGCGGGTGACGGGCAGAATGCGCGCATCCTCGCACCGAGGACAGGATCCGTCCAGTAAGTACATGTTTAGCAGTAATCGCCGGAATTGGTCCGACCTGGTCATGACCACCCTCCCCCGTCTGTCACCATGGAAGGCATGGGTCAGCCGGAGAGCCGGGAGTATCGAGAGCCGGAACAGGCCGAGCTACCACCGGGACAGCGGCTGCAGCGCGGCTGGCCGGTGACCCATTACGGACCCGTACCGAGGTTCAAGCCGGACCGCTGGGAATTCCGGGTCTTCGGTGCCACCGCCGACGGTGACAAACACTGCTGGAACCACGACGAGTTCTCGTCCCTGCCGTTCGCCACCGTCGTCGCCGATCTGCACTGTGTGACGAAGTTCAGCATGGTGGGAGCCGAATGGGGCGGGGTACCCGCCCGGACGATCCTGGAGCTGGCACCGCCCGCGCCCACCGTCACCCATGTGATGGTCTGGGCCGAGTACGGCTTCAGTTCGAATCTGCGGCTCGCGGACTTCGTGTCCGACCGTACGATCTTCGCCACCCACAAGGACGGTGAACTGCTCACCGCCGAACACGGTTTTCCGGCGCGGCTCGTCGTCCCGCATCTGTACGCCTGGAAGGGGCCCAAGTGGGTCCGGGGCGTGGAGTACATGACAGCCGACCGCCGTGGCTTCTGGGAGGAGCGCGGCTATCACAACGTCGGCGACCCGTGGGCCGAACAGCGCTACTCCTACCAGGAGCTGCCGGGCGACGGCCCGGAGCTGTAGGCGGGCCCGGCGGCCGGGGATCAGCCGTCGCGCAACTTCTTCAGCAGGGCTATGTCCGCCGCCTGCCCCTCCTTGCCGCCCGGCGTCTCGATCATCAGCGGGACATTCTCGGTCGCCGGATGGGAGAACAGCTCACCGAACGGTTCCGCCCCGATCCGCCCCGCCCCGATATTCATATGCCGGTCCTTGTGCGCCCCGACGACATCCTTGGAGTCATTGGCGTGGATCAGCTTGAGGCGGCCCTCACCGACCGTCTCCACCAGCAGATCCAGCGTCTGCCGCATCCCGTGCGGCCCCGTGAGATCGTGTCCGGCGGCGAAGATGTGGCAGGTGTCCAGACAGATCCCCAGCTTGGGATGGGAGTCGAGCGCCTCGAAGTACGGACCGAAGTCCCAGGTCCTCGAACAGAGTGAGAAGCCCTGCCCGGCCGTCGACTCCAGCAGCAGGAACGGGTCGTCGTCATGGGTCAGCTCGTCCAGGAGCGGCAGCATCCGCTCCCGCACCTGCGCGAGCGCCACCTCCCGGGTACGGCCGCCCGTCGCCGAGCCCGTATGCACCACCACGCCCAGCGCGCCGATCTCCCGGCCCCTGCGCAGACTGTGGCGCATGGACGCCACCGACTGCTCGGCGGTCGCCCCGGTGTGCGAGCCGAAGTTGATCAGATACGGAGCGTGCACATACGCCGTGATCCCCTCGGCCTCGCACTCCGCGCGGAACCGCTCGTCCTGCGCCGGATTCCCGGCGGGCGTCGCCCAGCCGCGCGGATTGGCGACGAAGACCTGGACGGTCTCGGCACGCAGCTCACGCGCGTAGGCCAGACCGGTCGTGGCGAGGCCGCCGGCCACGGGGACATGGCCGCCGACGGGGTTGCGCATGATGGACTAGATTCCCTTGGTCTTGATGGTGATGGTGCTGCCCTCGGGAGCCCGGTCGCCGCCCTCGACGGACTGCTCGGCCACGGTGTCGCCCAGGAACGGGAAGTCACGGTCGACCTCGACCTGGAACCCCGCGCCCTCCAGCAGACTCCTCGCCTCGTCCACCGGCTGCCCGACGACATCCGGCACGCCGACCAGCCGCGGGCCCTTGGAGACCGTCAGCGTGACGGTGTCGCCACGAGCCAGCCGTGAGTCCTCCGCCGCGGACTGCCGGGCGATCGTGCCCTCGTCCTCGGGGGAGTCCACCCGCTGGGCGGCGATCCTGACCTTGAGTCCCGCCTCCTCCAGCTCGGCGGTGGCCTCGGTCACGGACTCGCCGGTCACATCGGGCATGTCGACGGGGTCGCCCTTGCTCACCACGAGCGCGACCCCGGAATCGGGCCGTACATCGCTTCCGGCCGAGGGCGACGTACTCACCACGGCGCCCTGGGCGGTCTGCTCGTCGAACTCCCGGGTGACGATCCCGGCGGCCAGGCCCGCCCGCTTCAGCGAACGTCTCGCCTCGGCCAGGGGCACTCCCGTCAGATCGGGCACCTGGACGATCTCCGGGCCGCGCGAGATGACGAGGGTCACCGGGCCGTCACCGCGGATCCGGGTACGGGGCCCGGGATCGCTGCGGATGACCGTGCCGCGCTCCACGGTCTCACTGAAGTCCTCGGTGACCCGCGCGTCGAGCCCCGCGTCGGCGAGCCGCTGTCTGGCCTCCTGCTCGCTCTGTCCGAGCAGCGAGGGGACCCGGGTGAACTGACCGGAATTGATGTACCAGACACCGGCCCCGGCTCCGAGCAGCAGCAGTACCGCGACGACCGCCGCGACGATCCCCCTGCGGGGCAGGGCACCGCGCCGGACGGGCCGGGGCGGTGCCGAGCCGCCGGGCGGAGCCATCTCCAGCCGGCTGGTCCGGTGGACCCGCGACTCCTCGGCGGGCAGGACGGGCCGCGGGATCACGGCCGTACGGTTGTCCGCGCCCACGTCGCCCGTCGCCTTCGCCCCGGGCGGTACGGCGTCGAGCTGCGCGTCGGTGAGCACGGCCCGCGCCACGCGGACCCTGGCGAGCAGCGCCACCGCGTCGTCGGGCCGCAGCTCCGGATCGCGGGCGGTGGCCGCCGCGACCAGCCCGTCCAGCTCGGCGGCGAGCCCGGGAACGGCGGCGGACGGAGCGGGGACGTCCTCGTGCAGATGGCGGTAGAGCACCTGCGCGGGAGTGTCCCCGCCGTGCGGCTTGGCACCGGTCAGCATCTCGTGGAGGACGACCCCGCAGGCGTACACATCGACCCGGGTGTCGGAGGTGCCGTACTCGATCTGCTCGGGTGCGAGATACGACACGGTGCCGAGCACGGTCCCGGTCGTGTTGGTGACATCGCCCACGGCCCGCACCAGCCCGAAGTCGGCGACCTTGACCCGGCCGTCGTCCCCTATCAGCACGTTCTCCGGCTTCATGTCCCGGTGGACGAACCCGGCCCGGTGCGCGGCGCCGAGCGCGGCGAGCACGGGCTCCAGGATGTCCAGCGCGGCCCGCGGCTGGAGCGCGCCGCGCTCGCGCAGGACGTCACGGAGGGTGCAGCCCGCGACGTACTCCATCGCCAGATAGACGTACGCCCCTTGCGCGCCCTGGTCGAAGACCGCGACCACATTGGGATGCGACAGCCGCGCCACGGACTTGGCCTCACGGATGAACCGCTCCACGAAGGCGGCGTCGGTGGCGAGCGCCGGGTGCATCACCTTGAGGGCCAGGATCCGGTCCAGGCGGGTGTCGACGGCCCGGTAGACCGTGGCCATGCCACCGACGGCGATACGCGCGTCGACGCGGTAACGGCCGTCGAGCACCTGCCCGACGATGGGGTCGTGAAGGGTCGTATCCACGCTGGTGAGTCTACGAGCAGCGCGGAGGGGGAGGGGGAAGGGCGGCCATGACTGGAGCCGACCTGTAACGCGGATGCGCCTCCCGGCGGTGCGCCTCCCGGCGGGGGGCCGTGGTTCTGGGTGCGTTGTGGCGGGGGCCGGTGGTGGTGTGCGGGTTGTGGCCGGGGGTCGTTCCGGGGGCACATCCGGGACGGCATGATGTACGGCGCCCTTGGCGGTGCGTGGGACACGGGCGTCCGGACGCCACACATCACGCTTTAGTGTCCCGGACACGCCCCCTGCACGCCCCCCTTCACCGCCCGCCACCGACCAGCCCTCCGGGTCCCCCACCGGCCCGCGGCCGGGCGTCCGGCGGGAGGGGGTCGGGGTCGTAGGAGGTGCGTGTTCGGACACTAAAGCGTGATGTGTGGCGCCGGGACGCCCGTATCCAGCGCACGGCCAGGGGCGCCGTACATCATGCCGTCCGGACATGTACCTCCGGAGGCCCCGGCACCCGCACCACCCACAACCCGCACCCCCGCCGGACGGCGCACTGCACCCCGCACCACGGCCCCCTAGCCGGGAGGCACATCGCCGAGAGGCGGTGTCGGTGGGAACATCGGGGCCTCCGGGTCCAGGTCCGCTCGGCCCTCCTCCGGCGACGACGCCCACGCGAAGTGCCGGCGCGGAATCCGGCCCGCGCGGTACGCCAGCCGTCCCGCCTCCACCGCGTGCCGCATCGCCTCCGCCATCAGCACCGGCTCCCGCGCCCTGGTCACCGCCGACGCCAGCATCACCGCCGCACACCCCAGTTCCATCGCCAGCGCCGCGTCCGACGCGGTGCCCGCGCCCGCGTCGAGGATCACGGGTACGTTCGCCCGTTCCACGATGAGCTGGAAGTTGTGCGGGTTGCGGATGCCGAGGCCCGAGCCGATCGGCGAACCGAGCGGCATGATCGCGGCGCAGCCCACGTCCTCCAGCTTTCTGGCGAGCACGGGATCGTCGTTGGTGTACGGCAGCACCGTGAACCCGTCGTCGACCAGGGTCTCGGCCGCCTCCAGCAGCTCGATCGGGTCGGGCAGCAGGGTCCGTTCGTCCGCGACCACCTCCAGCTTGATCCACTCCGTACCGAGCGCCTCGCGCGCGAGCCGGGCGGTCAGGACCGCCTCGCCCGCGGTGTAGCAGCCCGCCGTGTTGGGCAGGGCGCGGATGCCCAGGGAGTCGAGCACGGAGAGGACCGAGCCCCGGACCGTGGGGTCGAGGCGGCGCATCGCGACGGTGGTGAGTTCGGTGCCGGAGGCGGTCAGACACCGTTCCAGCACCTCCAGGCTGGGCGCCCCGCCCGTCCCCATGATCAGCCGGGAGTTGAGGACGGTGGAGGCGATGGTCAGCCGGTCGTCGGCCATGGCGGCTCAGCCTCCCTGGACCGCGGTGAGGACTTCCACGCGGTCGCCGTCGGCGAGCACGGTGCCGGACCAGCGGCCGCGCGGCACCACCGTCTCGTTGACGGCGGCGGCGACACCCGAGGGCGCGGGGGTGAGGGAGCGGACCACGAGGTCGAGGGTGGTGCCCGGGGCGAGATCACGGGACTCGCCGTTCAGGGAGACGGTCACACGGACTGAGGTGCTCATACGGTCAGCTCCCGCGGTACGGAGGTGAGGTCCTGCGGTTCGGAGGTGAAGCGGCGCGGGCTGAAGGGGCGGGCCACCTCGGGGAGTTCGCCCGTGGTCAGCACCGCCGCCAGCGCGTCGCCGGTGACGGGCGTGAGCAGCACCCCGTTGCGGTAGTGCCCGGTCGCGAGATGCAGCCCCGGCAGCGCGGTCGGCCCCAGCAGCGGCGCGTTGTCGGGCGAGCCGGGGCGCAGTCCCGCGCGGGTCTCGGTGAGCGGCAGTTCGGTGATGCCGGGGACCAGTTCATGGGCGTCCCGCAGCAGTTCGTACACCCCGCCCGCGGTGACCGTGGTGTCCCAGCCCAGTTCCTCGCTGGTGGCGCCGACGACCAGCTCGCCGTTCTCGCGCGGCACCAGATAGACCTGGCTGCCGCGCACCACGGCCCGTACCGTTCTGGACAGGAAGGGCGCGTACGGACGGGGCACCGTCAGCCGCAGGATCTGGCCCTTCACGGGCCGTACCGGCGGCAGGACCTCGTCGGGGACGCCGGCCAGCCGCCCGCTCAGACTGCCGGCCGCCAGCACCACCTGGTCCGCGGTGAGCGTGTGTCCGCCGTCCAGTACGGCGCCGGTGGCCCGGTCCCGTACGACGGAGAGCCGCTCGGCCCGGGAGCGGTGGAGGACCACCCCGGCCCGTTCGCACGCCGTGACCAGGGCCGAGGCCAGCCGGCGGGGATCGATCTGGTGGTCGCCGTCGACCCGCAGACCGCCGCGCACACCCGGCGCGAGCATCGGTTCGAGCCGTCGGCACTCGCGCCCGGTGAGCCACTCGGACGTCAGGCCCGAGCGGTGCTGGAGGGCGTGGAGCTCGCGCAGTTCGGCGCGGTCGTCGGTATCGAGGGCGACGGCGAGTGTGCCGCAGGCCCGGTAGCCGGTGTCCTGGCCGCTCGCCTCCTCCAGTTCGGCCACGAACGCCGGATAACGCTCCGCCGAGGCGAGATTGAGCCCCAGCAGGAGCTGCTCCCCGTGGTGGAGTTCGGTGACGGCGGCCAGCATGCCCGCCGCGACCCGCGCGGCGCCACCGCCGGGATCGGGGTCGGCGACGGCGGTCCGCAGTCCGTGCCGCGCGGCCCGCCAGGCCGTGACCAGGCCGATGATCCCGCCCCCGATGACCAGGACATCGGAGCCGGTCTTCTCCTGAGACGACTGCATGGGCTTCCAGCCCCTCCCTTCGCCGGCATGACCCGGATCAGGTTCGTACGGTCGGAGGCCGCTCCAGCCTCCCTCTCAGCCCGGTGCGTCCGGGCTCCCGCGAGGTAGTGTCGACGGCCAGCCTAACGCGCGGCCCGCCGCGGGGTAAGGCCGTCCGGCCGCGGCGCAACCGTGCGGCGGCGGTCCGGCCGTGCGGGGTCCGTGCGGCCGGTCCGGCGGGAACCGGAGCCGGACAGCCCATCCCCCGACGGCCCGTCGGCTGCTTAAGGTGACCGGATGAGTGAGCAGCGGGAACAGCCGGGCGTCGTCATCGTCGGTGCGGGCATGGCGGGGGTGCAGACCGCCGTGGCCCTGCGGGAGAAGGGCTTCGAGGGCCCGGTCACTCTGATCGGCGCGGAACCCCATCCGCCGTACGACCGGCCCCCGCTCTCCAAGGCGGTGCTGCTGGGCACGGTGGACGGTTCGGCCTTCGACATCGACTTCGAGGCGCTCTCCGTGGAGCTGAGGCTCGGTGTGGAGGTGACCGGCCTGCGCCCGGACGCGCGGGAGGTCGACACCGGGGCCGGGCCCGTCCCGTACGACCTCCTGGTCCTCGCCACCGGCGCGGAGCCGGTCGGGCTGCCCGGCGCCGGGTCGGTGCCCGGTGTCCATCTGCTGCGCACACTGGACGACGCGGAGGCGCTGCGGCCCGTCCTGGAACGGCGGGACGGGATCGTGGTCGTCGGCGCGGGATGGATCGGCGCGGAGTTCACCACCGCCGCCCGCGAGGCCGGGTGTGCCGTGACGGTCGTAGAGGCGGCGGACCGGCCGCTTCCGGGCGCCCTGCCCGCCGAGGTCGCCGCGCCCATGACGCACTGGTACGCGGAGAGCGGCGCCGAACTGCTGACGGGCGTGCGGGTGGCCGGTGTCGAGCCGGGCACGGTGGTGCTGGCGGACGGCCGGCGGCTGCCCGCCGACGCGGTGGTCGTGGGCATCGGGGCGCGCCCCTCGACGGGCTGGCTGGCCGGTTCCGGGATCGCGCTGGGCCCGGACGGGGCGGTCGTCGCGGACGAGCGGCTGGCGACGTCCCTGCCCGATGTGTACGCGGTCGGTGACTGCGCGTCCTTCCCGTCCGCCCGTTACGGCGAGCGACTGCTCGTGCACCACTGGGACAACGCGCTCCAGGGCCCCCGTACGGTCGCCGCCCAGGCCGTCGGCGAGACCGGGCGGCGCTACGATCCCGTGCCGTACTTCTGGTCGGAGCAGTTCGGCCGGTTCGTGCAGTACGCGGGCCATCACACGGAGACGGACACACTGGTGTGGCGCGGCGATCCGGCGGAGGCCGCCTGGTCGGTGGTGTGGCTGCGGGACGGCGCGCTGGTGGCGTTGCTCGCCGTCGGCAGGCCGCGTGACCTGACGCAGGGCCGCAAGCTGATGGAGACGGGCGCACGGCTGGACGGGGCGCGGGCCGCCGATCCGGCCGTACCGCTGCGGCAGGCCGTTCTCTGACGCGAGGACGGGCCGCAGGCGCCGGTCCGGGACGGGTTCTGTGCCGGTCGGGACGGGTTCTGTGCCGGTCCCGGACAGGTTCTGTGGCGGTCCCCGGCCGGGTGCGGTGGCTGCTCCGGGCGGAGCCGGTTCGTGGCGTCTGTCAGTCCGGGATGGCACGCTTGTCCTGTGACCGAGATTGACGCAAAGATCGATGCTCTCGTCCCCGCCTGGCTCCACCTGCCCGACATCGCGGAAGCCCTCGATGTCGAGGTGACCCGTGTGCGCCAGTTGGTGAAGGAAGGGCAGCTCATCGCCGTGCGCCGCGGCGAGAACAGGACGCTCCAGGTGCCCGCAGCCTTCATCGACGGCGGCAAGGTCGTCAAGGGCCTCGCCGGGACCCTGACGCTGCTGAGGGACGACGGCTTCGCCGACGAAGAGATGCTCGAATGGCTCTTCACCCCCGACCCGACCCTGCCGGGCACGCCCGCGCAGGCGCTCAGCGAGAATCGCGGCACGGAGGTGAAGCGCCGGGCCCAGGCGCTCGCCGTCTGAGCCATTCACCACTCTCGCGGTGTGCGGCGGTGCCTTCGTGGCCGCGCGGCGGCCCCGGCGCCTCCGCACACCGCCGACCCGAGGGGGGACCTTCCCATGTCCGACGCTCGTGCGTCGCTCTCCGACGCCCGGCTCTATCTGTGCACGGACGCCCGCAAGCGGCAGGGGGACCTCCCGGAGTTCCTCGACGCCGTGCTCGCGTCCGGTGTGGACATCGTGCAACTGCGGGACAAGGGCATGGAGGCGGCCGAGGAGCTGGAGCACCTCCAGGTCTTCGCCGACGCCTGCCGACGCCACGGCGTACTCCTCGCGGTGAACGACCGCGCGGATGTGGCGCATGCCATCGGCTCCGACGTCCTGCATCTGGGACAGGGCGACCTGCCCGTCCCCGCGGCGCGGGCGATCCTCGGGGACACCCCGCTGATCGGCCGTTCCACCCACGCCGGGGCCGAGGCGGACGCGGCCGCCGTCGAGCCGGGCGTGGACTACTTCTGCACGGGCCCGTGCTGGCCCACCCCGACCAAACCGGGCCGCCATGCCCCCGGGCTCGACCTGGTGCGCCATGCCGCCTCACTGGCCACGGACCGGCCCTGGTTCGCGATCGGCGGTATCGACGCGGTCAATCTCGATCAGGTACTGGACGCGGGCGCGCGCCGGATCGTTGTGGTACGGGCGATCACGGAGGCCGACGACCCGGCCGCGGCGACGGCCGGCCTGGCCAAGCGCGTACGGGAACGGGCCGTGTGAAGGTGGCGGACAGCCCGTGAACCGGGGCGGATACCCCCGTCCGGTTGGGGGGACCGCCGCCCCCTCGATAACCTGCACCTATGGCCCTCGGCGCAGCTTCGACCAGATCAGATCACGCACTGACTGTGCGTGATCTGCTCGCGACCGGCAAGACATCGTTCTCGTTCGAGTTCTGGGCGCCGAAGACCGAGAAGGGCGAGCGCACTCTCTGGAACGCGCTGCGCCGGGTCGAAGCGGTGGCACCGAGCTTTGTCTCCGTGACCTATGGCGCGGGCGGCTCCACCCGGGAGGGCACGGTCAGGGCCACGGAGCGGATCGCCTCCGACACCACACTCACCCCGGTCGCGCATCTCACGGCGGTCGGCCAGTCCGTCGCCGAGCTGCGCAATATGGTCGGCCAGTACGCCGACGCCGGGATCCGCAACATCCTCGCCGTACGGGGCGATCCGCCCGGCGACCCCATGGGCGAGTGGGTCAAGCACCCCGAGGGCGTCCGCTACGCCGCCGAACTGGTCAGGCTCGTCAAGGAGTCCGGCGACTTCTGTGTGGGAGTGGCGGCGTTCCCCGAGATGCATCCGCGCTCGTCCGACTGGGACACCGAGATCAGGCACTTCGTGGACAAGTGCCACGCGGGCGCCGACTACGCGATCACCCAGATGTTCTTCGAACCCGCCGGATATCTGCGGCTGCGTGACCGGGTGGGGGCCGCGGGTTGCGCGACACCGATCATTCCCGAGATCATGCCGGTCACCAGCGTCCGGATGCTGGAGCGGCTGCCACAGCTCAGCACCGCGGTCTTCCCGGCCGAACTGAAAGAGCGGATCCTCTCCGTCAAGGACGATCCCGCCGCTGTACGCTCCATTGGCATCGAGTTCGCGACGGAGTTCTGCGCGGAGCTGCTCTCCGAGGGTGTTCCCGGCTTGCACTTCATCACCCTCAACAACTCCACCGCAACGCTCGAAATCTACGAGAATCTCGGACTGCACGAGCAGTCGTGACCGGCCGTACCCGCCCTGTCCCGGGCTGGTGGCCGCAGGAGAGGGGCGGGCATGGGCTGGACGGTCCTCTACATCGCATTCGGCATCGTGGCCCTGTGGCTGCTGGGCGAGGTGCTGCTCCAGTACAAGGCGCGACTGCGCTGGCGACTGCTTGCCTTCACCGGCTTCATGGGTGTGGTCCTCGGCGTTCTGATGCCCTCCGTCTTCGTCATCGCGCTGGGCGCGATCGCGTTCGCGGTCGGCCAGACGTATGTGACGCTCTCCTTCCGCCGCGGCTTCTCCACCGGCTGGGCGATAGGCGGCAGTCCGGGGGCCAGCCGCCGCCGGAAGGACACCGGCCGCCAGGACGCCGAGCGCGAACCGTCCCTGGAGGTCTCCGATCTGGAGTACCAGCCGGTGGCCGCGCCCGTGGAGAGCGCCGAGATCTACGAACCGGAGCCGATGCCCGACGACACCGGGCAGTACGGCGTCTACAACGACTACGACGCCCCGGGCCATGACGCGGCGCGGGAGGGCGGGACACCGGGGCCCGACGCGAACGGATGGGACGGCGGATACGACGCCTACCCCGGCTACCAGCAGCCGGTCGGCCAGGACGGCTATCCGGGACAGGACGCCTACGCGACGCACGACGCGTATGCCGGCCAGGACGCGTACGCGGACCAGGACGTCTACGCGAGCCAGGACGCCTACCACCCGGGCCACTCGGGCGAGCACACCTACGCGAGCCAGGAGAACTACGCCGGCCAGGACGTCTACGGCCAGCAGTACGACTACGGGAACGGCCAGCAGCAGTACCCCGGATACTCCGACCCGTACGCCGACCCGGCCAACGGCGGTCAGCAGTACGGCTCGTACGACAACTTCGGCGGCCAGCAGCAGTACGCCGACCCCTACGGCGGTCAGCAGCAGTACGGCGCCGACACCCCGCCCGGCGGCGTCTGGGTCCCGCAGCAGCGCGAGGGCGAGCAGGCCCCGCCGATGCCGAGGGAAGAGCCCCAGCAGCCGGGATACGACCCCGGCTACAACGAGCAGTACCGCTACTGAACGAGCAGTACCGCTACTGAGGGGTGCTCCTGCCGAGCGGTCCTGGCGGTCGGTCCTGACGAGCGGCCCTGACGGTCGGCCGGTCCGCCCACGTCCGACACGCCCTCAGGATGCCTGTCCCCGCCACGGACAGCGGGACCGGAGCCGGGCCGAGGCCCTGCCCGTGCCGCGGGTGTCCACCGGCTCACTGGGAATACCGGCTCACTGGGAGCCGCGGAAGTCCGCTCCCTCGACGATCAGCCCCGCCACCAGCGACCCCGACATCCCGGCATGGGCGAGCCCGCCGCCCGGATGGGCCCAGCCGCCCGCCAGATACATCCCGGACAGCCGTGTGCTGTTGGCCGGGTGGAGCAGTCGGCCCGCCGCTCCGGCCAGCGCCGGCGCCGGCACCGAGCCACCGGCCGCGCCCGTCTCCGCCAGGGTGTCGGCGGGTGTCCGTATCTCGCGCCACACCAGCCGCTCCCTGATCCCGGGAACGGCCCTTTCCGCGATGTCTGTCAGCACCTCGGCATACCGCTCGCGCAGTGTCCCGTCCGACCAGTCCACCGGGCCGTGCGGGGCCACGGTCGCAGTGAGTGTGACCGCCTCATGGTCACCGTCGGGGCGCGTCGCCGCGTCATCGGGCCGCAGCACGGTCACCGTGGGCCTCGGGGCGGTACGGCCGCCGAAGACATCGGCTGCCTCGGCGCTCCCGTCGGGGGAGTGCACCACCGTCCGGTGCGCGGCGTCCGCGTCCCGGGCGCCGCGCAGCGCCAGCAGCACCGTGAACCGTCCGGGCGCCGCGGTGCCGCCCGCCTCCCGGGGCCGTATCTCCTCGTCGCCCCACCACGCGCGGTCCATGAGCCGCCCCGGCGCGATGCCCGCCACGACCCGGTCGGCCGGCACGAGGGTGCCGTCCGCCAGCTCCACGCCGGTGGCCGCGCCGTCCTTCTCCATGACGCGGGTCACCTCGGCGCCGAAGACGAACTCCACCGCGCGGGCCAGACAGCGTGCGTGGACCGCGCGGGCCAACTCCCTTATCCCGCCCCGCACATACCAGCTCCCGAAGGTCTGTTCCAGATACGGGAGCAGCGCGGCGCCCGCCGGGGCGTGGCGTGGATCCAGTCCGTACGCCAGGGCGTATCCGTCCAGCAGAGCGCCCAGCCGGGGATCGGCCAGCTCCCAGGCACCGACCTCCGCGACCGTGGTGGCCCGGCGGGCGCCGCGCAGCAGCCGCCGCTGCCGTACGGCGGGATACGGATCGCGCCCGAGCACCTGCCGGTCGGCCCACAGCGGCTCTTCGAGCAGCGGTCTGCGTGAGCGGTCCCAGGCGTCACGGGCCCGGCCGAGGAACGCCCCCCACCGCTCCCCGGCACCCGCGCCCAGCGCCGCGTCCAGGGCGGAGACCACACCCGCCCGTGACGCGTTCGGCAGCCGTACGTCGGTGCCGTCGGCGAAGACATGGCGGCTCGCCGGATCGACCTGATCGAGCCGGACGCACGACTCCAGCGGTTCCCTGCCGGTCTTGACGAACAGATCGCGGTAGACGGCGGGCAGATGCAGCAGACCGGGGCCGGTGTCGAAGACGAAGCCGTCCCGCTCGAAGCGGCCGACCGAGCCGCCGTACGTCTCCGAGCGTTCGTACACCGTCACCCGGTGCCCGGCCACGGCCAGCCGGGCAGCCGCCGCCATGGCGCCCATCCCGGCGCCGATCACCACAATCCGTGCCATGTCAGTGACCTTAGCGGGGGCCACTGACAGCCCACCCGCCGAGGTATGGAGCACGCCGGGGTGCGGAGCACTGAGTACAGCTACTCAGGAGGGGAGATGAGTAGGCGCGCGGATGGGACGCCGGCCGTGCGGACGGAAGAGTGGGGACCACGGAAGGGGCGCGGCGCCGGCACCGCCGGCACGGGGCGGCGGAACGGCGCGGCTCCCCTGACGGAACGGGGGCGTACGACGGAGGGCCCGGGGACCACGGGGGACCACGGGAATCGGGCTCTCCGGTCTTCCGGTTTCCCGGTCTCCCGGCCTCTCAGTCTCCCGGTTTCCCGGTCTCCCGCGAGAATCTCCGGGCCGGCCGTGTGTCAGCGCCCGCCGACCCGCCCGTGCAGCAGCCGCGAGAGCGCCGCGTGCACCTCGTCGATCGACCGCTCCGGCTGGAACGCCTTCCAGTCCAGCGCGGCCACCAGCACCATCCCCACCAGCGCCGCCGCCGTCAGAGGGATATCGATCTCGTCGCTCAGCTCACCGCCCTCGACGGCCTCCCGCAGCACCCTCTCGACGACCGCGACCGCTTCCTGGCGCACCACCAGCAGGGTCGACTGCCAGGCCCGGTTGGTGCGCCACAGCTCGGCGACATAGAGCTGGGTGAAGGCCGGATAGCGGTCGATGAAGACCAGTCCCGCCCTGATCATCGCGTCCAGTGCCGCCACCTTGGTGCCGCCCCGCTCGGCCGTGGTGTCGGCGGCGGTACGCAGCGACGAGGTGAGCAGCCCGACTCCGTGCCGCAGCAGCTCCTCGAAAAGCTCCGTCTTGCTCTTGAAGTTGTAGTAGACCGTGCCCTTGGCGACTCCGGCGCGCTCGGCGATCTCGTCCACCGTCGTCGCGGAGAACCCCTGCTCGGCGATGAGGGTCACCGCCGCCTCGTAGAGCTTCTGCCGGGTGGCCTGGCGGCGGGTGCTGCTGCTGTCCATGGCGACGATTCTCACAGGTCCCCCCACCCCGTCCTCACAGACTCAGTTCGGGACGCAGCCGGTCGAGGGTCCACACCTGCTTGCGACGGGCGGACAGGGCGGTCAGCGCCAGCGCGCCGGCGGTGAAGGCGGCCAGCACGGCGCACGCCTGCCAGACCGGGCCCAGCCCGCCGCCCGTGATCAGTCTGCGCAGCGCCTCGACCACATGACTCATCGGCAGGTAGGGATGGACGGCCGCGAAGAAGCCCGGACTCGTCTGCACGGGATAGGTACCGCCGGCAGAGGTGAGCTGGAGCATCAGCAGCGCCAGGACGAGAATCCGTCCCGCCGGTCCGAAGCGGGCGTTGAGCCACTGGACGATGGCGGTGAAGCAGCAGGTGACCAGGGCCAGAAAGCCGACCGTACCGGCGCTGTGCGCCATCTCCAGGCCGATCGCCCAGTGCAGTACGGAGATCAGCGCGGCGACCTGGAACAGCCCGATCGCGGCGACCGGCAGCCAGCCCGCGAGCGCGATCCGCCAGGCGGGGGCGCCGATGGCCAGCGCGCGCCGGTTCAGCGGCTGGATCAGCATGTACGCCACCATCGCGCCGACCCACAGGGAGAGCGGGATGAAGTACGGGGCGAAGCCGGTGCCGTAGTTGGGCGCCGTGTGCAGCGAACGGGACGCGAGCTGGACGGGGTCGGCCATCACCTCCGTACGGCGGTCGCGGTCGTCCTTGTCGTAGTCGGGGATCCTGCCGACGCCGTCGGCGAGCCCCCCGGCCAGTTCGGCCGATCCGCCGGCGAGTGTGAACAGCCCTCCGTCGAGGGTGTCCGCGCCCGTTCCGAGCCGGCCGATGCCGCTGTCCAGGGTGGCGGAGCCCCGCTCGGCGCCGGTCAGTCCGGTGTGGAGCCGGTCCGCGCCCTCGGCGGCCTTCCTGGCCCCGGTGTTGAGCGCGTTGATCTTCGTCACGACGGCTTCCAGGTCCTCGTCCAGATGAGGAGCGTGCCGGGCGAGCGCCGTCGCCTGCCTTTGGAGCGTGGCGAGCCGGCCGTCCAGCGCTTCGAGATCACCGTCGTCGTTCTCCACCAGGGCGTTGACGTCCTCGGCGACATCGGCCGCGTCGGCGGCGGCCGTCGTGGCGCGCTCCAGCGGGGGACAGGCGTCGGGGTCGGGCTCCGGGGCGTCCTCGCACCGTGCCCGGTAGAGGGTGTTCAGCTCGTCGGAGGCCCCCCGGGCGCCGGTCGCGGCGGCGGGCGCGGCCTTCACGAGCGCGTCGAGGTTGTCCCGTACCGCCTGTGAGGAGTCCGCGATCAGCCGGGCCGATTCGGCGATCGTCCTCCCGTTGTCCTTCAGATACGGACGCACCTGTCCGGCGACGCCGTTGACCTTGTCGGCGAGCGACTGGGTGCCGTCCGCGACCTGGCGGGTGCCGGTCTCCAGATCGCCCGCGCCCTTGTCCAGTTTCCTCAGCCCGCCGGAGAGTTCGCCGCTGCCGTCCTTGGCGGTCCTCAGTCCGTCCGCGAGGTCCTGGGAGCCTTTCTTGGCCTTTCCGATACCGCCCTTGAGCCGGTCGGCGCCCTCGGCGGCCTTCTCGGTGGCGTCATGGATGTCCGAGAAGGAGATGAAGATCCTGTCGAGGAAGGAGCGTGCGGCGTCGGTCGACGCGGCGGTCCGCACCTCGGAGAAGACGGTCCGGGAGATCTGGCCGACGATGTAGTTGTTGGCGTCGTTCGTACGGACCTGGAGCGCGCCGGTCGCGGGCGTGGCACCGGAACCGGAGGCGATCCGCTCGCTGAGGTCGGCGGGCATGGTCAGGGAGAGATAGTACGAACCGTCCTCCACGCCCCGTCGCGCCTCGGCCGCGCTCACCTCGTGCCAGGCGAAGACCTCGCTGTCGAGCAGCCCCCGGGTGATCTCGTCACCGGCCGCGATCTTCCGGCCCGCGGCGGAGACCCCCCTGTCGTCGTTGACGAGCGCGACGGGTATCCGGTCGAGCCGTCCGTAGGGATCCCAGAACGACCAGAGATACAGGGCGCCGTAGAGCAGCGGCAGCAGGGTGATCGCGACGAGCGCGGCGCGCGGGAGCCTTCCCCTGCCGAACCGCTTCAGCTCAAGCGCGGCCAGTCTCGGCGAGCGCATCGGCCGTTTCCTCCTCGGGCTTGTGGTCGTTGTCGTCCTCGCGCCGGTCGCGCCGGTCGTGGCGGACTTGGCGGTCGCGCCGGTCGTCCGGGGTCAGGGCCTGGCTCCGGTCTGGGCTTTCGTCCGGGCTTCCCTCCCGGCTTCCCTCCCGGCTTTCGTCCGGGCCCGCGTCCGTACGGACGACGGTGTCCGCGTCACCGGGGGCCTGGCCGCACACGGCGAGCACCGTCGTACCGCTTCCGGCGACGGAGCGCAGGAGCCGCCAGGCCTCCGCGCGTTCGGTCCCGGAGAGCTTGAGGTCCAGATCGTCCACGGCCAGCAGCCGGGGCCGGCCGATCAGTGCCAGGGCCACCTGGAGGCGCAGTGCCTCCAGCCGCTCCAGGTCGCGTGCCGAGGTGCGGTCGCCCTTGGGCAGGGCGGCCGTGTCGAGCCCGGCGCACATCAGCGCGGTGGCGATACGGTCACGGGCCTCGGCGGCCCGGTCCGCGCGAGACCGCAGCAGGGCGCGCGGGGATCCGTCGAACCGGCGCCGCAGCAGGACGCGTTCGCGCAGATGCTCGGCGACGGTCAGGGCGGGATCGAGCTCGCTGAGGCCGGGCACATGAGCCAGGGCGCTGATCCGGCGGACGGCGGCCATCGCGCGCGGCAGGGGCAGACCGCCGGTCTCGGCGTGGCCCTCGGTGGGACGCATCCGGCCGGTGAGGGCGAGCAGCAGACAGGTGCGGCCCGAGCCCGAGGGTCCCTGGACCGCGACGAGCGTGCCGGGAGCGGCGTCGACACGGACCTGGCGGAACACCCAGCCGCGCGGGCCCTTGAGCCCGAAGTCCTCGGCGACGACGGCCGCGCCACGGGGTTCGTCGCCGGCGCCGCGGGCGTCGTCGTCGCTCCCGCTGCTCCCGCCGCCGGTCTCGCCGCTGTTCCCGCCGCCGGACCCGTGGTCCCGGTCGGCCTCCATGCGGTCCATGCGTCCTCCCCGGATCGTGGTGGGGTCATTCTTTTGTACTGACTGGTCAGTACAAAAGCTACTCCGCACCCATGCGCGAAGCAAAACCGCAGGTCAGGGCCGATTGTCAGTGGTGTCCTTCAGGATGGACACATACGGCCACAGCGCCGTCACACGACGACAGGAGGTTCGTCATGGCCAGCTCCTACGCCGGTGCCGCACGCCGGCGCCGCACAGACGGCCCTGCCCCCTCGCTGACCGGACCGCCGACCGATGTCCACCCCGTGCAGCGCAGGGCCACGGCCCCGCCCGCGGCCCTCGATCTGCTCGCCCAGGCCCGTACGGGGCTCGACGAGGCCGCCACGCTGGACACTCCGAACGAGCGCTATGCCACCGCCCATCTCGCCGCCCTGCGCACCGCCGCCGCGGTCCTCGCCGCCCGGGACCGCCCGGAGACCACTCCGCGCAAGCGCAGCCGGATCAGGAGCGCCTGGGAGGTGCTCCCCGAGATCGCGCCCGAGCTGACCGAATGGAGCAGCCTCTTCGCCTCGGGCGCCACCCGCAGGGCCCGCGCCGAGGCGGGCATCCAGGGCGCGGCGAGCAGCCGCGACGCGGACGATCTGCTGCGCGACGTGGCCATGTTCCTGCGGCTGGTGGAGCGGCTGCTGGTGCTGGAGCCGGTGCTGCCGCGGCCCCGGGCCGAGGAGCCCGGGTCCGAGCGGCCCCGGCGGGGTGGTGCCGCTGGGTGACGGGCGGGGACGGCCGAGGCAATGCCGAGGCAATAGGGTGGGCGGAGCCCGCACCGTTCCACGCCCCGCCGTCCGGGGCGGCACCGCGCCGAGGAGTCAACTGCCGTGTCGGACCGTTCCCCTGTTGCCGGTGGGGAGACGCCCTCGCGTCCCCGGGGCTCCCTGCGTACCGCCGTGGTCTGGGAGGTCCTCAGGGACGCTCTCGACCGCCGGGCCAAGGTGGCGGGGACGGACACCCTCGATGTGCTCGACACCGGAGGGGGCACGGGCAGCTTCGCGGTGCCCGTCGCCCGGCTGGGGCATCGGGTGACCGTGGTCGACCCCAGTCCGAACGCGCTCTTCGCGCTGGAGCGCCGGGCGGCCGAGGCGGGGGTCGCCGAGCGTGTGCGCGGGGTGCAGGGGGACATCCACGGGCTCTTCGAGGTGGTCGCCCGTGGTGGCTTCGACGCCGTGCTGTGCCACGGGGTCCTGGAGTACGTGGACGACCCCGCGGAGGGCGTGAGGAACGCGGTGGAGGCGCTCCGCCCCGCCGGTGCGCTCAGTCTGCTCGCGGCGGGCCTGGGCGGCGCTGTGCTGGCCAGGGCGCTGGCCGGGCACTTCAACGAGGCCAGGCAGGCGCTCACCGACCCGGCGGGCCGCTGGGGCGAGGGCGACCCCGTCCCCAGGCGCTTCACCGCCGAGCAGCTCACGGACCTGGTCGGGGCGGCCGGTCTGCGGATCGGCGCCGTCCATGGCGTACGGGTCTTCGCGGACCTGGTTCCCGGCGGTCTGGTGGACACCCAGCCCGGGGCCCTGGAGGCCCTGCTGAAGCTGGAGGCCGCCGCCGCCGAGCTGCCCGCATTCCACTCCGTGGCCACCCAGCTCCATGTGCTGGGGGAGAAGCGGGACTGAGCCGAGTACGGCCGAAGTCCGGTGCAAGAGTGGCCGAATCCCGTCGGAATCGCGCTCCGGGACCGGCCCGGACGCGTTCCGGGACCGGCCGGACCCTCCCCGGAGCCCCGATCGCCCGGCTGATCAGGGGCGCAGCGGCACATGGAGTGCGCCACAGGCCCCCCGATGCGGCGCCGGGCGCCGTATGATCGGGGTACACCATCCGGCATGACGGATCGATGGTTGGGGAATCAACGCCTCAGCGGCCGAGTCGACATGGCGGCCCGGAATGGCGAAATGGCGTTGAGGGCGGGTTTCACGGGGGCGATTCCCTGCCTATCCTTGAAGGAGCCGCATACCGGTCGCCCCCCGCGACCGACGACTAGGAGGACTCCGTGCCGCTCTCGGAGCACGAGCAGCGAATGCTCGAGCAAATGGAGCGAGCGCTGTACGCCGAAGATCCCAAGTTCGCGACAGCGCTTGAGGGAAGCGGGCTGCGTACGTACACCCGGCGACGGGTCTACCAGGCAGTTGCCGGCTTCCTGGTGGGTATCGCGCTCCTCATGGCCGGAATGGTCGCCCAGCAGATCTGGATCAGCGTGGTGGGGTTCCTCGTCATGCTGGGCTGTGCGGTCCTGGCGGTCACCGGGTGGCGCAAGGCGCCCAAACCAGGTGAGCAACCGGTGGCGGGCGCAGGCCCGGCCACCCGACCACAACCCAGACAGCGTCGCTCGATGATGAACCGGATCGAGCAGCGGTGGCAGCGCCGCCGTGATGAACAGGGCCAGTGAGTCCCTGAAGGTTCTCAGGCTTGACCGTACGGCTGAGGGGCGGACGCAATGAGCGTCCGCCCCTCAGCCGTGTCCGAGTCCGTGTCCGTGCCCGGTACAGCCCCCGTGTCCGTGCCAGATACGGCGCCCGGGGCCGCCCGTGGAGAGGTCCTCCGGCCCGGCGGGGCCGGGGGAACGTGTCAGCCGCGCTGACGCGAGGGGCGCCAGCGGGCCATGCCCGTTCCGGCGGTGTCCGCGCGGCGTGCCCTCCAGCCCGCCGTGAACGCCCGCCACCGCTCCGAGGCGGCCCAGACCACCCGGACGGACGAGCGCGGGGCCAGCAGTGCCCGCAGCCGGTTCCAGCGGCTCACCGGAGCGCGCAGCCCCGCGTGGATCAGCCGGGCGTCCTCGGCGAGCCCCGTGCCGGGCCGCGGCCGTGGCGCGTACAGCACCTGCTCCACGGAATCGGCCACGCGGTGCACCGCCTCGGCCGCGGGGCCCTCCAGCCCGCCCAGCCGCACCAGCCGGTCCGCCGTCTTCCGGGGCGTCTGCGACTCGTCGGGCCGGATGCCGTGGTCCCAGGCCGTGTCGGTTATTTCCCGCCAGACCGCGAGCGTCCGCACCAGGGCGTCGGCCTCCGTACGCCCACGGGAACCCAGCCGCCGTGCCCGTATCTCGCTCCGCCACAGCAGGGGCAGCAGGGGCACTCCCACCACCAGCAGTACGGCCAGACCGATCAGCAGCGACATCCGCCAGGGGAATCCCCCGCCCGTGGCCGAAGCGGCCGCACCCGGCGTGACCGTGGCGCACTCGGGCGCCTGCGTCGCCTGCGTCTGGCAGCTCTCCGAGGCGGACGGCGCCACGGACGGCGCGGCCGGGGCGGTGGCCTCGGGGCGGCTCGGGTCGCTCTCGGCTCCGGCCGGGGTGTCCGGGCGGGTGTAGTCGGGAGCGCTGCCCCGGCTCGGTGTCGGCTCGAAGCGGGTCCATCCGACCCCTTCGAAGTACAGCTCGGGCCAGGCGTGCGCGTCACGCAGTCCGACCGACATGCTGCCGTCCGACTGGGGGGAGCCCGGGGTGAAGCCCACCGCCACCCGCGCGGGTATCCCCAGGGTGCGGGCCATCGCGGCCATCGTGAACGAGAAGTGGACGCAGAAGCCCTCCCTGTTCTCCAGGAAGCGCGTGATCGCCGTGACCCCGGTGCCCGAATCCACCTGGGTGTCGTAGGTGAAGCCGCCGTCCAGCGCGAACCAGTCCTGGAGCCTGACGGCCCTCTCGTAGTTGTTCGCCGCGCCCTCGGTGACCTCGAGCGCGGTCTCCTTGACCACGTCCGGCAGGACGGCCGGGACCTGGGTGTACTCACGGCGCACGGATTCCGGCGCCTCGGGCGCCGCGGCGAGCTGCTCCCGGGTCGGATTCACCTGGAGACTGCCGACCTCGTACCCGGCGCCACGGGTCGACTGCCCGCGGTCGCCCACCAGCGTCCTGCCCTCGGGCTCGAAGCGCCAGCGGCCGTCGATCTTCACCCTGGTCGCCGGATAGGGCATCGGCAGATAGTTCTGCTGGTACCACCCGGCGGTCGAGATGGTCGTCGTGATCTCGGTCGTGCTCACGCCGGGGCTCAGCCCCGGGGCGGCGGGCAGCCGCTCCGGTACGTCCTCGACCTTGCGCTGCGAGAACCGCCACGACGTCCCGTCGAACCTGTCCAGCGCCATGATCCGCAGATACATGTTCTGGGTGTTCGGCGCGTTCGTCTTGTACTTCAGCGCCTCGCGGTCGTCGGGCTGGTTCAGATTGTCCTGGAGGGAGACCAGCGGGTTCACCGCGGAGATCGTGCCCCCGCCGCCCAGTCCCGAGCCGTTCCCCCGGCCCGCGCCCGCCAGCAGTCCGCCGTCCAGGGTGGGCAGGGCCGCGGGGACCACCAGGGCTATGCCCAGCGCCACCACCCCGATCCTGCGGCCGGTGCGCACCGGGGCGGGCGCGCGGCCCGCCGCCTCCAGACCGGCCGCGAACCGGCCCTGCGCGCGCGGGGAACCGCCGAACACCCGGCCCCACTGGGACAGCCGGTCCCGGCCCTCGGCCAGAAGCAGCAGCAGATAGCCGGAGGCCGCGAGGACGAACCACAGGGCGCCGCCCTCGCCGCCGGAGAGCCCCGCGGCGACCGAGTAGAGGGCGAGCAGCGGCAGCCCGGCCGGGGCCGCGCCGCGGAACGTCACCGCGAGGGCGTCCACCGCGAGCCCGATCAGCAGGACGCCGCCCACCAGCATCAGCCGGATGCCGTCGGTGGCCGGGGCCGGTATGGCGTACCGCCCGACGTCCTCGCCGCCCGCCGTCAGAAGCTGCCCGAACTCCTGGAAGACCCCGGGGGTGGGCAGGATGCCGAGCAGCGCCCGGTCCCCGGCGAAGACCACCGTGAGCATCAGCAGGGCGACGACGGCCTGGAGCGCCACGGTCAGGGTCCGGGCCAGCGGCACCCGCCGGGCCAGCGCGCCCACCCCGCCCAGCACCGCCACCATGATCGCTGCGTGCAGCAGCCAGGTGGCCGGCTGGACCAGGGGCACCAGTGCTCCCGCCGCCATCAGCGTGGCGGCGAAGGAGCAGAGCGCCAGCCGTGCACTCCCGCTCATGACCAACCTCCGATGGAGCCTGTCGTACCGCCCGTGACGGACGATTCCGAGCGCTGTCGCGCGGCCTGCCGCCACAGCTCGGGCAGCGCCGCGCCCGGGGGCACCAGAAGGGCCGTCCAGCCCGCCTCGCGGAGCTGCCGCAGCCGCTCCTCGACACGGTGGTCGACGCCCATGCCCTGGGCCCAGTCCGTGCTGTCCAGCACAAAGGCGACGGCGACCCCGCTGCGCTGCCGCATCCGGGCCACCACGGCGGTCTGTTCTTCGTCCAGATCGCCGAAGAACGCCACCAGCAGCCCCTCTCCGCCGCGCAGCACTTCGTACGCGGCGGAGAGGCCAGGACTGTCGGAGTGCTCGACGACCGCGAGGGTGTCCATCAGCAGCCCGGCCGAGTCGGCCGAGCCCTGGGCCGCCCCGGCGTAGCCGTCGGTCCCTTCGCCCGGCACCGAGCTGCCCGTGTCCGTCAACAGCCGGACCGCGAAGCCCCGTTCCATCAGGTGCACCAGGGCGGAGGCCGCCCCGGACACCGCCCACTCGAAGGCCGAGTCGGGACCCGCGCCGTGATAGGCGTCCTGTCTGGTGTCCAGCAGCACGGTGCATCTCGCCCGCTGCGGCTGTTCCTCGCGCCGCACCATCAGCTCGCCGTACCGCGCGGTGGAGCGCCAGTGCACCCGGCGCAGATCGTCGCCGTGCCGGTACCCGCGGGGGATCACATCGTCCTCGCCGGCCAGTGCCTGCGAGCGCTGGAGTCCGTCGCCGTACCCCGAGGCCTCGCCCGCGAGCCGCACCGGCGGCAGCGGCTCGGTGCGCGGAATGACGGTCAGTGTGTCGAACGCGCTGAACGAGCGCGTCAGTTCGCACATGCCGAAGGGGTCGCTCAGCCGTAGCTGGAGCGGTCCGAGCGGATACCGTCCGCGCAGATCGGAGCGGACCCGGTAGGACACCTCACGCCGGCCGCCCGGCTCCACCCGGTCGAGCACGAACCGGGGGCGCGGACCCAGCACATACGGCACATGGTCCTGGAGCATCAGCAGCCCGGTGGGCATCCGCGTGACATTGTCCATCCGCAGATGCACCCGCGCCTCGGAACCGGCGGGGACCCGGGACGGCGAGAGCCGTCTGCTGCCCGCCACCCGGTAGCGCGTGTGGTAAAGGACCGCCACACAGATCAGCGGCAGCGCGGTGAGCAGAAAACCCACCTGGAGCAGATTCGACTGGCCCAGGACGAAGGCGCAGACCACCGCCGCGATTCCGGCGGCGAGGAACGACCGGCCGCGCGTGGTCAGTCCGGACAGCGCGGGCCGCAGCCCGCCCCTGTCCTCGCCGTCCACCGCGGCCGGCCCCCCGGACGCCATCACAGCCGCCGTACGCCGGCCTGCCGGCCGTAGAGCGGCCCGGCCGGTCCCCCGGGCGCCGGGCTGCCCTGGGTATGACCGCCGTCCGCGGTGGGCACGGGGGTGCGCTGGAGGATCTCCAGCACGACCTGCTCGGCGGTGCGGCGGTTCAGCTGTGCCTGGGCCGTGGGCAGCAGCCGGTGGGAGAGCACCGCGACGGCCAGCGCCTGGACGTCGTCGGGCAGCGCGTACTCCCGCCCGCTCAGCGCGGCGGCGGCCTTCGCCGCGCGCAGCAGATGGAGCGTGGCGCGCGGCGAGGCACCGAGCCTGAGATCAGCGTGGTGACGGGTCGCCCCGACCAGCTCCACGGCATAGCGCCGTACGGATTCGGCGACATGGACCGTACGCACCGCGTCGATCAGCTTCACGATGTCGTGCGCGTGGGCCACCGGCTGGAGGTCGTCCAGCGGGGAGATCCCGCCGTGCACGTCCAGCATCTGCAACTCGGCCTCGGGGCTGGGGTATCCGATCGACACCCGGGCCATGAAGCGGTCGCGCTGCGCCTCGGGGAGGGGGTACGTCCCCTCCATCTCGACCGGGTTCTGTGTGGCCACCACCATGAAGGGGCTGGGCAGTTCATAGGTCTGCCCGTCGATGGTGACCTGGCGCTCCTCCATGGACTCCAGCAGTGCCGACTGGGTCTTGGGCGAGGCGCGGTTGATCTCGTCGCCGATCACGATCTGGGCGAAGATCGCACCCGGTTTGAACTCGAAGTCCCGCCGCTGCTGGTCGTATATGGACACCCCGGTGATGTCCGACGGCAGCAGGTCGGGAGTGAACTGGATACGCCGCACCGAACAGTCGATGGAACGCGCCAGCGCTTTGGCCAGCATGGTCTTGCCCACGCCGGGGACATCCTCGATCAGAAGATGTCCCTCGGCGAGGAGCACGGTCAGCGAAAGCCGTACGACCTCTGGCTTGCCCTCGATCACACCCTCCACCGATGTGCGGACACGCTCCGCTGTGGTGGTCAGATCAGTGAGGCTCGCTCGATCGTCATAGGTCGTCACCCGGCCCTCCTCGGCCCTTTCCACGGGCCGATGCTCATCGGACGGCCCGGCCCACCCCGAAACACGGACACCGGCTCCGGAAAGTTCCGGAACGTTGTCACAGACGCATTCTTGTTGCCGTTACCGCTTCGTGTCACTCGCCTGTGGATAAGTGGGTGGGATATGTCGGCTTTGCCGTTCATCCGGTTCCGATGGCGCTCACACGCCGGTTCCGGAGACGCTCATGCGGCCGGGTCGATCTCTCGCAGCAGGCCCGTCTTCACGTCGAAGACGAATCCGCGGATGTCGTCGGTGTGCGGCAGGAAGGGGGAGGTCCTGATCCGCCGCATCGACTGCCGTACGTCCTGGTCGACGTCGCGGAACGCCTCCACGGCCCAGGACGGCCGCTGCCCCACCTCCATCTCCAGTTCGTGCCGGAAGTCCTCGGTGAGGCTCTCCAGGCCGCAGCCGGTGTGGTGGATCAGCACCACGCTGCGGGTGCCGAGCGCGCGCTGGCTGATGGTGAGGGAGCGGACGACGTCGTCGGTGACCACGCCGCCCGCGTTGCGGATGGTGTGACAGTCGCCCAGGGAGAGTCCCAGGGCGTCGTGCAGGTCGAGCCGGGCGTCCATGCAGGCGACGACGGCGACCCGGAGCACGGGCCGCGCGTCCATTCCCGGGTCGTCGAACCCGGCGGCGTAGCGGTGGTTCGCCTCTACGAGACGGTCGGTGACCGTTCCTCCGGTGCGTGCCGCACCGGCGGGAGCCGCGGCGGGCTCTGCGGGGAGATGTGCGGAAGTCGACATACCTACGACGGTAATGGTCCGGCGGCGCTGAGGCCCTGGGTGAGAAGGGACAAAGAACGTCAACTCGGCATGGTGTGACCTACCCCACACGTGTGAGTACCGTGGAGCCGAACGAGTGGATTGTGGCGTTTATGGACTTGTGGAGAGCGACCCCGGCGACGCGCTGACCGGTCGGTTGACCGGGAACCCCGTGTACCGGTGGACTAAAGTGGCGCGAAGTCCCCGGGCCCGGCCCGGACACATTCCGAATTCCCGCGAGTGCGGCGAACGTGCGGCTCGGCCTCCTCCCGCTCGACGGTCGGCCGACGCCCTTTCCGGCGCCGGCGGACCACCTCCCCTTCCGAGCGGGGCGAAGACCCGGCTGTGTGTACCGCCGCGCCGGACCTGAGAGGGCGCATGAGCGAGCGCAGCGAGCGAGTCACGGAAGGCCGCGCGCCCGCGGAACACCGGCGGGGCGCCCCCGGCGCCCCCCGTGAGGAGCGGTGGGTATGAACCAGGTCCGGCACGTTCCGGTGATGCTCCAGCGGTGCCTCGATCTGCTGGCCCCCGCGCTCACCGAGCCCGGCGCGGTCGTCGTGGACTGCACCCTCGGTCTCGGCGGCCACAGCGAGGCGCTGCTCGCCGCCTTCCCCGACGTGCGGCTGGTCGCGCTCGACCGCGACCAGGAGGCGCTGCGGCTCTCCGGTGAGCGGCTCGCCCCGTACGCGGACCGCGCCACCCTCGTCCACGCCGTCTACGACGAACTGCCCGAGGTGCTCGACCGGCTGGGCACCCCCCGGGTCCAGGGCGTCCTCTTCGACCTCGGCGTCTCCTCGATGCAGCTCGACGAGGCGGACCGCGGCTTCGCCTACGCCCAGGACTCCCCGCTCGACATGCGGATGGACCAGACGGCCGGGGTCAGCGCGGCCGAGGTGCTCAACACCTATCCGCCCGGTGAGCTGGTGCGGATCCTGCGCGCGTACGGCGAGGAGAAGCAGGCCAGGCGCATCGTCTCCGCGGTGGTCAAGGAGCGGGAGAAGGAGCCCTTCACCCGCAGCGCCCGGCTGGTCGAACTGATCCGTGACGCCCTGCCCCAGGCCGCCAAGCGCACCGGCGGCAACCCCGCCAAGCGCACCTTCCAGGCCCTGCGGATCGAGGTCAACGGAGAGCTGGCCGTCCTGGAGCGGTCGATCCCCGCGGCCGTGGGCAGGCTCGCCGTCGGCGGCCGGATCGCCGTCCTCTCCTACCACTCGCTGGAGGACCGCCTGGTCAAGCAGGTCCTCGCGGCGGGCGCCGCCACCACCGCGCCGCCCGGTCTGCCCGTCGTGCCCGAGCGCTACCAGCCCCGTCTGAAACTGCTCACCCGCGGCGCCGAACTCCCCACGGAGGAAGAGGTCGCCGAGAACCGCCGCGCCGCTCCGGCCCGGCTGCGGGGGGCGCAGCGGATCCGGGAGGACGCTCTGTGAGCCGACCGGCCAAGCAGTTGAAGGGGCGGGCGGCCCGGCTCTCCCAGCTCATGCCCGCCGGGTCCAGCTCGGCGGCCCGCACCCCCTTCGTCCTGCTGGTCGTCCTGCTCCTCGGCGGCGGACTGATCACCCTGCTGCTGCTGAACTCGTCCCTCAACGAGGGCTCGTTCCGGCTGAGCGAACTCAAGAAGCGGACCACCGACCTCACCGACGAACAGCAGGCGCTCCAGAAGGACGTCGACGCCCACTCCGCCCCGTACGCCCTGGAGCGCCGCGCCCGTGAGCTGGGCATGGTGCCCGGTGGCAGCCCCGCCTTCCTCGACCCGGACGGCACGGTGCGCGGGGTCCCCGGCGGGAGCGGGGAGCCGAGCCCGGCGGAGCCCGCCCTACAGCCGTTCGTGCGGCCCTCCGCCATGGAGCGGACACCGCCGCTCACCGCCACGGCGGCGCCCGTCGTCCCCGCCCCGCCGGTCCCCGCCGCCCCGCCCGCGCCGGTCCTCCCCACGCCCTCGGCCGCTGTCTCCGTACCGGCGCCCCAGCCCTCCCCGTACGGCTCCACGGGCGTGCGGCAGGCTCCCGCGCCGGGAACCGGCACCCCGGCCCCGACAACCCCCGGCAGGTGACCCCGTGCCCTCCAAGGAACCACCGCGCCGCCGGGTGCCGGGCCCCGCGCGCTCCGGCGGCCCCGGCCGGAACCGCCCCGCGGGCCGGCCCCCGGCGCGCAGGCCGCGCGCCGGTACGGCCCCGCCGCAGCGGATCCGGCTGGGCAGCCCGCGCCCCCGGCTGCGCCTGGTCAGCCTCGCCCTGACCCTGGTCATGCTGGTGTTCGTCGTCCGGCTGCTCCAGGTACAGGCCGTCGACGCGAGCGCCTACGCCGCCAAGGCCGAGAAGAGCCGCTATCTCAGCCACCGGATCGACGCGGAGCGCGGCGAGATCACCGACCGCTCCGGGATCGCCCTCGCCACCAGCGTGGACGCGTACGACATCACCGCCGACCCGTACATGTTCACCCGCGAGTTCAGCAAAATCCCCGACGCTCCCGAGAAGGCGGCGGCGCTGCTCGCGCCCATCCTCGGCGCCGAGACCGGCACGCTCGTGAAGAAGCTCAGGACCCCCAAGTCCCGCTACACCGTCCTGGCCCACCGCCAGACGCCCCAGGTCTGGAACCAGATCAAGGACCTCAAGAGCGTCCTCGCCCGGAAGGCCAGCAAGGAGGAAGAGGCCAGGGAGGCGGACACGGACGGTACGGCGGGCGGCACCGGCACCAGGAACGGCACGGGCGTCAGTGTGCTGGCCGGTGTCTTCCAGGAGGCCAGCAGCAAGCGGGTGTACCCCAACGGCGACCTCGCCGCCGGGATACTGGGATACGTCAACGCCGCGGGCCATGGCGCGGGCGGGGTCGAGTCCATGCTCGACAAGGAGCTGGCCGGAGAGGACGGCGAGGTCACCTACGCCCAGTCCGGCGGCCGCCGGGTCCCCACCGCCAGCTCCCGGGAGAAACCGGCGGTGCCCGGCTCCGACATCGAGCTGACCATCGACCGGGACATCCAGTGGGCGGCCCAGCAGGCCATCTCGGACCAGGTGCGCGCCTCCAAGGCGGACCGCGGCTATGTCATGGTGCAGAACACCAGGACGGGTGAGGTCCTCGCCATGGCCAACGCCCCCGGCTTCGACCCCAACGACCTCTCCCAGGCCGACGCCGCCGCCATGGGCAACGCGGCGCTCCAGGACGTGTACGAGCCCGGCTCCACCAGCAAGGTCATGTCGATGGCCGCCGTACTGGAGGAGAAGGCCGCCACCCCGGGCACCCATGTCGTCGTCCCCAACCGGCTGCACCGCGGCGACCGGCTCTTCAAGGACGACATCGACCACCCGACCTGGTACCTGACGCTCAACGGCGTCCTCGCCAAGTCCTCCAACATCGGGACCATCCTGGCGACCGGCCAGCTCGGCAGGACCCAGCCCGAGGCCAACAAGGTCCTCCACTCCTATCTGACCAAGTTCGGCATCGGCCGGCCCACCGGCCTGGACTACCCGGGCGAGACCCAGGGCATCCTCGCCAAGCCCGAGGACTGGTCCACCTCGCAGCAGTACACGATCCCCTTCGGCCAGGGCCTCTCGCTCAACGCCATGCAGGCCGCCTCGGTCTACTCGACCATCGCCAACGGCGGCGTACGGATCGAACCCACGCTCATCCGCGGCTCGACGGGCCCCGACGGACGCTTCACCCCCGCCCCCGCGCCCAAGAAGACCCGCGTGGTCAGCGAGAGGACCGCGAAGACCGTCGCCACCATGCTGGAGTCGGTCGTCGGCAACGAGGAGGGCACGGGCACCAAGGCCCGTATCCCCGGCTACCGCGTCGCGGGCAAGACGGGTACGGCCAACCGGGTCGACCCGGACCTGGGCCGCTACAAGGGCTACACCGCTTCCTTCGCGGGCTTCGCGCCCGCCGACGAACCGCAGATCACGGTCTACTGCGCCATCCAGAACCCGACGAAGGGCAGCTACTTCGGCGGGCAGATCTGCGGACCCATCTACAAAAAGGTCATGGAGTTCGCTCTCAAGACCCTGCAGGTCGAACCGACCGGCAGTAAACCCGCCAGGCTGCCGGTGACCTTCAAACCCGGCGAGTGACCCCAGGGAAAGCGCCAGTGACAACGATCACCCCCGATTCGGGGAACCACCCGGAACGCGCCGCGCAGGAGGCCCCCTCACTTGGCCCGCGGCCCGCGGAGCCCGGTACGCTCACCGCCGTGCCACAAGCTGATCAGTACCGAACCACCCCCGAGGACGCCCCTGTGAACCAGCCGGGGACGCCCCGCCCGGAACGGGTCCGCCCGACCTCCCTCGCGGAGCTGGCCGCCCGGCTGGGAGCCGAGGCACCGAGCCCGGGGGAGGTACCGGCACCGGCGGCCGGAACGGGCCCCGGCAGGCGGGTGACCCCCGGGGAAGCGACCGGCATCACCCATGACTCACGCGCGGTACGCCCGGGAGACGTGTACGCGGCCCTGCCCGGCGCCCGCTTCCACGGCGCCGACTTCGCGGCCCAGGCCGCCGACCTCGGCGCGTCCGTCGTGCTCACCGACCCGGCGGGCGCCGAGCGTGCCAGGGCCACCGGACTGCCCGTCCTGGTCGTCCCCGACCCGCGCGGCAGCATGGGGGAACTCGCCGCCGAGATCTACGGGCACCCCGGCCCCGATCTGCTCCAGATCGGTATCACCGGCACCTCGGGCAAGACCACCACGGCGTATCTGGTCGAGGGCGGACTGCGCGGCGCCGGTCACCGTACGGGCCTGATCGGCACCGTGGAGATGCGGATCGGTGACGAGCGCATCAAGTCGGAGCGCACCACCCCGGAGGCCACCGACCTCCAGGCGCTCTTCGCCGTCATGCGGGAGCGCGGTGTCGACTCCGTCGCCATGGAGGTCTCCAGCCACGCCCTGGTGCTCGGCCGGGTCGACGGCTGCGTCTTCGACGTCGCCGTCTTCAACAACCTCAGCCCGGAGCACATGGAGTTCCACTCCGGGATGGAGGACTACTTCCAGGCGAAGGCGCGGCTGTTCACCCCGGAGCGCAGCAGGACCGGCGTGGTGAACTTCGACGACCCGTACGGCCGCAGGCTCGCGGTCGAGGCGACCGTCCCCATCACCACCTTCTCCGCGGAGGGCCACCCGGACGCCGACTGGCGCGCCGAGGAGGTCGAGGTCGGCTCGCACGGCTCCACCTTCACCGCGATCGGCCCCGCCGGCGAGCGCGTCCGGGCCGAGGCGCCGCTGCCCGGCCCGTTCAACGTCGCCAACACCCTGGCCGCGGTCGTCACCCTGGCGGTGGCCGGGATCGACCCGCACACCGCCGCGGACGGGATCGCCGCGGTGCCCGGGGTGCCGGGCCGGCTGGAGCGTGTGGACGCGGGCCAGCCCTATCTCGCCGTCGTCGACTACGCCCACAAGACGGACGCCGTCGAATCGGTCCTGCGCTCCCTGCGCAAGGTCACCAAGGGCAAGGTGCATATCGTCCTCGGCTGCGGCGGCGACCGCGACGAGAGCAAACGCGGGCCCATGGGCGCCGCCGCCGCCCGGCTCGCCGACACCGCCGTACTGACCTCCGACAACCCCCGCTCCGAGGACCCGCTCGCGATCCTCGCCGCGATGCTGGCCGGCGCCGCCGAGGTGCCGGTCCACGAGCGCGGCGACGTCCTGGTCGACGCCGACCGTGCCTCCGCGATCAGCGCCGTGGTCTCCCGCGCCCGGCCCGACGACACCGTACTGGTCGCGGGCAAGGGCCATGAGCAGGGCCAGGACATCGCCGGGGTGGTACGCGCCTTCGACGACCGCCAGGTCCTGCGCGAGGCCATCGAGCGCTCCCTGCGCCCCGCGACAGCACACGAACCCGGTCAGGAGCACCGCGCCGACCCGCATCACGAGCAGCACCACGCGCACCGCCACGAGAACAACAGTCAGGGATGACCCAGTGATCGCCCTCTCCCTCGCCGAGATCGCCGCCATCGTCGGCGGGCAGCCGCACGACATACCGGATCAGTCCGTCCGGGTCACCGGATCCGTTGTGTACGACTCCCGCGCGGTCGAGCCCGGCAGTCTCTTCGCCGCCTTCGCGGGCGAGCGCGTCGACGGTCACGACTACGCGGAGCGTGCCGTCGCCGCGGGCGCGGTGGCCGTCCTGGCCACCCGCCCCCTCGGCGTGCCCGCCCTGGTCGTCGACGATGTCGTCCAGGCCCTCGGCGCCCTCGCCGGCGCCGTCGTCGACCGCCTCGGCGCCACCACCGTCGCCCTCACCGGCTCCGCCGGCAAGACCAGTACCAAGGATCTGATCGCACAACTGCTCTGCCGCCTCGGGCCCACCGTGTGGCCGGAAGGCAATCTCAACAACGAGATCGGTCTCCCCGTGACGGCTCTGCGGGCCGTCGAGGACACCCGCTTCCTCGTCCTGGAGATGGGCGCGCGCTACATCGGCGACATCCGCTACCTCACCGGACTCGTCCCGCCCAGGATCGGCCTCGTCCTGAACGTCGGCACCGCCCACATCGGGGAGTTCGGCGGCCGTGAGCAGATCGCCCTGGCCAAGGGCGAGATGGTGGAGTCCCTGCCGTCCGCGGCCGAGGGCGGCGTGGCGGTGCTCAACGCCGACGATCCGCTCGTCCGCGCCATGAGCTCGCGCACCAAGGCGCGCGTCCTGCTGTTCGGAGAGGCGGGCGAAGCAGACGTACGGGCAGAGAACGTCCGTCTCACCGGGTCCGGACAGCCCTCTTTCCTGCTTCGAACACCCTCCGGGTGCAGCGACGTGACACTGCGGCTGTACGGTGAGCACCACGTGTCGAACGCGCTCGCCGCGGCCGCCGTCGCCCATGAGTTGGGCATGTCCGTCGACGAGATCGCCGTGGCGCTCTCCGAGGCGGGAACCCTCTCCCGCTGGCGTATGGAGGTCACCGAGCGCGCGGACGGCGTGACGATCGTCAACGACGCCTACAACGCGAATCCCGAATCCATGAGAGCGGCGCTCCGCGCGCTGGTCGCCATGGGCGGTGCCTCACGGGCCGCGGGGGGCCGTACGTGGGCGGTGCTCGGCCCGATGGCCGAGCTGGGGGACGACTCGCTCGCCGAGCACGACGCGGTCGGACGGCTCGCCGTCCGGCTCAACGTCAGCAAGCTCGTGGCAGTCGGGGGCAGGGAAGCGTCCTGGCTGCAATTGGGCGCTTACAACGAGGGTTCGTGGGGTGAGGAGTCGGTGCACGTGTCCGACGCGCGGGCGGCGGTCGACCTGTTGCGCAGTGAGCTGCGTCCGGGAGACGTCGTGCTGGTGAAGGCTTCCAGGTCGGCCGGTCTTGAACGGGTCGCCCTGGCACTGCTCGAGAACGCCAGCGAGGGCGAGGTCGCCGGCCGATGAGGCAGATCCTCTTCGCGGGAGCCATCGGGCTCTTCCTGACCCTGATCGGCACTCCGCTGCTGATCAAGCTCCTGGCCCGCAAGGGATACGGGCAGTTCATCCGGGACGACGGCCCGCGCACGCATGGCAGCAAGAAGGGCACGCCCACCATGGGCGGCATCTCCTTCATCATCGCCACACTGATCGCCTACGCCCTGGCCAAGGTGATCACGGGCGAGGACCCGACCTTCTCGGGGGTGCTGGTCCTGTTCCTGATGGCGGGCATGGGCCTGGTCGGGTTCCTGGACGACTACATCAAGATCGTGAAACAGCGTTCGCTGGGTCTGCGGGCCAAGGCGAAGATGGCGGGCCAGCTCATCGTCGGTATCGCCTTCGCGGTGCTGTCGCTCCAGTTCGCCGACTACCGCGGCAACACCCCCGCCTCCACCAGGCTGTCGTTCATCATGGACTTCGGCTGGTCGATCGGCCCGGTGCTGTTCGTGGTCTGGGCGCTGTTCATGATCCTCGCGATGTCCAACGGTGTGAATCTCACCGACGGACTGGACGGTCTCGCCACCGGCGCCTCGGTGATGGTCTTCGGCGCGTACACGTTCATCGGGCTCTGGCAGTTCCAGGAGTCCTGTGCCAACGCGGCCACCCTGACCAACCCCAACGCCTGTTTCGAGGTACGGGATCCGCTCGATCTCGCGGTCGTCGCGTCCGCCCTGATGGGCTCCTGCTTCGGCTTCCTGTGGTGGAACACCTCGCCCGCCAAGATCTTCATGGGGGACACCGGCTCGCTCGCGCTCGGCGGCGCGCTCGCCGGGCTCGCGATCTGCTCCCGTACGGAGTTCCTGATCGCGCTCCTCGGCGGTCTGTTCGTGATGATCACGATGTCCGTGGTCATCCAGGTCGGCTCCTTCAAGATGACCGGCAAGCGGGTCTTCCGGATGGCGCCGCTCCAGCACCACTTCGAACTCAAGGGGTGGTCCGAAGTCCTTGTGGTGGTGCGGTTCTGGATCATTCAGGGCATGTGTGTGATCGTGGGTCTGGGGCTCTTCTACGCGGGCTGGGCGGCCGAGAAGTGAACTGGAACGGCAAGAGGGTCACCGTCGCGGGTCTCGGGGTGTCCGGGGTCCCGGCGGCCCGGGTCCTGCACGGTCTCGGCGCCGAGGTCACCGTCGTCAACGACGGGGACGACGAGCGCTCCCGCGCTCAGGCGGCCGGGCTGGAGCGGCTCGGGATCACGGTGCGCCTCGGGGACGGGGACACCCTGCCCGAGGCCACCGAGCTGGTCGTCACCGCTCCTGGCTGGCGGCCGGACAAGGCCCTCTTCGCGGCCGCCGCGGCGGCCGGGGTGGAGATCTGGGGCGATGTCGAACTGGCCTGGCGGCTGCGCGGCCCCGGGGCGGCCCCCTGGCTCGCCGTCACCGGCACCAACGGCAAGACCACGACCGTCAGGATGCTCGCCTCGATCCTGACGGCCGCGGGGCTGCGCACGGCGGCCGTCGGCAATATCGGTGTCTCGCTGCTGGACGCCGTCACCGGCGAGGAGACGTACGACGTACTCGCCGTGGAACTCTCCAGCTACCAGCTCCACTGGGCGCCGAGCCTGCGCGCCCACTCCGCGGCGGTGCTCAATCTCGCCCCCGACCATCTCGACTGGCACGGCTCGATGGAGGCGTACGCCACCGACAAGGGCCGTATCTACGAGGGCAATGCCGTCGCCTGTGTCTACAACGCGGCCGACCCGGCCACCGAGGAACTGGTGCGGGCGGCCGACGTCGAGGAGGGCTGCCGCGCGATCGGCTTCACCCTCGGCACCCCCGGGCCGTCCCAACTCGGCGTCGTGGACGGCATCCTGGTCGACCGGGCCTTCGTGGAGAACCGCCGGGAGCGGGCCCAGGAGCTCGCCCAGGTCTCCGACGTCCAGCCACCGGCGCCGCACAACATCGCCAACGCCCTCGCCGCGGCGGCCCTGGCCCGCGCCTTCGGTGTGGAACCCGCCGCCGTACGCGACGGACTGCGCTCCTTCCGCCCCGATCCCCACCGGATCGAGCGGGTGGCGGAGGTCGCCGGAATCACCTACGTCGACGACTCCAAGGCGACCAACACCCATGCCGCCGAGGCCTCCCTGGCGGCGTACGACCCGATCGTCTGGATCGCCGGCGGCCTCGCCAAGGGCGCGACCTTCGACGAACTCGTCGTGGCGTCGGCGAAGCGGCTGCGCGGGGTCGTCCTGATCGGCGCCGACCGCGCGCTGATCGCGGAAGCCCTCGCGCGACACGCCCCCGAAGTCCCGGTCGTGGACCTCGACCGGACCGACACTGGGGCGATGTCGGCGGCGGTCCGCGAAGCGGCACGGCTCGCACAGCCGGGGGACACGGTACTGATGGCCCCGGCCTGCGCCTCGATGGACATGTTCGTCAACTACAACAAGCGAGGCGAGGCGTTCGCGGACGCGGTACACGCACTCGCCGCCGAGCACGCCTGACCGGCCCGGCCCTCGTGCCGGGCCGTCCCGGGGGCCGCGACACCCGTGGTGACGCCGCGGGCCCCGGATCCCCGGCAGCCGCGCCAGGCACGACTGGAGGGGACAGCGACGATGCCGGCCGACGACACCGCGGACCGAAGGCCCGTCCGGCGGATCTTCACCGACCCGGGCCGCCGGGAGGGTACCGGCCGCGGCGGACCGTATCCCGCCGCGGGGCCCGGCCCCTCCGGGGGCGGGGCGCACGGCGGTCCCGGGACCGGTGTCCCGTCCCATGACGCGCGCCCGCGGAGCCCCCGGGCCGATCCGCCACGGCCGTCGGGACGGCCTCCGGGCCCGCGTCCCGCGCTCCACCGCTGGGGTCTGACGGGCGGGCCCGTGCTCGCGGGCCCGCCCGTCGGCACCACCGCCCGCGGTCCGCGAGCGGGCCGCCCAGGCCCCCTGACCGGCCTCGGACAGGGGCTCGCGCTGCGCGGCCGGGCGGTGGGAGCCGCCGTACGCCGTCCCCCCGCGGCCCGCAGGGCGGGCGGCAGGACGGGCGTCCCCCGCCCGCCCCGGGGCGGTGGCCCGAGGCGCCTGTACGAGCGCGCGCGCCGCGCCTGGGACCGTCCGCTGACCGCGTACTACCTGATCATCGGCAGCGGGCTGCTGATCACCGTGCTCGGTCTGGTGATGGTGTACTCCGCGTCGATGATCTACGCGCTCCAGCTCTCCCTGCCCTCGACCTACTTCTTCCGCAAGCAGTTCCTCGCGGTGGTCCTCGGCGCCGGACTGCTGCTGCTGGCCTCCCGGATGCCGACCAAGCTCCACCGGGCGCTCTCCTATCCGCTGCTGGTCGGCGCGGTCTTCCTGATGGTGCTCGTCCAGATCCCCGGGATAGGGCGGTCCGTCAACGGCAACCAGAACTGGATCTATCTCGGCGGCCCGTTCCAGCTCCAGCCCAGCGAGTTCGGCAAACTCGCGCTGATCCTCTGGGGCGCCGATCTGCTCGCCCGCAAACAGGACAAGCGCCTGCTGTCCCAGTGGAAGCATCTGCTGGTGCCGCTCGTGCCCGTCACCTTCATGCTGCTCGGGCTGATCATGCTCGGCGGCGACATGGGTACGGCGATCATCCTCACCGCCATCCTCTTCGGTCTGCTCTGGCTGGCCGGCGCTCCCACCAGGCTCTTCGCCGGGGTGCTGGCCTTCGCCTCGCTGGTCGCCTTCGTACTGATCAAGACCAGCGAGAACCGGCTCTCCCGGTTCGCGTGCGTCGGCGCGATCGATCTGGGACCGAAGGGCGAGTGCTGGCAGGCGGTCCACGGAATCTACGCCCTGGCTTCCGGCGGATGGTTCGGTTCCGGCCTCGGCGCGAGTGTGGAAAAGTGGGGCCAACTGCCCGAACCGCACACCGACTTCATTTTCGCCATCACCGGGGAGGAACTGGGGCTGGCGGGGACGCTGTCGGTGCTCGCCCTCTTCGCGGCTCTAGGCTATGCGGGTATCCGCGTGGCCGGACGCACGGAGGATCCCTTCGTGAGGTACGCAGCGGGAGGTGTGACCACCTGGATCACGGCCCAGGCCGTGGTCAACATCGGTGCGGTGCTCGGTCTGCTGCCGATCGCCGGAGTCCCGCTCCCGCTGTTCTCCTACGGAGGGTCCGCCCTGCTGCCGACCATGTTCGCTATCGGGCTGCTGATCGCGTTCGCGCGGGAGGATCCCGCCGCGAAGGCGGCCCTGGCCATGCGGCGGCCCGGGGTGAGATGGAAGACGATGAGACGGCGCGTCAAGAAGCGTCCGTCCGGAGAGCGGTGAATTTCGGTGCATGTCGTACTCGCCGGTGGGGGGACCGCCGGCCACATCGAGCCCGCGCTCGCCCTCGCGGACGCCCTGCGCAGGCAGGACCCCACCGTGGGGATCACGGCCCTCGGCACGGAGCGCGGCCTGGAGACCAGGCTCGTTCCCGAGCGGGGCTACGAGCTGGGGCTGATCCCCGCCGTACCGCTGCCGCGCAAGCCCACACCGGAGCTGATCACCGTCCCCGGGCGGCTGCGCGGCACCATCAAGGCGGCCGAGCAGATCCTGGAGCGCACCAAGGCCGACTGCGTGGTGGGCTTCGGCGGCTATGTCGCCCTGCCCGGCTATCTGGCGGCGAAGCGGCTCGGGGTGCCGATCATCGTCCATGAGGCCAACGCGAGGCCGGGGCTGGCCAACAAGATCGGTTCGCGGTACGCGGCCGCGGTGGCCGTCTCCACCCCGGACAGCAAGCTGCGGGGCGCCCGGTACATCGGGATCCCGCTGCGCCGTACCATCGCCACCCTCGACCGGGCGCGGGTACGCCCCGAGGCGCGTGCCGCCTTCGGGCTCGACCCCAACCTGCCGACGCTGCTCGTCTCCGGCGGCTCGCAGGGCGCACGCCGGCTCAACGAGGTGATCCAGCAGATCGCTCCGGTGCTCCAGCGCTCCGGTATCCAGATCCTGCACGCGGTCGGTCCCAAGAATGAAATGCCGCGCGTGGACAACATGCCCGGAATGCCGCCCTACATCCCGGTACCGTATGTGGACCGGATGGATCTCGCGTACGCGGCGGCCGACATGATGCTCTGCCGCGCGGGCGCGATGACCGTCGCCGAACTCTCCGCCGTCGGGCTGCCCGCCGCCTATGTCCCGTTGCCGATCGGCAACGGCGAACAGCGGCTCAACGCCCAGCCGGTGGTGAAGGCCGGCGGCGGCCTGCTGGTCGACGACGCCGACCTCACGCCCGAGTGGGTCCAGAGCCAGGTCCTTCCGGTGCTCGCCGATCCGCACCGGTTGTACGAGATGTCCCGCGCAGCCGCCGAGTTCGGCCGCAGGGACGCCGACGAGCTGCTGGTCGGCATGGTGTACGAGGCGATCGCCGCACGCCGTCAGGCATAGGGAGGCAGGGGAGCGTGGCCGGACCGACGACCGCCGAGCGCGGCGCACGACCGCGGCCGGCGTCCGGCCACCCTCCCCAGGGGCCGGCGGACCGCCGGTTCCGGCTGCCGGGCCGCCGGATGATGATCGTACTGATCATGGCGAGTGTGCTGCTCGCGGGCGGCACCTGGGCGCTGTACGGCTCGGATTGGCTGCGGGTCGAGCGGGTGAGCACGTCGGGTACCCGGGTGCTCACCCGTGGCGAGGTCGAGGCCGCCGCGGCCGTTCCGGTCGGGGCCCCGCTCATTTCCGTGGACACGGACGGGATCGAGGCCAGGCTCCGGCGGAAGCTGCCCCGTATCGACTCGGTCGAGGTGGCTCGTTCCTGGCCCCATGGAATCCGTCTGAAAGTGATCGAACGAAAGCCTGTCCTGCTCATCGAAGAGGGCCGAAAGTTCATCGAAGTGGACCGGAGCGGTGTACGTTTCGCCGAGGTGGAGAAGGCGCCCCCGGGCGTCGCCCGCCTCGAATTGACAGTGGATCGGTCGACGGCTCCGCGGCGCTTCGGAACCGACCGGCTGGTACTCGAAGCGGTGCGGGTCAGAAGTGAACTCCCCGGGAAAGTGGCCGGGGACACCAGGAGGGTCCGGGTCCGTTCGTACGACTCGATCTCCTTGGGGCTGACCGGCGGCCGTACGGTGATGTGGGGAAGTGCCGAGGACGGCGCGGCCAAGGCACGTGCGCTCACCGCTCTGATGAAAGCGGCCCCCGAGGCCGGGTACTTCGATGTGAGTGCTCCCACCGCGCCTGCCGCGTCGGGGAGTTGACGGACATATGCGCTGGCCAGCACCCTGGTTGGTCAGCGCTATGGGTGATCACATAGGGTGAAAAGAAAAACGGGAGGTTCGGCGTGTTCGTTGAACGTGCGCCACTTGTCGACTTAGTGTCCTGTTCGGAAGAGTCCAAGAAGCGGACACACTGGTAACCCTGAACTTCAACGTCAGGGTTTGGGTCGGCGTTTCGGACCGTCCCATCGGCATCAGTCGTCGCGGCGCCACATCGGCGGAGCGGCGACACGTAACTCGAGGCGAGAGGCCTTCGACGTGGCAGCACCGCAGAACTACCTCGCAGTCATCAAGGTCATCGGTGTCGGCGGCGGTGGTGTCAATGCCATCAACCGAATGATCGAGGTCGGCCTCAAGGGCGTCGAGTTCATCGCGATCAACACCGACGCGCAAGCCCTGCTCATGAGCGACGCCGACGTCAAGCTCGACGTCGGCCGGGAACTCACCCGCGGCCTCGGCGCCGGCGCCAACCCGGCCGTCGGCCGCAAGGCGGCGGAGGACCACCGTGAGGAGATCGAGGAGGTCCTCAAGGGGGCCGACATGGTCTTCGTCACCGCCGGGGAGGGCGGCGGCACCGGCACCGGCGGCGCGCCCGTCGTCGCCAATATCGCCCGCTCGCTCGGGGCCCTCACGATCGGTGTGGTCACCCGGCCGTTCACCTTCGAGGGCCGTCGCCGCGCGAACCAGGCCGAGGACGGCATCGCCGAACTCCGCGAAGAGGTCGACACCCTCATCGTCATCCCCAACGACCGGCTGCTCTCCATCTCGGACCGCCAGGTCAGTGTCCTCGACGCGTTCAAGTCGGCCGACCAGGTCCTGCTCTCCGGTGTCCAGGGCATCACCGACCTGATCACCACCCCCGGTCTGATCAACCTCGACTTCGCCGACGTCAAGTCCGTGATGTCCGAGGCGGGCTCGGCGCTCATGGGCATCGGCTCGGCCCGTGGCGACGACCGCGCGGTGGCCGCCGCCGAGATGGCGATCTCCTCGCCGCTGCTGGAAGCGTCCATCGACGGCGCCCGGGGCGTTCTGCTCTCCATCTCGGGCGGTTCCGACCTCGGTCTCTTCGAGATCAACGAGGCGGCCCAGCTCGTGAGCGAGGCGGCCCACCCCGAGGCCAACATCATCTTCGGCGCGGTCATCGACGACGCCCTCGGCGACGAGGTACGGGTCACCGTGATCGCGGCCGGCTTCGACGGCGGACAGCCCCCGGCCCGGCGCGAGACCGTGCTCGGCTCGGCGGGCAAGCGCGACGACCAGCCGGCCCCGTCCCGTTCGGACAGCGGCCGCTCCACGAGCGGACTCGGCACCGTGCCGCCGCGCGAGGACCGCCCGCTCAAGAACGACCCCGCCCCGGTGGCCAACGAGAAGCCCCTCTCGCCGGTGCACCCGCCGCACGTTCCCCCGGCCCGTCCTTACCAGCAGGACAGCCAGGCCGAGGAGCTGGACGTTCCGGACTTCTTGAAGTGATACGGCAGCACGAGACACTCGGCGGCGCGCACTTCGCCTTCACCGACCGGTGGGGCGGGGTGAGCGCCGCTCCGTATGAGCAGCTCAACCTCGGCGGCGCGGTCGGCGACGATCCCGGGGCCGTAGGGGCCAACCGCGAACTCGCCGCGAAGTCCCTGGCGCTCGACCCGGCGCGGGTCGTCTGGATGAACCAGGTGCACGGCCGTGAGGTCGCCGTCGTCGAAGGACCCTGGGCGGACGGGGAGATCCCGGCCGTCGACGCGATCGTCACCGGGCGGCGCGGGCCGGTCCTCGCCGTACTCACCGCGGACTGCGTTCCCGTACTGCTGGCCGATCCGGCCGCCGGGATCGTGGCCGCCGCCCACGCGGGACGTCCCGGCCTGGTCGCCGGGGTCGTCCCGGCCGCCGTCGAGGCCATGATCGCGCTGGGCGCCGAACCGTCCGGGATCCACGCCCGCACCGGTCCCGCGGTCTGCGGACGCTGCTACGAAGTCCCGGCGGCGATGCGGGACGAGGTGGCCGCCGCGGTACCGGAGGCCTGGTCCGAGACCAGTTGGTCCACCCCCGCCGTCGATGTCACCGCGGGGGTGCACGCGCAGCTCGCGGCCCTGGGGGTGGTGGACCGGCAGCGCTCCGCGGTCTGCACACTGGAGTCGGACGACCACTACTCGTACCGTCGCGACCGCACGACCGGGCGGCTCGCCGGCTATGTCTGGCTGGACTGATCGCACATGAACGACCGCAGGACCGAACTCGCCGCGAATCTGTCGCTGGTGGAGGAACGTATCGCCTCCGCCTGCGCGGCGGCGGGGCGCAAGCGGGAGGAGGTGACCCTGATCGTGGTCACCAAGACCTACCCGGCGAGCGATGTACGGCTGCTGCATGAACTCGGCGTACGGCACGTGGCCGAGAACCGGGACCAGGACGCCGCCCCCAAAGCCAGTGATTGTTCGGATTTGTCGCTTACGTGGCACTTTGTCGGCCAATTGCAGACGAACAAGGTCCGTTCCGTGGTCTCTTACGCCGACGTCGTGCAGTCCGTCGACCGGATCAGACTGGTCTCGGCCCTCTCCGCGGCGGCGGTCCGCGCGGGACGTGAGCCGCTCTGTCTGATCCAGGTCGCACTCGACGCGGAGTCCGGCGAGCGCGGCGCGCGCGGCGGTGTGGCGCCCGACGGGATCGAGGAGTTGGCCGCGGCGGTGGCCGGGGCACCAGGACTGCGGCTCGGCGGTCTGATGACCGTGGCGCCGCTCGCCGGTCCCTACGCGGGCCGGCAACAGGCGGCGTTCGAGCGGCTGCTGGAATTCTCATCCCGCCTGCGCGCGGACCATCCGGCTGCGAACATGGTCTCGGCAGGGATGAGCGCGGACCTTGAGGACGCCGTGAGGGCCGGAGCGACACATGTTCGCGTCGGTACGGCGGTACTCGGAGTCCGACCCCGGCTCGGGTAACGTCGCGAAGCAAGTCGGACCACAGCAGAAAATATGGTCATTTCCGCCGAAAGGCGGTCAGACCTAGTGGATCGCGGGCACTTGGTGACGAGGCCGATCCACCACAGAGCGGAGGACTCAGAGCATGGCCGGCGCGATGCGCAAGATGGCGGTCTACCTCGGCCTCGTGGAGGACGATGGGTACGACGGCCGGGGTTTTGACCCCGATGACGATTTCGAACCCGAGCCGGAACCCGAGCGGGAGCACCGGCGCCACCAGCCCGTGCACCAGCAGGAGCGTGAGCGGGAACGGGAGCGGGAAGAGCCGATGCGGGTGGTCCAGCCGCCCGCCCAACGTGAACGCGAGCGCGAACCGGTACCGCTGGGGGCGGAAATCGGGCGTCCGGCACGAATCGCCCCCGTGGCATCTATCACACCTGAACGTCCGAGTCTGGAGAAGAACGCACCGGTGATCATGCCCAAGGTCGTGTCCGAGCGGGAGCCTTACCGCATCACCACATTGCACCCGAGGACCTACAACGAGGCCCGTACCATCGGGGAACACTTCCGCGAGGGCACTCCGGTGATCATGAATCTCACGGAGATGGACGACACCGATGCGAAGCGACTTGTCGACTTTGCCGCGGGACTTGTCTTCGGTCTCCATGGCAGCATTGAGCGGGTGACGCAGAAGGTGTTCCTGCTGTCTCCTGCTAACGTCGATGTCACGGCGGAGGACAAGGCCCGCATCGCAGAGGGCGGGTTCTTCAACCAGAGCTAGGAACACAGCACCGGGAACGACCCGGTCGCGCGGCGGGAACGGCCCGGCGCACGACCGGACCAGAGTGAGCCAGGGGAGAGGGAAGCAGCGGGATGGGCGTCGCACTACAGGTGGTCTACATCGCGCTGATGTGCTTCCTCATCGTGCTTATTTTCCGGTTGGTCATGGACTACGTCTTCCAGTTCGCCCGCTCATGGCAGCCCGGCAAGGCGATGGTGGTCGTTCTGGAGGCCACCTACACTGTCACGGATCCACCGCTCAAGCTTCTTCGGCGGTTCATCCCGCCGTTGCGTCTCGGGGGCGTGGCACTCGACCTGTCCTTCTTCGTTCTGATGATCATCGTCTACATCCTGATCTCGCTGGTGAGCACGCTTGCGAGGGGAATGTGAACGATACGGTCTTGCCGACTGCCGACGACTACGTAGAGGTGAAGAAGAGATGCCATTGACCCCTGAGGACGTGCGGAACAAGCAGTTCACGACCGTCCGCCTCCGAGAGGGCTACGACGAGGACGAGGTCGATGCCTTTCTCGACGAGGTCGAGGCCGAACTGACGCGCCTGCTCCGCGAGAACGAGGATCTGCGCGCGAAGCTGGCCGCCGCGACGCGTGCCGCCGCGCAGAACCAGCAGCAGCAGGGCATGCGCAAGCCTCCGGAACAGCAGGACCGTCCCGGTGCGCCTGTCCCCGCCGCCATATCAGGACCGCCGGTTCAGCAGCAGCCGCCGCAGATGGGTCCCCCCCAGCTCCCCGGTGGCGCTCCGCAGCTTCCCGCCGGACCGAGTGGCCACGGCCATGGTCCGCAGGGTCATGACCCGCGCGGCCAGCACGGCCCCGGCGGCATGCAGGGTGGCCCCATGCAGCAGGGCGGTCCCATGGGTCAGGGCGGCCCGATGCAGGGCGGTCCCATGCAGGGCGGACCGATGGGTCAGGGCGGCCCGATGCAGGGCGGCCCCATGGGCCAGGGTGGTCCGATGGGCCAGGGTGGTCCCATGCAGGGCGGTCCCATGGGCGGACCGATGGGCGGCCCCATGGGCGGCCACGGCCCGCAGATGCAGCAGCCCGGTCAGGGCCCCGGCGGCGACAGCGCCGCCCGAGTGCTCTCGCTCGCCCAGCAGACCGCCGACCAGGCGATCGCCGAGGCGCGCTCCGAGGCGAACAAGATCGTCGGTGAGGCGCGCAGCCGCGCCGAGGGTCTGGAGCGCGACGCGCGCGCCAAGGCGGACGCGCTGGAGCGGGACGCGCAGGAGAAGCACCGGGTGGCGATGGGCTCGCTGGAGTCCGCGCGCGCGACGCTGGAGCGCAAGGTCGAGGATCTGCGTGGCTTCGAGCGTGAGTACCGGACCCGTCTGAAGTCCTACCTGGAGAGCCAGCTCCGTCAGTTGGAGACCCAGGCGGACGACTCGCTGGCCCCGCCGCGTACCCCGGCGACCGCTTCGCTGCCGCCGTCCCCGTCGATGGCTCCGGCCGGAGCGGGTGCGATGGGACACGGCATGGGCGGCCCCTCGATGGGCCACGGCGGACCCTCGGGCCCGTCGTACGGCGGCCAGCAGCAGATGTCCCCGGCGATGACGCAGCCGATGGCACCGGTACGGCCGCAGGCGCCGCAGCCGATGCAGCAGGCGCCGTCGCCGATGCGGGGATTCCTGATCGACGAGGACGACAACTGACAGGGGTACGCGTGGACAACGCGTAGCCGTCGGCAGGCTGAAGGGCCGGGCCCGGGGATCTCCCCGGGCCCGGCCCTTTGCCGTGCCCGGGTCCCGGAGCGCGGCGTGGGCGGGCCCGTCGGTCCGCCGACTGCCCCTGGGGCGCACCGGCTTCGCGGTGCCCGGCGGCCCGGCCGAGGGAGCGGTCACCTTCCCGCACCGGGGGAGCGGGGCGTGGGAAAGACGAAGGGGCGGGCCGGGGGAGGAAGCCCCCGTCCCACCCCTTCGCCGGGTGTCAGGACTTGCGCAGATGGAACGTGAGGGTCAGGGACTCGTCCGTGAACGGCGGGCCGTAGGAGTCGTCCGGGGCGCCGGGCGTGAAGGACGTCGCCAGGACCTCGTCCGAGATCAGCGGGGTGTGCTCGGTGAGGGCCTCCAACGTGGACGGCTCCGTCGCCGTCCAGCGGACTGCGATACGGTCCGCGACATCCAGGCCGCTGTTCTTGCGCGCCTCCTGGATCAGCCGGATCGCGTCACGCGCCAGTCCCGCGAGCCGCAGCTCCGGGGTGATCTCCAGGTCGAGCGCGACCGTCGCGCCCGAGTCCGAGGCGACCGACCAGCCCTCGCGCGGGGTCTCCGTGATGATGACCTCCTCCGGGGAGAGGGACACCGGATCGCCGTCGACCGTCACCGTCGCCTTGCCCTCGCGCAGGGCCAGCGACAGCGCCGCCGCGTCCGTGTCCGCGATGGCCTTCGCCACCGCCTGGACGCCCTTGCCGAACCGCTTGCCCAGCGCCCGGAAGTTGGCCTTCGCCGTCGTGTCGACCAGCGAGCCGCCCACCTCGGCGAGCGTCGCCAGGGAGGAGACGTTCAGCTCCTCCGTGATCTGCGCCCGCAGCTCCGGGGAGAGCGCCTCGAAGCCCGCCGCCGCGATCAGCGCGCGCGAGAGCGGCTGGCGGGTCTTCACACCCGACTCCGCCCGGGTCGCGCGGCCCAGCTCCACCAGCCTCCGTACCAGCGCCATCTGCTGCGAGAGCGCCGGGTCGATCGCCGCGAGATCGGGCTGCGGCCAGCTCGCCAGATGCACCGACTCCACCGCGTCCGGGGTGACCGGCACCACCATGTCCTGCCAGACCCGCTCCGTGATGAACGGTGTGAGCGGCGCCATCAGCCGGGTGACCGTCTCCACCACGTCGTGCAGGGTGCGCAGCGCGGCCTTGTCGCCCTGCCAGAAGCGGCGGCGTGAGCGGCGGACGTACCAGTTGGAGAGATCGTCCACGAACGCCGAGAGCAGCTTGCCGGTGCGCTGGGTGTCGTAGGTCTCCATGGCCTGGGTGGTCTGGTCGACCAGCGCGTGCAGCTCGCTCAGCAGCCAGCGGTCCAGCAGCGGCCGGTCGGCCGGCGCCGGGTCGGCCTCGCTGGGCGCCCACCCCGAGGTGCGCGCGTACAGGGCCTGGAAGGCCACGGTGTTCCAGTACGTCAGCAGCGTCTTGCGCACGACCTCCTGGATCGTGCCGTGCCCGACCCGGCGGGCCGCCCACGGGGAGCCGCCGGCCGCCATGAACCAGCGGACCGCGTCCGCGCCGTGCTGGTCCATCAGCGGGATCGGCTGGAGGATGTTGCCCAGGTGCTTGGACATCTTCCGGCCGTCCTCGGCGAGGATATGGCCGAGGCAGACGACGTTCTCGTACGACGACTTGTCGAACACCAGCGTGCCGACGGCCATCAGCGTGTAGAACCAGCCGCGCGTCTGGTCGATCGCCTCCGAGATGAACTGCGCCGGGTAGCGCTTCTCGAAGAGGTCCTTGTTCCGGTACGGGTAGCCCCACTGCGCGAACGGCATCGAGCCCGAGTCGTACCAGGCGTCGATGACCTCGGGGACCCGGACGGCCTCCAGCGAGCAGCCCTCGGTGGGGCAGGTGAAGGTGACGGCGTCGATGAAGGGACGGTGCGGGTCCAGCTCCGACTGGTCGCTGCCCGTCAGCGCGGTCAGCTCGGCGCGGGAACCCACGCAGGTGAGGTGGTTGTCCGCGCAGCGCCAGATGGGCAGCGGGGTGCCCCAGTAGCGGTTGCGCGAGAGCGCCCAGTCGACGTTGTTGTCCAGCCAGTCGCCGTACCGGCCGTGCTTGACCGAGTCCGGGAACCAGTTGGTCCCCTCGTTCTCCTCCAGCAGCCGGTCCTTGATCGCGGTCGTACGGATGTACCAGGACGGCTGCGCGTAGTAGAGGAGCGCGGTGTGGCAGCGCCAGCAGTGCGGGTAGCTGTGCTCGTACGGCACGTGCCGGAACAGCAGCCCGCGCTCGCGCAGATCCTCGGTCAGCGCCTCGTCGGCCTTCTTGAAGAAGACACCGCCGACCAGCGGGACGTCCTCCTCGAAGGTGCCGTCGGGACGGACCGGGTTGACGACGGGGAGGCCGTACGCGCGGCAGACCCGGAGGTCGTCCTCGCCGAAGGCCGGGGACTGGTGGACCAGGCCCGTACCGTCCTCGGTCGTGACGTACTCGGCGTTGACGACGTAGTGCGCCTCGGTCCCGTCCGGGAAGTCGATCAGCGAGAAGGGACGGTCGTAGGTCCAGCGCTCCATCTCGCGGCCGGAGAACGACTCACCGGTTAGCTCCCAGCCCTCGCCCAGCGCCTTCTCCAGCAGCGGCCGGGCCACGACGAGCTTCTCCTCGCCGTCGGTCGCGACCACATAGGTGACCTCGGGGTGCGCGGCCACGGCGGTGTTCGAGATCAGGGTCCACGGGGTGGTCGTCCAGACCAGCAGCGACGCCTCGCCCGCGAGCGGCCCCGAGGTGAGCGGGAAGCGGACGAAGACCGAGGGGTCGACGATCGTCTCGTACCCCTGCGCCAGCTCGTGGTCGGAGAGACCGGTCTGGTCGCGCGGGCACCAGGGCGCGACGCGGTAGTCCTGGACCAGCAGGCCCTTGCCGAAGATCTCCTTCAGCGACCACCAGACGGAGTCGATGTACTCCGGGTCCATCGTGCGGTACGCGTCGTCCAGATCGACCCAGTACCCCATGCGGGTCGTCAGCTCCGCGAAGGCGTCGGTGTGCCGGGTCACGGACGCGCGGCACCTGTCGTTGAACGCGGCGATGCCGTACGCCTCGATGTCCTTCTTGCCGTTGAAGCCCAGCTCCTTCTCCACCGCCAGCTCCACGGGCAGACCGTGGCAGTCCCAGCCGGCCTTGCGGGCGACGTGGTAGCCGCGCATGGTGCGGAAGCGGGGGAAGACGTCCTTGAAGACGCGGGCCTCGATGTGGTGGGCGCCCGGCATGCCGTTGGCGGTGGGCGGGCCCTCGTAGAAGACCCACTCGGGGCGGCCCTCGGAGCGTTCGAGGCTCTTGTCGAAGATCTTGCCCTCACGCCAGAAATCGAGCACGGCGTGCTCCAGCGCGGGCAGGTCGACCTGGGCGGGCACCTGGTGGTACTGCGGCGGGGTCACTGGTGTCATGGGGCGCTTCCTCCGGCGGAACTGCGACATCTCCGTCGGAGGGACGAGAGCTGCGCTCCCGCGGTACCACCCTCCTTGGCCCCGGGCGTACGCCGCCCACGGCCCCCTCATTGGGTCGCGCTGCCGGTTCTACTCACCCCGGGATGACCAGGGCTTTCTTCCGGCGGCTCCGGGGTGATGCTTCACCTCGCGCTCTGCCCCCGGGCTCGCACCGTCCCCGGGTCGCTCATGGCCGCGTACGACGCTACTCGTCCCCATCCACGCCTTTCGCAGGGCCCAGTGTACGGGGCGGCGGGGGGCGCGGCCGACCGGTTTTGGCCAGGGCTGCCGTACGGCCGAACGTATGACCCGAATGGTTATACCGGCCCTTTCGGACTTTGTGGCCGCCCGGCGGCGGATTACCGGGCAGCAAGCTGGGCACAACGGATGGAGGCTCGTCTTGTCACGCCATGGGGAGGGCCGAACCGGCGGCGTGCCCCGTTGCCGCGGGGCTGGGGTCGATTTATCGTCCCAGCACGATTCGCGAGCAAGATCACCATATGTGAAGGGGCCGCGGCCATGGTGGCGAAGAAGTCCCCCGCGAAGAAGTCGGCAGCGGCGGGAGCCGCGGCGGAGGGCGCCGCCAGGACCACGGCGAGGAACAGGGCGACCTCCCCGGCGGCGAAGAAGGCGCCGGCCAAGAAGTCCACCACCGCGAACACCACCGCGAAGAAGACCTCGATGAGCAAGACCTCGATGAGCAAGACCTCCACGAAGAAGCCGGCGGCGAAGAAAGCGCCGGCGAAGCAGACACCGGCCAGGAAGGCACCGGCCCAGCAGGCCGTCACGAAGAGGACGGCCGCGAAGAAGGCAGCGAAAAAGGCGCCGGCGAGCAAGGCACCTGCGAAGAAGGCCGCGTCCGCGGCCAAGGGGGCGGCCCAGGCCGCGGAACAGACGGGAGCCAAAACGGTGGGAGCGAAGAAGACTGCGGGAGGCAGGGGCACGGCGGCCGGCGAGTCCGCCCCGGGGGCCGCGGCAGCGGTCTCCACGGCGAGCGCCGCGGCGACGCCCCCCGGGGAGCTGGCCGTACGGCCGGGCGAGGACCCCTGGACCGAGGCGGAGGTCACCGAGGCCCGGGACGAGCTGGAAGGGGAGATCGCCCGGCTGACCGCCGAGATCACCTCGTCCGAGACCGCGCTCGTGGGGCTGATGCGGGACTCCGGGGACGGGGCCGGTGACGACGACGCGGACACCGGCACCAAGAACATCACGCGGGAGCACGAGATGGCGCTCGCCGCCAACGCCCGCGAGATGCTGGAGCAGACCGAGCGGGCGCTCCAGCGGCTGGACTCCGGCACCTACGGTCTCTGCGAGATCTGCGGCAAGCCGATCGGGAAGGCCAGGATGCAGGCGTTCCCCCGGGCCACGCTGTGCGTGGAGGACAAGCAAAAGCAGGAACGTCGAGGCTGAACGGGTACCGGTGTGCCGTACGCTCGTCCTCAGTCAGGCGTCTAGGTTGAGGGACTCACGTGGCAGAGGCGGAGCGCGTTATCGGTACGCCGGATGTTCCGGATGTTGACGACGAGACTGCGGCTCCCGCCGAGCAGTCCGAGGCGTCCGGGCAGGCCGGGCAGCCCGAGCGGTCGAGGGGCAAGCGCAAGATCGCCGCGCTCTTCACCGTCGCCGTCCTGGCCTATCTGCTCGACCTGAGCACCAAGATGCTCGTGGTGGCCAAGCTGGAGCACCACGAGCCGATCGAGGTCATCGGCGATCTGCTGAAGTTCGAGGCGATCAGGAACCCCGGCGCCGCCTTCGGGGTGGGCGAGGCGTTCACGGTGATCTTCACGATCATCGCGGCGACCGTGATCGTGGTGATCGCCCGGCTGGCGCGCAAGCTCTACAGCCTGCCCTGGGCGATCGCCCTCGGACTGCTGCTCGGCGGCGCGCTCGGCAATCTCACCGACCGGATCTTCCGTTCTCCCGGGGTCTTCCAGGGCGCCGTCGTGGACTTCATCGCCCCGGCGCACTTCGCCGTCTTCAATCTCGCCGACTCCGCGATCGTCTGCGGCGGCATCCTGATCGTGCTGCTGTCGTTCCGGGGCCTCGACCCCGACGGGACCGTCCACAAGGACTGACAGGGCATACTCGACGGGTGAGCTTTCCCGAGATCAGAACGCTGCCCGTACCCGATGGCCTGGAGGGCGAGCGCGTCGACGCCGCCATAGCCCGTATGTTCGGGTTCTCCCGTACGAAGGCGGCGGAGCTGGCCGCCTCCGGGAAGGTCCAGGTCGACGGCTCCGTCGTCGGAAAGTCCGAGCGGGTCAACGGCGGCGCCTGGCTCGAGGTGGAGATGCCCCCCGCCGCGGCGCCCGTGGAGATCGTGGCGGAGCCCGTCGAGGGCATGGAGATCGTGCACGACGACGACGACATCGTCGTGATCGTCAAGCCCGTCGGGGTGGCCGCCCACCCCAGCCCCGGCTGGACCGGTACGACGGTCATCGGCGGTCTCGCCGCGGCCGGCTACCGGATCTCCACCTCGGGCGCCGCCGAGCGCCAGGGCGTCGTGCACCGGCTCGATGTCGGGACCTCGGGGCTGATGGTCGTCGCCAAGTCGGAGCGGGCGTACACCCTGCTCAAGGCGCAGTTCCGGGACCGGGTCGTCGACAAGCGCTACCACGCGCTGGTGCAGGGGCACCCCGATCCGATGAGCGGGACCATCGACGCCCCGATCGGCCGCCATCCGAACCACGACTACAAGTGGGCGGTGACCGCGGAGGGCAAGCCGTCGGTCACGCACTACGACCTGATCGAGGCCTTCCGGTCGGCGTCCCTGCTGGACATCAAGCTGGAGACGGGCCGTACGCACCAGATCCGGGTGCACATGTCGGCCCACCGCCACCCGTGCGTGGGCGATCTGACCTATGGCGCCGATCCCACGCTGGCCAAGCGGCTGGGGCTGACCCGGCAGTGGCTGCACGCGGTGCGGCTGGGCTTCGAGCACCCGGCGGACGGCCAGTGGGTGGAGTTCTCCAGCACCTACCCCGAAGATCTCCAGGGAGCGCTGGACCGGGTCCGGGCGGAGAGCAACGTATGAGCGGGGCGGACAGCGCCGGGGCGGGCGGGGCGCAGAGCGGCCTGGTGATCCGGCTCGCGACGGACCCGGCGGACATCGAGGCGTGCTTCGCGGTCCGCAAGGAGGTCTTCGTCGTCGAGCAGCGGGTCGCCGAGGACATCGAGTACGACGGCCGCGACGACCAGGCGGTCCAGGTGCTCGCCGTCCGCGACGACGGGGTGCCGCTGGGCACCGGACGGCTGCTGTACGGCCCCGGCGCGGCCGACCGGACCGGCGGGGACCCGGCCGTGGGCTCGCTGGGACGGCTGGCGGTCACCGCGGCGGCCCGGGGCCGCGGTATCGGCGCCGCGCTGGTGCGGGCCATCGAGGACGCGGCCCGTGAGCGCGGGCTCACGGTGGTGGACCTGCACGCGCAGTCGCACGCGCTGGGCTTCTACGAACGGCTCGGATACGAGGCGTACGGGCCCGAGTTCCTGGACGCGGACATGCCGCACCGGTCGATGCGCCGCGTGATCCAGAGCGGCGAGGGAACGGTCTAGCGAGAGTCCGGAGGGGCGTGGCGGGGGGAGGCCCGCTGACCGCGTGAGGGTGCGTGGCAGGCTTGAGGTCCTGATCATCGAGGGCCGCCATCGGGCTCGCGACCACCGGAGGGCGCACTGTGGACCAACTGGCTCTGCTGCTCGTGCTGTTGCTCGGCGCGGTGGTCACGGTCCCGCTCGGGGAACGGCTCAGGCTGCCCGCGCCGGTGCTGATGACCCTGGTGGGGATCGGCCTGGCGCTGCTGCCGTTCGTACCGAACGTCCAGGTGCCGCCTGACTTCATCCTTCCGCTGCTGCTGCCGCCCCTGCTCTACGCGGCCGTACAGCGCACCTCCTGGCGGCAGTTCGCCGCCAACAAGCGTCCCATCTTCCTGCTCGCGGTCGCGCTGGTCTTCGTGACGACGGCGGCGGTGGCGGCCGTCGCCCACTCCGTCGTGCCGGGCCTCCCGGTCGCCGCCGCGGTCGCCCTGGGCGCGCTCGTGGCGCCGCCCGACCCGGTCGCCGCGACCGCCGTCGCCGGATCGCTCGGGCTGCCGCGCCGACTGGTCTCGATCCTGGAGGGCGAGGGGCTCTTCAACGATGTCACCGCGATCGTGCTCTACCACGTGGCGATCGCCGCGGCCGTCAGCGGAACGTTCTCCTGGCCGCAGGCGGTCGGTTCCTTCGTGCTCTCGGCGGTGGTGGCCGTGGCGCTGGGACTCGCGCTGGGCTGGGTCTCCAACAAGCTGATGTCGCTGCTCGGGGACGCCACCCTCCAGATCGGGCTGACGCTCCTGGTGCCGTTCGTCGGTTATGTGCTGGCCGAGGAACTGCACGGCTCCGGTGTCCTCGCGGTCCTCACCACCGCCCTCTTCCTGGCCGAGCACACCGCCGACGCCGACGATGTGATGGGGCGGCTGGCCGGCAACTCGTTCTGGCAGGTCGTCGACGTACTGGTGACCGGTGTCGCCTTCGGCCTCATCGGGCTGGAACTGCACAACGCGTTCGGTGCGGCCAGCGGCAGGGAAGGGCGGATGCTGGGCTGGGGCGCGGCGATCGTCGGGGTCGTCGTGGTGGTCCGGCTGCTCTGGCTGCTCCCGGCTACCTGGCTGGCCAAGCGGATGCACAAGCTCCGCGACTACGACGAGGACATCCCGGTCGGGTGGCGCGAGACCGTGGTGATGTGGTGGGCGGGGATGCGGGGGGTGGCCTCGGTCGCCCTGGCGCTGGCGATCCCGCTGGAGACCGACGACGGGCATCCGTTCCCCGGCCGGGAGGAGATCATCTTCATCGCCTTCGCGGTCATCGTGACCACCCTGGTGTTCCAGGGACTCACGCTGCCCTGGCTGGTCAGGACGCTCGGGGTACGGGCGGACGCGGGCGCCGAGCGTGACCTGGAGCACTCGCTCGCCGTCCGCGCGGCCAAGGCCGCCCGGCGCAGGCTCAAGGAGATCGAGGATGTCGAGGAACTGCCCGAGGACATCAGCGAGCGGCTTCAGCGGGCCGCGTTCGACGTCGGGGTACGGATCAGCCCCGACATCGTGGACGACGAGCGGCGTGAATGGGTCGCGGACCGGGTGGGACGGCTCAGGACCATGCAGCGGATCCAGCGCGAGATGATGTCGGCGGCCCGGCACGAGATCCTGGCCGCCCGCAGCGAACCGGGCGCGGATCCCGAGGTGGTGGACCGCGTCCTGCGCCATCTCGACGTCCGCAGCATGCGCTGATCCCGGCGTGCGGGGCTGTCCGCGCGGGGGTGCGGTCGCGGCGCTCCGGGACTCCGGGGCTCCGGCGCTCCGGGGCTCAGGGTCTGGGGGTCTGGGGGGGCGCCATGGGCCGTACGGTCCGTCAGCCGGCCGGCCCGCGGGTCGGCCGGGCTGCCGCCGACCGGACCGTGCGGGTCGGCCGGACTGCCGACCGGTCCGTCAGCCCCGGCCGGTGCGTGGCCGGTCGCCGTCCTCGTCGCGGGCGCCCGCCCCCGACGGATGCCGGTCGGCGCCTCCCGGCCGGGGCTCCTCCTCCGGCTCCTGCTCGCCGCGGCTCTGCGACGGCAGCACCGCCGCGGGCGCCGTCCCGATCCTCGGCAGGGCGTACGCGTGGTGCTCGGCCAGCCAGGCCAGCATCTCCTCCCGTACGGCACACCGTGCCGTCCAGATGTCGTTCGCGTCCTTGGCCGTCACCACCGCGCGCACCTCCATCGTGCTCGGGGTGGTGTCGGTGACCGCGAGGTTCCAGTCGCGGCCGTCCCAGGCCGGGCACCCCATCAGGATCTCGTGCAGCTTCTCGCGCATCAGCGGCACGGGCGCGGAGTGGTCGAGCTGGAAGAAGACCGTGCCGGTCATCTGGACCCCGCCGCGCGACCAGTTCTCGAACGGCTTGCTGGTGAAGTACGACACCGGCATCGTGATACGCCGCTCGTCCCAGGTCCGTACCGCGAGGAAGGTGAGGGTGACCTCCTCGACCACGCCCCACTCACCGTCCACCACCACCGTGTCGCCGATCCGCACCATGTCGCCGAACGCGATCTGGAAGCCGGCGAAGAGATTGCCGAGGGTGGACTGGGCGGCGACACCGGCGACGACGCCGATGATGCCCGCCGAGGCCAGCATCGAGGTGCCGACGGCCCGCATGTCGGGGAAGGTGAGCAGGATCGCCGCCACCGCCACCACCACGACGACCGCGGTCACGATCCGCATGATCAGGGTGACCTGCGTGCCGACCCGGCGGACCCGGGCCGGGTCGCGGGTGGAGGACGCGTAGCGCGCGTACGCCGACTCCACCACGGCGGACACGATCCGTACGACCAGCCAGGCGCCGGCGGCGATCAGCACCAGCGACAGTGCCCGGCCGATCGCCGTCTGGTAGCTGTGCAGGATCCGCCAGCCGGTCTCCCGGAACGAGCCGCGCAGCAGGGCGGTGAGCAGGACCACCTGCAACGGCAGCCGGCAGCGGCGCAGCAGCCCCCACAGCGAGATCTCGGGGTGGCGCTGATCCGCCCGGCGCAGCACCAGGTCGACCACCCAGCCGACGGCCAGGGTGAGCAGGACCGAGCCCCCGAGCACGGTCAGTGGGCGCAATACGTTCTCCATGGCTCCCTCGCTGGGCGGCGGCACGGGCTGGCAGGATGGCCCGATGGACATCATGCTCTTCCACTCGGTCTACGGTCTGCGCCCCGCCGTGCACGACGCGGCCGACCGTCTGCGTGCCGAGGGGCACCAGGTGCACGTGCCCGACCTCTTCGACGGACAAACCGCCGGGACGGCCGAGGAGGGCATGGCGCTCAAGGAGAAGATCGGCAAGGAAGAGCTGCTGAGGCGTGCCGTGCTGGCCGCCGCGCCGTACTCCGGCCGCGGTCTGGTGTACGTGGGGTTCTCGCTCGGCGGGTCCATCGCGCAGAATCTGGCGCTGGGCGACACGAAGGCGCGCGGATTGCTGCTGCTGCACGGCACGTCCGACATCGCGGAGAACGCGTCCGTGGACGAGCTGCCCGTACAGCTCCATGTCGCGGATCCCGACCCCTTCGAGTCGCACGACTGGCTGACCGCCTGGTATCTGCGGATGCGGCAGACCGGGGCCGATGTGGAGGTCTACCGCTACCCGGGGGCAGGGCATCTCTACACGGACCCCGGTCTGCCGGACTACGACGAGTCGGCGGCCGAGCGGACCTGGCGGACCGGGCTGGCCTTCATCGCGTCGCTCTGAGGCCCGGTCAGCGTACGGGCCGGTCCGCCCTCTCCACCCGCTGGGAGCCGGACGCGGTGCGGTAGGAGCGGGCCCAGGAGGTCGTCGCTCCCGGATCGGCGCGGTCGGAGATCGTGTAGTAGTCCATCTGCGTCCGCGCGGCGGTGACATCGAGCACGCCGTAGCCGTGGTGGTCCATGTCCACCCACTTCACATGGCGGTTGGCGAGCTGCACCGCCGCCGTGGCGACCACGGAGAGCGTGCCCGCCGGGACATGGAGCAGGTCGTCGAGATTGTCGGACGTGACCGAGGTGACCACGAACTCCGTGGCGGCGGAGCGGGAGAGCGGATAGGTGGCGGCCGTGACCGGCACATCGTTGGCCCAGGCCATATGGATGTCACCGGTCAGGAAGACGGTGTTCTCGATCCCGCGCCCGGTGAGATGGGCGAGCAGTTCCTCGCGGTCGTCCGTGTAGCCGTCCCACTGGTCGACGTTGACCGCGAGCCCCTCCTCGGGCAGGCCCAGCAACTCGCCTATCGGGCCCAGCAGATGGGCGGGGAGGGAGCCGAAGGCGACGGGCGAGATCATCACCGAGGTGCCGACCAGCTTCCAGACGGCGTCGGAGCCCGCCAGGCCCGCCTTGAGCCAGTCGAGCTGGGCGCGGCCGGTGATCGTACGCTCCGGGTCGTCCACCGCGCCGTTGCCCGCGGTCGTCTGCTGGGAGCGGAAGGAGCGCAGGTCCAGCAGATGGAGATCGGCGAGCGAGCCGAAGCGCAGCCTGCGGTAGACCGTGCCCTCGGTGGAGGCGCGGACGGGCATCCACTCGAAGTACGCCTGCCTGGCCGCCGCCGCGCGGTCGGCCCAGCCGCCCTCCGTACCGGGTGTGTGGTTCTCCGCGCCGCCCGACCAGGCGTCGTTGGCGAACTCGTGGTCGTCCCAGATGGCGATCACGGGATGGGCCGCGTGCAGCGCCCGCAGATCGGGGTCCGACTTGTAACGGCCGTGGCGGACGCGGTAGTCGGAGAGGGTGGTGATCTCGTGCGTCGGCTCGTGCGGCCGTACGACGTACTCCGATTCCGGGAAGCCACCGCTCGCGTACTCGTAGATGTAGTCGCCGAGATGGAGGACGGCGTCCAGATCGGCGCGGGCCGCGAGATGACGGTACGCGGAGAAGTAGCCGGCCTCCCAGTTGGAGCAGGAGACCACTCCGAAGCGCACACCAGGCGCGGCGGTGTCGGCGGCCGGGGCGGTGCGCGTACGGCCGACGGAGGAGACCGTGCCGCCCGCGGTGAACCGGAAGTAATAGACGGTCGCCTGGCGCAGACCCCTTACATCGGCCCTGACGGTGTGGTCGGAGGCGGCCCGCGCGACGACGGTGCCCGAGGCGACGACGGTCGCGAACCGCTGGTCCTCGGCGACCTCCCAGCGCACCTCGGTCTCGGCTCCCCTGCCGGAGCCCGGCACGGCGTCGGAGGAGGGGGTGACCCGGGTCCAGAGGAGAACGCCGTCCGGGAGCGGGTCCCCGGAGGCGACGCCGTGGAGGAAAGCGGGGGCCTCGGCGGCGGAGGCGGAGCCGCCGAGCACGACCGGAGCGGCGACAGCGGTGGCGGCGGCGGTGGCGGCAGCGGCCTTGACGACCGTGCGGCGACGCGGCGAAGAAGGCGGAAGACTGGTCACGGCCGATCAGATTACTGACCGGTAGGCCGACGGGGCAGGCGAATCGGGAATGTTCGCCCGCCCGTCGGGCACCGGCCCTCCGCCGTTCCTTCGCGGTCCGCCGGGGGCTCCCCGGGGAAAGCCGTCAGGCCGCCAGGGCCTTGTCGATCGCGGCATTGAACTCCGCCACCGTCATGGGCGGGTTCTCGCTGCCCTCGGCGGTGAGCTTCGCGCCGTCCATCTTCAGCGTCGGGGTGCCACCCACCCCGCTCTTGTCGAAGACGGCGGACATCTTCATCGCCCAGGCGTCGTACGTGCCGTCCTCGACGTCCCGCTGGAACGCCTTGTTGCCCTTGAGCGCGTTCACCGAGTCGGCCACCTGGATCAGATAGGAGTCTTTGGCGAACTTGTCCTCGCTCTCCTGGGGGTGGTACTTCGCCGAGTACAGCGCGGCCTTGTACTCCATGAAGGCCTCGGGGCTCACATTGAGCGCCGCGCCCAGCGCGGACAGGGCGTTCTTCGAGCCCGTGCCGTTGTCGGAGTTGTCGATGAAGGTGGCGCCGATGTACTTGACCTTGAACTTGCCGGCGTCGACGTCGTTCTTGACCGTCTCGCCGACCGTCTGCTCGAAGCTCGCGCAGACCGGGCAGCGGGAGTCCTCGTACAGTTCGAGGGTCTTCTTGGCGTCCGCCTTGCCGATGACGACGGTCGTACCGTCCGTGCCCTCCGTGTTCTTCGGCGCGACGACGCTCGTCTCGTCCTTCATCGCCTCCCAGTGCGAGGGCTTGTTCGCCTGGACGACGGCGAAGCCCACACCGCCGGCTATCGCGAGGACCACGACGGCCGATCCCGCGACGACGAACTGGCGGCGGACCCTGTCCTTCCGCGCCTGACGCTCGCGCTCCTCGCGCAGCCGCTCGCGGGCCGCTGCCTTGCTCGTCCTGCTGTTCCGTGCGCTCATGGTGAATCACTCCGTGTGATGACGTGCTTCCGCTGACGCGGGGGGACGGGGAGGGGCTGCCTGCTCAGACAGAGCTGAGCGCGGGGCGCGGCGGCCCCCGCCGTCCTACGGAGTGCACAAGAAGCCGGGTACGGGCGCGGCGCGGGCCGTCCGCCGGGCGCACCGCCCGTCGTACGGCAGCCCCGGCCGTCCCCACCACGGTGACCGCGATCAGCAGCGGCCGGAACGCGGCCACGGCCACGGCCCGCACCAGACCCGACAGCGCGGACTCGCCGTGCCGCAGCCAGTACGCGGCGAACAGCCCGATCGCGACATGGGCGGCCAGCAGCAGCCAGGGCAGGGCCGGGTCGGGAGAGTTCAGCAGGGTGGCGGCGGTGGAGTCAGGGGAGACCACGGCGGGCAGCGGCGCGCCGAGCGCGCCACCGCACAGGAGGTCGAAGCCGACCGAGCGGAGCGACCCCGCCACGGGGCCGCCCGCCGGTCCGTAACAGACGTGCTGGCCGCTGGTGAAGACGGTGTCCGCGGCCAGTTCGAGCGGGACGAGCAGGGCGGCTATCCGCCAGTAGCCCCGCTCACGGCCCGCCGCCGCGTACGCGAGCAGGAAGACCACGGCGCTGAGCGCGGCCACCAGGGACAGCGGCACCGGGGCCCGGGAGAGCAGCACATGCGAGCCCGCGGACAGCGTCACGACCAGTGCCGTGAACAGTGCTGCCCGCGTGGCCCTGAGCCGCGTCCCGGATATGTCCATCGTCGCCGAGTGTGCCATGCGCCCCTGTAAGCGGTCCCTAAGGTCCGGCGGGAGCTGACACCGGGAGCGCCCCCGCCCGTCGCACGGGGGCCGGGCTCACGGGGGCCGGGCTCAGGGGGCCAGCCGGCCGTTGCGGAACAGGTCCACGAAGATCTGGTGGTCCGTCCTGGCCCGCGCTCCGTAGCTGTGCGCGAAGTCGACCAGCAGTTGGCCGAAGCCGTCCTCGTCGGCCGCGATCGCCGCGTCGATGGCACGCTCCGTGGAGAACGGCACCAGCGAGTGGCCGCTCTCGTCGTCCGCCGCCGAGTGCATCGTGGCCGTGGCCCTGCCCAGGTCGGCGACGACCGTCGCGATCTCCTCCAGGTCGTCCAGATCCGACCAGTCGAGATCCACGGCGTACGGGGAGATCTCCGCCACGAGCTGGCCGGCGCCGTCCAGCTCCGTCCAGCCCAGCCACGGGTCGGCGTGGGCCTGGAGCGCCCGCTGCGAGATCACCGTGCGGTGGCCCTCGTGCTGGAAGTACTCCCGCACGGCGCGGTCGGTGATGTGCCGGGAGACCGCCGGGGTCTGCGCCTGCTTCATATAGATCACGACGTCGTTCTCCAGGGCGTCGCTGTTGCCCTCCAGCAGGATGTTGTACGAGGGCAGGCCCGCGGAGCCGATGCCCACGCCCCGGCGGCCGACCACGTCCTTCACGCGGTACGAGTCGGGCCGGGTCAGGCTGGACTCGGGAAGGGTCTCCAGATAGCCGTCGAAGGCCGCGAGGATCTTGTACCGGGTGGCCGCGTCCAGCTCGATGGAGCCGCCGCCCGGGGCGAAGCGCCGCTCGTACTCCCGGATCTCGGTCATCGAGTCGAGCAGCCCGAAGCGCGTCAGCGAGCGGGCCGAGCGCAGGGCGCCCAGCAGCGGGCCCTGGGCGGTGTCCAGGGTGAAGGGCGGCACCTCGTCGTTCTTGGCACCGGTGGCCAGGGCGCGGATCCGCTCCCGGTAGGCGCCTGCGTAGATCTCCACCAGCTCGGTGATCTGCGCGTCGCTGAGCGCCTTGGTGTAGCCGATCAGAGCGAGGGAGGCGGCGAAGCGCTTCAGGTCCCAGGTGAAGGGGCCGATGTACGCCTCGTCGAAGTCGTTGACATTGAAGATCAGCCGGCCGTTGGCGTCCATGTACGTGCCGAAGTTCTCGGCGTGCAGATCGCCGTGGATCCAGACGCGGGCGGTGCGCTCGTCCAGGAAGGCCCCCGCGGCCGCGGACGAGCGCTCCCGCTCCAGATCGCTGTAGAAGAGGCTCGCCGTGCCCCGGTAGAAGGCGAAGGCGGAGGCGGCCATCTTCCGGAACTTCACCTGGAAGGCCGCCGGATCGGCCGCGAGCAGCGCACCGAACGCGGTGTCGAAGACGGCGAGGATCTCCTCGCCGCGCTGCTCGTCAGCTACCTCAACAGGTCGCGGGACCGACATCGTTCTGTGCCTCCTGGAGCATGACAATCGAGGGTGGGGCGCGGGGAAGAGGAACGGGTCCGACGGAGCCGGACCTCCTCACCGGGCAACGCCTGACGTTACTCGCGAGTGCCCGTCCTCTGTCACTCCTGGGACGTAGACTTCGACGCTGTCCCCCCGAGACTGTCCGCAGCCGGGGGCCCGGGGGTTGCGTCCGGGAAAACACACAGTGCCGTACGTTCGCTGGAGGCCTTCACCGTGACCAAGCCGCCGTTCACGCACCTGCATGTCCACACCCAGTACTCACTGCTGGACGGTGCCGCGCGGCTGGGGGACATGTTCAAGGCGTGCAACGAGATGGGCATGTCGCACATCGCGATGACGGACCACGGCAATCTCCACGGCGCCTACGACTTCTTCCATCAGGCGAAGAAGGCGGGTGTGACGCCGATCATCGGGATCGAGGCGTATGTGGCGCCGGAGTCGCGGCGCAACAAGCGGAAGATCCAGTGGGGGCAGCCGCACCAGAAGCGGGACGACGTCTCGGGTTCCGGCGGTTACACGCACAAGACGATCTGGGCGGCGAACAGGACGGGGCTGCACAATCTCTTCCGGCTCTCCTCGGACGCGTACGCGGAGGGCTGGCTCCAGAAGTGGCCGCGGATGGACAAGGAGACCATCGCCCAGTGGTCGGAGGGGCTGATCGCCTCCACCGGCTGCCCGTCCGGCGAGCTCCAGACCAGGCTGCGGCTGGGACAGTTCGACGAGGCGGTCAAGGCGGCCTCCGAGTACCAGGACATCTTCGGCAAGGACCGGTATTTCCTGGAGCTGATGGACCACGGCATCGAGATCGAGCGCCGGGTCCGTGACGGACTGCTGGAGATCGGCAAGAAGCTCGGCATCCCCCCGATCGTCACCAACGACTCGCACTACACATACGCCGAAGAGGCCACCGCGCACGACGCGCTGCTGTGCATCCAGACCGGCAAGAACCTCTCGGACCCCGACCGCTTCCGCTTCGACGGCACCGGCTACTACCTCAAGTCCACCGACGAGATGTACGCCGTCGACTCCTCCGACGCCTGGCAGGAGGGCTGCGCCAACACCCTCCTGGTCGCCCAGCAGATCGACACCGAGGGCTGGTTCGAGGAGCGGAACCTGATGCCCAGGTTCGATGTGCCGGAGGGCTTCACCGAAGTCACCTGGTTCCGCGAGGAGACCATGCGCGGCATGGCCCGCCGCTATCCGGACGGCATCCCGGACGACCGGCTCAAGCAGGTCGAGTACGAGATGGGCATCATCATCGAGATGGGCTTCCCGGGGTACTTCCTCGTGGTGGCCGACTTCATCATGTGGGCCAAGAACAACGGCATCGCGGTGGGCCCCGGGCGTGGCTCCGCCGCCGGTTCGATCGTGTCGTACGCCATGGGGATCACCGACCTCGACCCGATCGAGCACGGTCTGATCTTCGAGCGGTTCCTCAACCCCGAGCGCATCTCGATGCCCGATGTCGACATCGACTTCGACGAGCGTCGGCGCGGTGAGGTCATCCGGTACGTGACCGAGAAGTACGGCGCCGACAAGGTGGCCATGATCGGCACCTACGGCAAGATCAAGGCCAAGAACGCGATCAAGGACTCCGCGCGGGTGCTCGGCTACCCGTACGCGATGGGCGACCGGCTCACCAAGGCCATGCCCGCCGATGTCCTCGGCAAGGGCATCGATCTCAACGGCATCACCGACCCGAAGCACCCGCGCTACAGCGAGGCGGGCGAGATCCGGGGGATGTACGAGAACGAGGCGGATGTGAAGAAGGTCATCGACACCGCGAAGGGTGTCGAGGGCCTGGTCCGGCAGATGGGTGTGCACGCCGCCGGTGTGATCATGTCCAGCGAGACCATCACGGACCATGTGCCGGTCTGGGTCAGGCACACCGACGGTGTCACCATCACCCAGTGGGACTACCCGAGCTGTGAGTCGCTCGGCCTGCTGAAGATGGACTTCCTGGGCCTGCGCAACCTGACCATCATGGACGACGCCGTCAAGATGGTGAAGGCGAACAAGGGCATCGACCTCGATCTGCTCGCCCTGCCCCTGGACGACCCGAAGACCTTCGAACTGCTGGGGCGCGGGGACACACTCGGGGTGTTCCAGTTCGACGGCGGCCCGATGCGTTCGCTGCTGCGGCTGATGAAGCCCGACAACTTCGAGGACATTTCCGCCGTCTCGGCCCTGTACCGGCCGGGCCCGATGGGCATGAACTCGCACACGAACTACGCGCTGCGCAAGAACGGCCAGCAGGAGATCACCCCGATCCACCCGGAGCTGGAGGAGCCTCTCAAGGAGGTCCTCGGCCTCACCCACGGCCTGATCGTGTACCAGGAGCAGGTGCAGAAGGCCGCCCAGATCATCGCCGGGTACTCCCTCGGCGAGGCCGACATCCTGCGCCGCGTGATGGGCAAGAAGAAGGCCGACGAGCTGGCGAAGAACTTCGTCCTCTTCCAGACCGGCGCCAAGAAGAACGGCTACTCGGACGAGGCGATCCAGGCCCTGTGGGACGTACTGGTCCCGTTCGCCGGATACGCGTTCAACAAGGCCCACTCCTCCGCGTACGGACTGGTCACCTACTGGACCGCCTATCTCAAGGCCAACCATCCGGCCGAGTACATGGCGGCCCTGCTGACCTCGGTCAAGGACGACAAGGACAAGTCGGCGGTCTATCTCAACGAGTGCCGCCGCATGGGCATCAAGGTGCTGCCGCCCAATGTGAACGAGTCGCAGTCGAACTTCGCGGCCCAGGGCGACGATGTGATCCTCTTCGGTCTGACGGCGGTGCGCAACGTCGGCCAGAACGTGGTGGACTCGATCATCCGGTGCCGCAAGGCGAAGGGGAAGTACAGCAGCTTCCCGGACTTCCTCGACAAGGTCGAGGCCGTGGTCTGCAACAAGCGCACGGTCGAATCGCTGATCAAGGCCGGCGCCTTCGACGAGATGGGCCACACCCGCAAGGGTCTGGTCGCCCACCACGAACCGATGATCGACAATGTGGTGCAGGTCAAGCGCAAGGAGGCCGAGGGGCAGTTCGACCTCTTCGGCGGCATGGGCGACGAGGAGACCAGCGAGCCCGGCTTCGGTCTTGACGTCGAATTCTCCGATGTCGAGTGGGACAAGTCGTATCTGCTCGCCCAGGAGCGGGAGATGCTCGGGCTGTATGTCTCCGACCATCCGCTCTTCGGTCTGGAGCATGTGCTGTCCGACAAGGCGGACGCCGCGATCGCCCAGCTCACCGGGGGCGAGCACGCGGACGGCGCGGTCGTGACCGTCGGCGGCATCATCTCCGGGCTCCAGCGCAAGATGACCAAACAGGGCAACGCCTGGGCCATCGCCACGGTCGAGGATCTGGCCGGCTCCATCGAGTGCATGTTCTTCCCCGCCACCTACCAACTGGTCTCCACCCAGTTGGTCGAGGACACCGTGGTCTTCGTGAAGGGCCGCCTCGACAAGCGCGAGGACATCCCCCGTCTGGTCGCGATGGAGCTGGCGGTCCCGGACCTGTCGTCCGCCGGGACCAACGCGCCGGTCACCATCACCATCCCCACGGTGAAGGTCACCCCGCCGATGATCAGCAGGCTCGGCGAGATCCTCAGCCACCACCGGGGGAACTCGGAGGTCAGGATCAAGCTCCAGGGCGCCCGCAAGACCACGGTGCTGCGGCTCGACCGGCACCGGGTACAGCCCGACCCGGCGCTCTTCGGCGATCTGAAGGTGCTGCTCGGGCCGTCCTGCCTCGCGGGATAGCGCCACCGCTCATATCACCGAGGGGCACGCCCGGCCGGGCGTGCCCCTCGTGCGTCGTCGTAGCCGCGCGTTGTGCGCCGTGCGCCGCGCGTTCGCGTGCACCGTGCGCCGTGCGCCGTCGGGCGCCGGACCCGGTGGACCGCCGGCCGGGTCAGTTGTGGCCGAAGCGCTTCTGCCGGCCCTTGGGAGCGACGTCCGTCGGCGATATGTTCGACAGCTTCTCCCCGGCCCGCTCCTCCATGGACGAGGACCCCGTGTCCTCGCCCCCACGCGGGGACCCGGTGTGCTGCGGCTGCTTGCCGCCACGGTCCCGGTGATCGCGGTTCTTGTTCTTGGCCATGGTGCTGCCTCCTGCGGGGGATGAGTCGGGTCCAGGGCCGCCTTCAGCGTCACACAGGCCACGAATGGCCGCATTCTGGATCATTGCCGTGTGTAGTGGTGCCTTGTCACGGGCGTGACCGGTGATCCGCCACGCCGATGATCGAGTTCCGGACGTTAAGCCTCTTGCCGTCGGGCAGACTCGAAGCAAACCCGCAGTAACTCCCGATCTCCCGATCCCGAGGTTCCCGAAAGAGGGTGGAACACGTGGACCGCTGCGTCGTCCTGGTGGACGCCGGCTATCTGCTGGGCGCCGCCGCGAGTCTTCTCGCCGGAGAACCGGCACGTTCCCGCATCACCGTCGACCATGCCGCCCTCATCCAGGGCCTGCGCGAACGCGCCGAGGCCGATACGGAACAGCCGCTGCTCCGTATCTACTGGTTCGACGGCGCCCCCGACCGGGTGCCGCAGCCCGAGCACCGGCGGCTGCGGGTCATGCCCCGCGTCACCGTACGGCTGGGCGCGCTGACCCGCAGCGACGGGCGCTGGGCGCAGAAGGGCGTCGACGCCGCGATGCACGCGGAGCTGACCGAGCTGGCCAGAAATCGTGCCTGCTCCGATGTGGTGCTGGTGACCGGGGACGGGGATCTGCTGCCCGGACTGATGTCGGCCAAGGAGCATGGCGTCGCCGTACACCTCTGGGCGGTGCAGGCGGCCGACGGCGACTACAACCAGTCCGAGGACCTGGTCGCCGAGGCCGACGAGCGGCGGGTGCTCGACCGGTCCTGGATCACCAAGGCCGTACGCGCCAAGGATCTGGGCGGGGTCTGCGCGCCGCCCCCCGCCCCCCGGCCCGAGATCGCGGCGATCCTCTCCGCGCCGCTGCCCGAGTCGGCGCTCGCGTCGGCCGAGCGCGCGGCGGAGGCGGAGGAGGCGACGGCCGGGCGGCGCAACGGCTCGGAGCGGCCGGCCGGGGAGCACGGCGCCGCCGAGTCCCACCCGCCGGCCGCCGGCGGGAAGAGCGTCCCCACCCCCAAGGACCTGGCGAGCCTGCGCGGCCCCGGCGGACCGCAGGCCCAGCCGGCCGCGCAGCAGCCCGCGAACGCGACCCTCCGCTGGTCCTCCGACAAGGGGTGGGTGGAGCGGCCGGGCGGCGGTACGGCGGGGGAGCCGCCGGAGACGGCGTCGCTGCCGACGCTGGCGCAGCTCACCAGCGCGGAGCAGCGCTGGGCGGACCGTGAGGAGGACATCACCACCGTGGGCGGGGACCCGTTCGAGGTGGGACAGGTCTTCGCGCGGCGCTGGATGGAACGGCTCCCGGACGCGGGCCATGTCCAGAAGCTGTCGGTGATGTACCCGCGGGTGCCGCACCGGATCGACGGGGAACTGCTGCGGTACGCGGCGCGGTTCGGGCTGCTGGCCCACAAGGACGACCAGATCGACGAGCACGACCGGTATGCGATCCGGGCGGGGTTCTGGCGCGAGATCGACGTAAGGGCGGCGGCGGACAAGGCGCCGCAGACATAGCCGCAGACAGAGGCGGGGCACCCCGCGGCTGCCCGGCGGTGGCGCGGCGCGGGGCGGCTCCCGGCGAGGGGCGGTACGCGGCGCGGGGCTGCTTCCGGCGGTGGCGGGGCGCGGGGGAAGAGAGACCCGCGACGCGTCCGCCCGGCGGGACCCCGTATGGTCGTTGCTCGTGAGTACGGTGTGTGTGGTGCGCGATCTGGTCAAGACGTACCCCGCCGCGCGTGGCGGACGGGGGACTCCCGGGACGCCGGCCGTACGCGCCACCGACGGGATCTCACTCACGGTACGGCGCGGTGAGATCTTCGGTCTGCTCGGGCCGAACGGAGCGGGCAAGTCCACGCTCGTACGGCAGCTCACCGGTCTGATGCGGCCCGATTCCGGCGAGGTCGAGGTGCTCGGCCACGATCTGGTGCGTCATCCCGAACGCGCCTCCCGTCTCATCGGCTATCTCGGCCAGGAGTCGACGGCCCTCGACGAACTGACCGTCGCGCTCGCCGCCGAGACCACCGGGCGGCTGCGCGGGCTCGCGCTGCGGGCGGCCCGCGTCGAGCGGGACGCGGTGCTGGAGGAGCTGGGGCTCACCGGGATCGCGGGGCGCCCGCTGAAGAAGCTCTCCGGCGGGCAGCGCAGGCTCGCCTGTTTCGCCGCCACGCTGGTGGGGGAGCGGCCCGTCCTCGTGCTCGACGAGCCCACCACCGGGATGGACCCCGTCGCGCGGCGCGCGGTGTGGGCGGCGGTGGACCGGCGGCGGGCCGAGCGCGGCACGACCGTCCTGCTGGTCACCCACAATGTGATCGAGGCGGAGACCGTGCTCGACCGGGTCGCGGTGCTGGAGCGGGGCAGGGTCATCGCCTGTGACACCCCCTCGGGGCTGAAGGAACAGGTCGCGGGGGAGGTCAGGGTGGAACTGGTGTGGCGTGAGCGGGCACCGCTGGAGGTGCCCGAGGTTGCCGCGCTGCGCGGATCCGCGCAGGAGTCGGGGCGCCGCTGGGTGCTGCGGCTCGCCCCCGAGGAGGCCCGCGCGGCCGTCGCCGCCGTGACCGGCGGCGCGGCCTTCGCCGCGCTGGACGACTTCACGCTGGCCACACCGAGCCTGGAGGATGTCTATCTGGCGCTCGGCGGACGTACGAAGGGGCTGGTGAAGGCGTGAGCGCCCGCCCTCAGGTACGGAACGGGCCCCAGATACGGAACGGCCCCCGGTACGGAGCGAACAGGAGCAGCGCCAGGTGAGCATCGTGCCCGCGGAGGCCGTGTCCGGGAGAGCCGGGACAGCGGCGGAGACCGCGCAGCCGGCGGACGGTGGACCGGCGCCCCTCGCGCCCCGTGCCCGGCTGCTGCCCTCGCTCGCCGCCGTCTACCGGGCGCAGCTCTCGCGGGCCCGCGTCGCCCGGATCCCGCTGCTCTTCGTGGCGACCTTCCAGTCCGTCGGGATCATGGTCCTGATGCGGGGGGTCGTCGACGGGGGCGACGAGGCACGGGCGGTCGTCGCGGGATCGAGCGTGCTCGTCGTGGCGTTCGTGGCACTGAATCTGCTCGCCCAGTACTTCGGTCAGCTCCGGGCGAGCGGCGGTCTCGACCACTACGCCACGCTGCCCGTGCCGCCGGCGGCGGTGGTGCTGGGCGCGGCGGGCGCGTACGCCTCGTTCACGGTGCCCGGCACCGCGGTCACCGCCGTCACCGGGAGCGTTCTCTTCGATCTGCCCCTCACCCATCTCTGGGTGCTGGTGGCGGTGATTCCGCTGTCCGGCGCCGCTCTCGCGGGGCTCGGCGCGGCGTGCGGTCTGCTCGCGCCGCGCCAGGAGCTGGCCACGCTGCTGGGCCAGCTCGGCATGTCCGCGGCGCTGCTGCTGGGCGTACTGCCCGCGGACCGGCTGCCGGGGCCGGTGGCGTACGCCCGTGATCTGCTGCCCTCCACCTATGGGGTCGAGGCACTCGCCCGTACGTTCGACGCGCATCCCGACTGGGCGGCCGTCGGGCTCGATCTCACGGTGTGCGCGGCCGTCGGTGTCGTCTCGCTGGCCGTGGCGACCCGGGCGTACCGGCGTGCGGCGGTCCGATGAGGCATCACGGCGCCGGGCCTGGCACGATGGCACAGTGACCGCTCCCCTGACGCCGCCTCACCAGCCACCGCACGACGACCCCTGGCAGTCACCGCCGGCCGGGTCCTCACCCTTCCCCGGGGACGGGGCCGAGGAGGGGGAGTCCGATCTGCGGACCGAGGTGCGCCAGGCCGCCGTGGTCCTGGTGGCGGTCGCGGTGTCGGGGCTGGCGCTCGGACTGCTGTGGCTGTGGCTGGCACCGCGCGTCCCGCTGATCTCGGACGCGACGGCGGTCTTCCTCAAGGACACCGAGGGCGAGGAGGCGATCGCCGCCGACGGGACGTTCCTGCTGCTGGCGCTCGGCTTCGGCGCGGTCAGCGCGGGGCTGGTGTTCCTGTTCCGCAGGCGCGGCGGTATCCCGCTGGTGGTCGGGCTGGCACTGGGCGGACTGCTGGGCGCGGTGCTCGCGTGGAAGCTCGGTACCTGGCTCGGCCCCACGCCGGACGTGGTGGCACACGCCAAGGCGGCCGGTACGGGGGTCACGTTCGACGCGCCCCTCGAACTGAACGCGAAGGGCGCGCTCCTGGCGTGGCCGGTCGCGGCGATGGTCGTCCATCTCTCCCTGACGGCCCTCTTCGGCCCCCGCGATCCGGAACCGGAGTGGGACTGGGGCCCGTCGTACGGACCCCCGCGGGGCGAGGACGGCCGGTCCTGGGACGCCCCGCGGAAGCAGCCCTGAGCAGTCGGCGGACCGGGACGGGCAGGGCTCGTCAGGCGCGGCCGATCGGGGCCAGGACGGCCGCCGTGAGCGTGGCCAGATCCTCGGGGGACAGCTCGACCTCCAGACCGCGGCGGCCCGCCGAGACGCAGATGGTGGAGTGCGACCCGGCCGAGGCGTCGAGGACCGTACGGAGCCGCTTGCGCTGGCCCAGCGGTGAGATACCGCCGCGTACATAGCCCGTCGTACGTTCCGCCGCCGCCGGGTCCGCCATCGCCGCGCGCTTGCCGCCGACCGCCGCCGCGAGGGCCTTGAGGTTCAGCGAGCCGGCGACCGGGACGACGGCCACGGTCAGTTCGCCGTCGACGTCCGCGACCAGCGTCTTGAAGACACGGTCCGGGGAGACGCCCAGTGCCTCGGCCGCCTCCTCGCCGTAGGACGGGGACGCCGGGTCGTGCTCGTACGCGTGCAGGGTGTACGCCGTGCCCGCCGCGGTCAGCGCGACGGTCGCCGGGGTGCCTCCGGACTGCTGCTGCTTCTTGGACTTCTTCGCCAAGGCGTCCATTCCTCGCGTCGGTCGGGGTGTCAGTTGGCGCTGGGCGGCGTATGCGTCAGCGTCACCGCGGGCAGGGACGGAAGATGGCGGATCACCGCCGTCTCGGCGCGCAGCAGCTTCAGCTCCTCGCGCAGCCGGGTCGCGATGTCCGGAGCCTCCAGCAGCCGCTGCTTCGCCGGGGTGTCCAGGACGGCCGCGGCGGCGACCAGATAGGACACCACCGAGGGCTCGTCGGGGAGTTCGTCGCCGGCGGAGAGCGAACGCTCGCGCGCGCCCGCCAGCCGCTTCTGGTAGCTGCGGAACGCCCGCAGCACCCCTTCGGCCAGGGCGCGGGCGCCGTCGCCCGTCTCCTCGGGAAGCTCCTCCAGCTCGGCCGTCAGATACGGGCCGCTCGCGTCGACCGAGAGCAGCCGGACCCGGGTGGTGCCGGTGGCCACCACCTCGAAACTGCCGTCGGGGCGCTCGCGGATGGTCGCCGCGTCCGCGACGCATCCCACCGGGTGGAAGGCGTCGAGAGGTTCGGGGCCGAAGCCGGCGGCGGGCCCGCGCGCGGGCACGGCCGTCGTGTCCGGCATGCCCGGCGCGGTCGGCGCGACTTCGTACCCGTCGCGGATGGCGACCACGGCGAAGCGGCGCGGCTCGGACTCGTCCGTCTTGAGCAGCTCGCGCATCAACGCGCGATAGCGCTCCTCGAAGACGTTCAGGGGCAGGACGAGGCCCGGAAACAGCACCGCGTTCAGCGGGAAGAGAGGGAGGCGTGCGGTGGTCACAACGGTCAAGCGTAGTGGCCGCGGGGCGGTCTCCGTTCGGCTCTGCCGCGCAAAGGCGTCGCGGAGGCCACCTGGAGCCGCGCGGCGTCACGTGTTTCCAGGAACTGGCCCAGCGGATCGTCGGTGAAACAGGTCCACGGGAAGGAGGTCGCGCACGGTCCGATCAGCCGGAACTGCTCCAGCGCCGCGTCCCAGCGGCCCCGCTCCACCAGCACGTACGCCAGCAGATTGCGCACCTCGGCCGGCCAGGGATCGCAGGCCGCGTACTCGGCGGAGACCGTGACGGCGAGATCGGCGGCGGCGTCGACGCGGTCGGCCTGCACGGAGGTGAGCCGTCCGTCCAGGAGCTGGGTGAAGGCGGCCCGTACCGGCAGCGCGCGCACCAGGGAGCCGGGCAGCGCGTCGTACGCCGCCTGTTCGGCGAAATCGAAGGACTCGCGGTGTGAGCCGTACCACTGGGGCGAGAGGTACTGGAGCGCGGCGACATGGCAGCCGTAGTGGTGCGAGGAGCGACGTACCGCCTGTTCCCACAGCGACTCGAAGGCGGAGTGCGTGGCGTGCGTGCCACGGGCGTGGTCGAGCGCGACGCGCCAGGGCACCGGGTCGCGGGGATCGCCGTCGGCGGCGGCGTCGATCAGCGAACCGGTCTCCCGCAGCCGTTCGGCGCGGGCGGGCGACCGCCAGGCCCTGCGGATGGCGAGTTCGGCCTTGACGAGCAGGGCGTCGGGGTCGCGGGGCGCGACGCTCAGCCAGGCGGTCAGCCAGGCGTCCCGGCCGTGGGCGAAGGCGGCCAGCCGCATCACATAACGGTCGCGGTTCTCCCACTCGGCCGACTCCCGGGTGGTCGCCAGCAGCTTCGCGGCCTGCTCGTACTCACCGAGCGCGGCGGAGACCAGCGCGGGCCCGAGCCGCTCGTCCGGGGCGTCGAGCAGCACCGCGTCGTCCGGCGGCAGCCCGGCGGTGAGCTGGGAGGAGTGCCGGACCGTACGCGCGGTGCTGATCAGGGCGCGAAGCAATGACATGGTGCGGACCATTGAAAACCGCAGGTGACGGAGGCCGCCAGGGGGCGGCTGTGAAGCTTTCGTAGCGGGCGGAAAGGTTGTCCTGCCCGAAGTCAAGGGACGGTAAAGAAACAGGTGCCCCTGGGGTGCGGGCAGGCGCCGCTCGCGCCCACCGGCCCGGGGTGCGGTCATATTTCCGGCTTCTGTCGGCCGCCGACGCCGCCCCGCTCCCCGAGGTGTGCCGCGCGCCCACCGGCCCGGGGTGCGGACATGTTCCGGCTGCTGTCGGCCGCCGACGCCGCCCCGCTCCCCGAGGTGTGGCCGCGCGCTGGCCGCGCGCAGACCGCCTGGGGTGGGGGACCTGTTTCCGGCCGCTGTCGGCCGCCGGCGAGTGAGCCGAAGGGGCGCGTCGGTGCCGAAAAGGAGAGCGCGCGGAGGCCGTGAGGTACGAGCGGCCGAGCACGGTCGACTGTCGGCATCGACATGAAGCGCCCCGGAGGCGAACCGAGCCCCCAAAACAAGAAACCCTCAGCCGCGCCTGAGCAGGCGGGAGGCGCCCGTGGCCACCGTGGTGGCGAGGATCCAGCCGAGCATGACCAGGGCCGCCGCGGCCCACTGCCAGCCGCCCTTCAGCAGCCAGTAGCCGTCCTGGCCGAGGTTGATCACCGGGATCAGCAGATCCAGCGCGTAGAGCGCCGGGTTCCACTCGGGGTGTTCCGTGGCCTTGATCGACGGCGGGGCGTGATGCGCGAAGCCGATCGTGCCCGCGCCCCACAGCACCGCCATCCACAGTGCCGCCCGGCCGGGGCGGTAGCCGTACGCCACCGTCCAGTCCTGGAGGTATCCCCAGAGCTTCGCGGCGAGCGGCAGCGTCTCGCGGCGCCGTCGCTGCTTGGCGAGCAGCACCTCGCGCGCGTCCGCGTCCTCGCCGCTGTTGCGCAGCACCTGCGCCAGCCGCTCGTACGGCTCGGGGGAGTACTCGGGGGTCGCGGCCGCCACCCACTCCAGCCGCCGGAGCAGCGGGAAGTGCCCGAACGGGACGAGGTTCTCGTAGACGAAGCCGCCCATCGCCAGACCGCCGGGCCCCGGCCAGCTCGTCGACATGTCGACCAGGGTGACGATCTTCGCGCCGCTGAGGACGACCCTGCCCTCCTCCGGGCGTTCGCACTTGAACCGCAGTTCGGGAGTGACGATCCTGCGCATCGAGAACTCGTCCGTGGCCGAGAAGAAGAACCGTGCCTGGTCCACGTCGATCGCGTCCCCGAACCGGCCGTCGTCCAGCCGCACCCCGCCCCGGCATTCGAACGGCTGCAACCGGGTGCCGTGCAGCGGGCTGGAGACGCGCCCGACGCCGTGCGGCGGCGTGGTCCCGGGCCGGCCGGTCGCCTCGCTCACCCACGCGCCCGTCATATGGAGCGACCGCTCCACCGTGAGCTGCGGAGCGTTCAGCGCGCGCCCGTCCTGGGCGGCGCGCAGCCGGCTGCCGCGCAGGCTCAGCGACACCCCGACCTTCGCGCCCCGCAGACTGACCTCGCCGTATGTCTCGATCTGATCGGCCTGGAGATCCTGGGCGACGGACATCCCGTCGGCGGTGATCGCCCGGCCCAGCCGGTCGGGCCGTACATCGATCTGGCTGATCAGCAGATCCGTGCCGATCTGCGCGTCGGTGAGCCGGATGCCCCGGTCGACCCGGCAGCGAGGCAGATGCAGGTCCCCCTCGGTGCGCAGCCGGGCCGCTTCGAGGCGGGGTATCGCGCACCCCACCATCCGCAGGGTGGTGAAGTGCGACTCGGGCAGGACCACCTCGTTCTCGAAGCGGCAGTGGTTGAGCTCGACGTACGGCGCGATCGTGCCGCCCGCGAGATTGAGCGTCCCGGTGATCTGGACCCCGCGCAGCTTGAGCGCCGCGACCCGGCCGGGGAGCGCCGCGGGCCCGCTGAGCAGCAGCAGGGCGATGACACGGGCGCGCACTCTGCGCCCGGTGCCCCAGGGGAGCGGCGAGAAGGGATCGTTCAGCAGTGGGTCCGAGGTGCTCAGGTCGTAGGTGCTGCCGTTGCGGAACGACTGCCACATACCCAGTTCCGCCGCGCTGAGCCAGTCGGGAGATTCGTCGTCCTGCGGCTCGGTCACTGCCGCCTCCGCTTCCCCTGATGATGTGCAGATGGTCACGAACCATTCACGGAAGGTTGTCGGATGGTCCGTACAACGGTTCTTCCCTCTGAGTGACGCGCTGAACGCTAGTGGTGAGGTGTGCCTCGCGTGGCATGTATCAGCCAGTGATACGGGCGTCCGGCGGCCTGATCCGGTCTGCGAGAATTGACCCCGTGATCTCACGAATCGATCTGCGCGGTGACGCCCTCCCCGAGGGTGGAGCCCTGCGTGACCTGCTGCCCCGAGCCGAGTTCGATGTGGAGGCCGCCCTGGAGAAGGTGCGGCCCATCTGCGAGGACGTGCATCATCGGGGCACCGCGGCGCTGATCGAGTACGCGGAGAGGTTCGACGGTGTGACGCTGGAGCGGGTACGGGTGCCCGTGGCCGCTCTCGGCGCCGCGCTGGAGGCGCTCGACCCCGCCGTCCGCGCCGCGCTGGAGGAGTCGATCCGGCGGGCCGAACTGGTCCATCGCGCCCAGCGCCGCGACACGCACACCACCCAGGTCGTCCCCGGCGGCACGGTCACCGAGAAGTGGGTCCCGGTCGAGCGCGTGGGGCTCTACGCCCCGGGCGGCCGGTCCGTCTATCCGTCCTCCGTCGTCATGAACGTGGTGCCCGCGCAGGTCGCGGGGGTCGAGTCCATCGCACTGGCCTCCCCCGCCCAGCGGGAGTTCGGCGGTCTGCCGCACCCGACCATCCTGGCCGCCTGCGCGCTGCTCGGGATCGACGAGGTGTACGCGGCGGGCGGTGCCACGGCCGTCGCGATGTTCGCGTACGGCACCGAGGAGTGCGCCCCCGCGAACATGGTCACCGGGCCCGGCAACATCTGGGTCGCCGCCGCCAAGCGGTACTTCACCGGCCGGATCGGCATCGACGCCGAGGCGGGCCCCACCGAGATCGCGATCCTGGCCGACGCGACCGCCGACCCCGTCCATGTCGCCGCCGATTTGATCAGCCAGGCCGAGCACGACCCGCTCGCCGCGGCCGTCCTCGTCACCGACTCGGTGGAGCTGGCCGACGCGGTGGAGAAGGAACTGGAGCCGCAGGTGGCGGCCACTCGCCATATCGAGGACCGGGTGGTCCCCGCGCTCTCCGGCCGCCAGTCGGCGGTCGTCCTGGTCGACTCCGTCGAGGACGGCCTGCGGGTCGTCGACGCGTACGGCGCCGAGCACCTGGAGATCCAGACCGCCGACGCCGCCGAGGTGGCGGGGCGGGTCCGCAACGCCGGCGCGATCTTCGTCGGTCCGTACTCCCCGGTCTCGCTCGGCGACTACTGCGCGGGCTCCAACCATGTCCTGCCGACCGGCGGCTGCGCCTGCCACTCCTCGGGGCTCTCCGTCCAGTCCTTCCTGCGCGGGATCCACATCGTGGACTACAGCGAGAAGGCGCTCGCCGAGGTCGCCCACCATGTGGTGACGCTCGCGGAGGCGGAGGACCTGCCGGCCCACGGCGCGGCCGTCAGGGCGCGGTTCGCCGGAGGCGAGCCGCACCGGGACCGTGGACGGCAGGTGCCCGGCGCATGACCAGTCCCCGGCCCTTCGGCATCGACGACCTGCCGGTACGGGACGAACTGCGCGGCAAGTCCCCCTACGGCGCCCCCCAGCTCGATGTCCCCGTACAGCTCAACACCAACGAGAACCCCTACCCGCTTCCCGAGCCGCTGGTCGAGCGGATCGCCGAGCGGGTCCGCGAGGCCGCCCGGGGGCTCAACCGCTACCCCGACCGGGACGCGGTCGAGCTGCGCACCGAACTGGCCGCGTATCTCACCCGTACCGGCAAGCACCCGCTGACCGCCGCGAACGTCTGGGCCGCCAACGGCTCCAACGAGGTCATCCAGCAACTGCTCCAGGCCTTCGGCGGCCCCGGCCGTACGGCGATCGGCTTCGAGCCGTCGTACTCGATGCACGGCCTCATCGCGCGCGGCACCGGCACCGGCTGGATCTCGGGACCGCGCACCGAGGACTTCACCATCGACGTGGACGCGGCGCGCGAGGCGCTCGCCGAGCACCGGCCCGATGTCGTCTTCATCACCTCGCCCAACAACCCCACGGGCACGGCGGTCGACGCCGGGACGGTCCTCGCGCTGTACGAGGCCGCGCAGACGGTGCGGCCGTCGCTCGTCGTGGTGGACGAGGCCTATGTCGAGTTCAGCCACCGGGCCTCCCTGCTGCCGCTCCTGGAGGACCGGCCGTATCTCGTGGTGTCCCGCACGATGTCCAAGGCCTTCGGGGCGGCGGGGCTGCGCCTCGGCTATCTCGCCGCGCACCCGGCCGTGGTCGACGCCGTGCAGCTGGTGCGCCTGCCGTACCACCTCTCCGCCATCACCCAGGCCACCGCGCTCGCCGCGCTGGAGCACACCGATACGCTGCTCGGGTACGTCGAGACGCTCAAGGCCGAGCGGGACCGGCTGGTCGGGGAGTTGCGGGCGATCGGTTACGAGGTCACCGAGTCGGACGCGAACTTCGTCCAGTTCGGCCGCTTCGAGGACTCCCACACGGCCTGGCAGCGGATTCTGGACCGGGGTGTCCTGGTCCGTGACAACGGCGTACCGGGCCGGCTGCGGGTCACCGCGGGCACCCCGTCCGAGAACGACGCGTTCCTCGACGCGGTACGTGATCTGAAGAAGGAGCAGAGCGCATGAGCCGCATCGGCCGTGTGGAACGCAGTACGAAGGAAACCTCCGTCGTCGTCGAGATCGATCTCGACGGCAGGGGCGAAGTGAACGTGTCGACGGGGGTCGGGTTCTACGACCACATGCTCGACCAGCTCGGCCGGCACGGTCTGTTCGACCTCACGGTGAAGACCGAGGGCGATCTGCACATCGACTCGCACCACACCATCGAGGACACCTCGCTCGCCCTCGGCGCCGCCTTCAAGCAGGCCCTCGGCGACAAGGTCGGCATCTACCGGTTCGGCAACTGCACGGTCCCGCTGGACGAGTCGCTCGCCCAGGTGACGGTGGACCTCTCGGGGCGTCCGTATCTGGTGCACACCGAGCCCGAGAACATGGCGCCGATGATCGGTGAGTACGACACCACCATGACCCGGCACATCCTGGAGTCCTTCGTGGCCCAGGCCCAGATCGCGCTGCATGTCCATGTCCCGTACGGGCGGAACGCGCACCACATCGTGGAGTGCCAGTTCAAGGCCCTGGCGCGTGCCCTGCGGTACGCCTCCGAGCGCGACCCGCGCGCGGTGGGCATTCTTCCTTCGACCAAGGGCGCCCTGTGACCGGTCTGTCGACCATTCTGATCGTCGTGGGACTGTTTCTGGCCGGGGGTGTCTACTCCTTCTCCAAGCAGAAGCTGCCCAAGGGCGTGATCGTGCTGCTCGCGCTCTGCTCCGTGCTCTGTCTGGTCGCCGGGGTCCTGCGTATCCAAGGGATCTGGGAATGACCGAGACCAGCAAGAGCGGCAAGAGCGGCAAGAGCCCCAAGAGTGTCGTCGTGTTCGACTACGGCTTCGGCAATGTCCGCTCCGCGGAGCGGGCCCTCGCCCGGGTCGGCGCCGATGTCGAGATCACCCGTGACTTCGACCGCGCGATGAACGCCGACGGGCTGCTCGTCCCCGGGGTCGGCGCTTTCTCCGCCTGTATGAAGGGGCTCACCGCGGCCCGGGGCGACTGGATCATCGGACGCAGACTCGCGGGCGGCCGTCCCGTCCTGGGGATCTGTGTCGGGATGCAGATCCTCTTCGAGCGGGGCATCGAGCACGGAGTGGAGACCGAGGGCCTCGACGAGTGGCCCGGCACGGTCGCGCCGCTCACCGCGCCGATCGTCCCCCACATGGGGTGGAACACCGTCCAGGCACCGCCGGACAGCGAGCTGTTCGCCGGACTCGACCCCGAGGCCCGGTTCTACTTCGTCCACTCGTACGCGGTGCACGACTGGAACCTGGAAGTCACCAACCCCAAGATCCGCGCTCCCAGGGTCACCTGGTCCGCGCACGGCGAGCCATTCGTCGCCGCCGTGGAGAACGGGGCACTGTGGGCCACCCAGTTCCACCCCGAGAAGTCCGGCGACGCCGGTGCCACGCTGCTGACCAACTGGATCGGAACCCTCTGATGTCACCCGAGGCTCTTGTGCCGAAGCTCGAACTCCTCCCCGCCGTCGATGTCCGCGACGGCCAGGCCGTACGGCTCGTCCACGGCGAGTCCGGTACGGAGACGTCCTACGGCTCCCCCCTCGAAGCCGCCCTCGCCTGGCAGCGCTCCGGCGCCGAGTGGCTGCATCTCGTGGACCTCGACGCGGCGTTCGGCACCGGCGACAACCGCGAGCTGATCTCCGAGGTCACCCGGGCCATGGACATCAAGGTCGAACTCTCCGGCGGTATCCGCGACGACGCCTCGCTCGCCGCGGCCCTCGCCACCGGCTGCACCCGGGTCAACCTCGGCACGGCCGCGCTGGAGACCCCCGAGTGGGTCGCCCGGATCATCGCCGAGCACGGCGACCGGATCGCGGTCGGCCTCGACGTACGCGGCACCACCCTGCGCGGCCGGGGCTGGACTCGTGACGGCGGCGACCTCTACGAGATCCTGGCCCGGCTGGACTCCGAGGGCTGCGCCCGTTACGTCGTCACCGACATCGCCAAGGACGGCACCCTCCAGGGCCCCAATCTGGAGCTGCTGAAGAACGTCTGCGCCGCGACCGACAAGCCGGTCGTCGCCTCCGGCGGGGTCTCCTCGCTGGACGATCTGCGCGCCATCGCCTCCCTCGTGCCCGTGGGAGTCGAGGGCGCGATCGTCGGCAAGGCGCTCTACGCCAAGGCGTTCACCCTGGAAGAGGCGCTGACGGCGGTGAACGGATGACCGACGGAGCCGGGGTACGGAGGATCTCGTCCGGCGGCCCCTGGGAGGAGTCCTTCGGCTACTCCCGCGCGGTCGAGCTCCCCAACGGTCTGGTGCTGGTGTCCGGCTGCACCTCGGTGGTCGACGGCAGGATCGCGGAGGGCGGCCCGTACGACCAGACGAGGACCGCGTTCGGCGTCGCCGTCAAGGCGCTGGCGGAGCTGGGCCTCGACATCGGCCATGTCGTCCGTACGCGGATGTATCTCACCCATGCCAGGGACGCCGACGAGGTCGGCCGCGCCCACAAGGAACTGTTCGACGCCGTGCGGCCCGCCGCCTCGATGATCGTCGTCGCCGGTCTGATCGACCCGAGCCTTGTCGTCGAGGTCGAGGTCGAGGCGTACCGGGGAGGTGCCTCATGAGCCTCGCCGTACGGGTCATCCCCTGTCTGGACGTGGACAACGGCCGGGTCGTCAAGGGCGTCAACTTCCAGAACCTGCGCGACGCCGGCGACCCCGTCGAGATGGCCAAGCTGTACGACGCCGAAGGCGCCGACGAACTGACGTTCCTCGACATCACCGCCTCGTCCGGGGACCGTGAGACGACCTACGACGTGGTGCGCCGCACCGCCGAGCAGGTCTTCATCCCGCTCACCGTCGGCGGGGGAGTCCGCACCGCCGAGGACGTCGACAAGCTGCTGCGGGCCGGCGCGGACAAGGTCGGCGTCAACACCGCCGCCATCGCCCGGCCCGAGCTGATCCGGGAGATCGCCGAGCGCTTCGGACGGCAGGTGCTGGTGCTGTCGGTCGACGCGCGGCGCACACCGTCCGGCTCGTTCGAGGTCACGACCCACGGCGGACGCCGGGGCACCGGGATCGACGCCGTCGAATGGGCCTACCGGGCGGGCGAGTTGGGCGCCGGGGAGATCCTGCTCAACTCGATGGACGCGGACGGTACGAAGGACGGCTACGACACGGAGATGATCGCGGCCGTGCGCCGGCATGTGACCGTGCCCGTCATCGCGTCCGGGGGCGCCGGCCGGCTCGCGGACTTCCCGCCCGCCATCGACGCGGGCGCGGACGCCGTGCTGGCGGCCTCCGTCTTCCACTTCGGCGATCTGCGGATCTCGGAGGTCAAGACCGCGCTGCGGGAAGCGGGCCATCCGGTGCGCTGAGCCGGTCCGTCGGGCCGGGCAGGGCCGTTGGGCGGGGCCGCTGGGAGGGGCACTCCCGCGGGTGCCGGCGGACGGGTGCGTTGACGGCACGTCATCATCCGTTTGTGTGACCCGGTGAAGACCGGCGACCGCTGGTGAAGACCGGTGAACTCGCCGGTGCGTCCGGGGCGGACGCGCCGGGAGAGTGGAACCGCCAGTGACAATCGCGGTTCCACTCCGGTGCGTCCGACGGCTTCCGGTGTGGCTCCGTCACGACCGAGAGGCCCCCCACCGTGCAGCAGCACCCGCCGACGCGTCCCCTCGCCCGCGTCCCCGTTCCCGTCCCCGCCCGCGTACGCACCGTCCGGAGCCTGTCGGCGGCGGCGGTCGCGACGGCCGCTCTCCTCGCCGCGCTGATGCCCGGCACGACGGGCGCGTCCGCCGCGTCCGCCCCCGCTCCTGCCGCCCCCGCTCCTGCCGCCCCCGTTCCTGCCGCCCCCGTTCCTGCCGCGTCCGCCCGTGCCGTGGTGTCGGCCGCGCGGACCGCTCCGACCGCGGACAATCCGTACGAGCGCGGTCCCGCGCCGACCGTGGCCTCCGTCGAGGCTCCCCTCGGCCCGTACGCCGTCTCCCAGCTCCGGGTGGCACGGTCGAGCGTCAGGGGCTTCGGCGGCGGCACCATCCACTACCCGACGTCCACCGCCGACGGCACCTTCGGCGCGGTGGCCGTCTCGCCCGGCTTCACCGCCAGTCGGTCGACCGTCGCCTGGTACGGACCGAGGCTCGCCTCCCAGGGATTCGTGGTCTTCACCATCGACACCCTCACGGTGCTCGACCAGCCCGCCGGCCGGGGACGTCAACTCCTCGCCGCACTGGACCATCTGACGGGTGAATCCCCGGTGAGGGACCGGGTCGACCGCACCCGGCTCGGCGTCATGGGCCACTCGATGGGCGGGGGAGGCTCCCTGGCGGCGGCCAAGAGCCGTCCCTCGCTCAAGGCGGCCATCCCCCTGACCGGCTGGAACCTGGACACCACCTGGCCCGAGGTCCGCACGCCCACCCTGGTGATCGGGGCCGACGGCGACACGGTCGCGCCCGTCGCGACCCACTCCGAGCCGTTCTACGCGTCCCTGCCCGCCGTGCTGGACAAGGCGTATCTGGAGCTGAGGGGCGCTGTCCACCGGACCCCGGCCACGGAGAACACCACGATCGCGAAGTACAGCGTGTCCTGGCTGAAGCGCTTCATCGACAACGACCGGCGCTACGAGCGGTTCCTCTGCCCCCTGCCGCTGCCGGGCCCGGCGATCGCGGAGTACCGGGGCGCCTGCCCGCTCACCCCTGCCCCCGCGAACTGATCGCGAACTGACCGCGGACTGCTCTAGATACCGAGCTTCGCCTCGCGGAGCTTGGCGACCGCGTCCTGGTCGCCCTCCAGCTCCACATCCGCGACGCTCTGCCGTCCGAACACGAAGAGCACCAGCTCACCCGGCTCACCGGTGACCGTCACCACCGGTGTGCCGCGGTGGGCCACGGCCGTCTGGCCGTCCGGGCGGCGCAGCACCAGCCCCACCGGGGACCTGCGCCCCAGCATCCGGCCGCCCTTCTCCACCCGGGACCAGAGCGTGTCCGCGAAGACCCGGTCCAGCTCGCGCGGCGTCCAGTCGGGCTGCGCCCGCCGGACGTCCTCGGCGTGGACGTAGAACTCGATCGCGTTCGCCGCCTCGTCGATCTGCTTGATGCCGTACGGGGACAGCCGCGGCGGTCCCGTACGGATGAGCTGGATCAGCTCCTCGTACGGCTTCGCGGCGTACTCGGCCTGCACCCGCTCCAGCCGGTTCCTGAGCGCGGGCACCAGCACCCCGCCCGCCGCGTCGGGGCGGCGCTCGCGCACCACCGTATGGGCCGCGAGGTCCCGGGCCAGCCAGCCGTCGCAGAGGGTCGGCGCCTCGGGGCCCGCGGCCTCCAACAGGTCTGCGAGCAGAAGCCGTTCACGCTTGGCATGGGTCGACATGGCCCCCACCCTACGGTGGCCGTGTCCCGTCCGCCCAGTGGACACCGGGCCCGGTACGGGGCGCGGGCGCGGCACAATGAACTCATGACCAGCACGTCCGGCACGTCCAGCACCTCCCGTACCACCGGCGCCGGTGCCCCCGGCCCGAGCGGCGGACTCGACCCCGCGATCGCGGACCGGCTCAAGCGCACGCCCGACGGACTGCTCCCGGCCATCGCCCAGCAGTACGACACCGGCGAGGTGCTGATGCTCGGCTGGATGGACGACGAGGCCCTGCACCGCACCCTGACCACGGGCCGCTGCACCTACTGGTCCCGCAGCCGCCGTGAGTACTGGGTCAAGGGCGACACCTCCGGCCATGTCCAGCACGTCAGGTCCGTCGCCCTGGACTGCGACGCCGACACCGTTCTGGTCCAGGTCGACCAGGTGGGGGCCGCCTGCCACACCGGCGCGCGCACCTGCTTCGACGCGGACGTCCTGCCGCTCGGACGGTGAATGTCCGGCTCCTTCCCACCGAGTAGGGTCAGCCGCCATGGACCTTGAGACCTTCCGCAAGCTGGCGGTGGACCGCCGTGTGATCCCCGTCAGCAGGCGCCTCCTCGCGGACGGCGACACCCCGGTCGGCCTGTACCGCAAGCTCGCCGCCGAGCGTCCCGGGACGTTTCTGCTGGAGTCCGCGGAGAACGGCCGCTCCTGGTCCCGGTACTCCTTCATCGGGGTACGGTCCGCCGCCACGCTCACCGCACGCGACGGACACACCCACTGGCTCGGCACCCCGCCCGTCGGGGTCCCCGTGGACGGTGATCCGCTGGCCGCCCTGCGCGCCACCGTGGAGACCCTGCACACCCCCCGCGGCCTCTCCTCCGGCATGCCGCCCTTCACCGGGGGCATGGTCGGCTATCTCGGCTACGACATCGTCCGCAGGCTGGAGCGGATCGGCGAGCACGCGCGCGACGATCTGCGCATCCCCGAGCTGACCATGCTGCTCACCTCGGACCTCGCCGTGCTCGACCACTGGGACGGCACGGTCCTGCTGATCGCCAACGCGATCAACCACAACGACCTGGACACCGGGGTCGACGAGGCGTACGCGGACGCCGTCGCCCGGCTCGACGCCATGGCCGCCGATCTCGCCGAGCCGCTCCACTCCGCGCCGGCCGCGCTGCCCGAGTCCGAGCTGCCCGAGTACACCGCGCTCTGGGGCGGCCCCGACTACCGGGCCGCCGTCGAGGACATCAAGGAACGGATCAGGGCGGGCGAGGCCTTCCAGGTCGTGCCCTCGCAGCGCTTCGAGACGCCCGTCAGCGCGAGCGCCCTGGACGTCTACCGGGTGCTGCGGGCCACCAACCCGTCGCCGTACATGTATCTCTTCCGCTTCCCGCACGAGGACGGCAGGACCTTCGATGTCGTGGGCTCCAGCCCGGAGGCCCTGGTCAAGGTCGAGGACGGGCGCGCGATGGTGCATCCGATCGCCGGGACCCGGCACCGGGGCGCCACCCCGAAGGAGGACCAGGCCCTCGCCGAGGAACTGCTCGCCGACCCCAAGGAGCGCGCCGAGCACCTCATGCTGGTGGACCTCGGCCGTAACGACCTGGGCCGTGTCTGCGCCCCCGGCAGCGTCGAGGTGGTGGACTTCATGTCGGTCGAGCGGTACTCGCACGTCATGCACATCGTGTCCACCGTGACCGGGCGGGTCGCCGAGGGCCGTACCGCCTTCGACGTCCTGACCGCCTGCTTCCCCGCGGGCACCCTCTCCGGGGCGCCCAAGCCGCGCGCCATGCAGATCATCGACGAGCTGGAACCCACCCGGCGCGGACTGTACGGCGGCTGTGTCGGCTATCTCGACTTCGCAGGCGACTCGGACACGGCCATCGCCATCCGGACCGCCCTGCTGCGGGACGGCACGGCGTATGTGCAGGCGGGAGCGGGTGTCGTGGCCGACTCCGATCCGGTCTCCGAGGACATCGAGTGCCGCAACAAGGCGGCAGCCGTGCTCCGGGCCGTGCATACCGCCAACCGCCTGAACGGCGGGTGACACGGTAGGGGATAGTGGGGTACGTGAGTGCCGTACCCGTACCCCAGCCCCGTACCGCCGCTCCGGGGGCCACCGCGACGAGCGGCGGCCGCCGTGTTCTCGCGGCGGCCCTGTTCCTCGGCGCCGTCGGCGCCGCCGTGGCGCTGATCGCCTCCGGCCAGACCTGGGCGGAGGGCACGGCGGCCGTCGGGGGCGGTTCCGTGCCGCTCGACGCCAACGGCCGTGATGTCACGGGAGTGCCCGCCGCGCTCGCCGTCGTCGGTCTCGCGGCGCTCGTCGCGGTCTTCGCCGTCCGCAGGGCCGGGCGGCTGCTGGTCGCCGCCCTGCTGGCGCTGAGCGGCGCGGGAGCGGCCCTCGCGGCGTTCCTCGGCGCCTCGGACAGCTCGGCGCTGGACGAACTGGCCGCCAGGACCACCGGGGACACCGCCGCGACGGTGGACGGGCTGAGCCACACCGCCTGGCCGTACGTGACCGCCGCGGGCGGGGTGCTGATCCTGCTCACGGGCGTGCTGGCGCTGCTCTACGGCAGGCAGTGGCCCGCGATGTCCGGGCGGTACGAGCGGGCCGGCGGAGCGGGCTCCGGCGGCTCCGCCGGGCGCGCGGGGCGGCGGGCGCCCGTCGTGGACCCCGACCGTCCCGAGGACCTGTGGAAGGCCCTGGACCGGGGCGAGGACCCGACGGGTGAGGACCCCGTACGGAACCCCGCACGGGAGAGCTGAACCACACCGCCCGACCCCCCGGGGCCGAACGGGTTGCCGATGCGGGACAATGTCCGTTGAGCGTCCGACTCACGACTCACACAGCGCAACAGGAACGAGGAGCAACTCATGGCGGGCAGCAGCCACGGACACACCCCGGCGGCCTGGACCGGTGTCACCATCGCCTTCATCGGCTTCTGCGTCTCGGGAGTCTTCATGGTGGCGGCGAACTCGCTCGGGTTCTGGGCCGGTATCGCCATCATCCTGCTCGGTGGTGTCGTCGGTCTGGCGATGAAGGCCGCGGGTCTGGGCATGCCCAAGGAGTCCGAGGAGCTGGTACGCGCCCGGGAGCTGGCCGGCCGGCCGCAGGCCGCGGCGCAGGCACAGGCCCAGGCGGCGGGCGAGAGCGCCAAGGCCGAGGCGCAGAGCGAGCCCCAGACGCAGACCGCCTGAGCGGGCCGGCGCTCCGCACCCCAGACGCAGTCCGGCGCGACCGGGCTGCGTCTTTCCGTACGAGCGGCGACAATCACCGGGTGGATGCCATGCCGACCCCCGCGCAGGACCGGTCCCCGGCCGCGCCGCCCCTGCCGCCCGCACTGGCGGTGCCGTCCGTGCCGGTGCCCGCGGTGAACGCCCCTGCCGCCCCGGCCGTGCCGTCTGCGCCGCCCGCCCCGTCCGTGCCGCCCGCGCCGGTCGTGCGGTCCGTGCCGGTGCCCGGCGGGCCCCCGAGGTCCCTCGTGCGGAGGCTTCTCCCGCCGCTCGGCGTCTTCGGCGCGATCGCCTCGGCCTGGACCTATGTCGGTCTGGTCGACCCGAATGAAACCGGCCACTATCCCGTCTGCCCGCTCTACTGGCTGACCGGGCTCCACTGCCCCGCCTGCGGCGGACTGCGCAGTGCCTACGCCGTCGCGCACGGCGACCCCGTCACCGCCCTGGGCGCCAACGCGCTCGCGGTCGCCGGCTACGCGGTCTTCGCCGTGGTCTGGATGGTCTGGGTGGTGCGGGCGGGGAAGGGGCTACCGGTGCGGATCACCCTCGCGCCCCTCTGGTGGTGGGCGCTGGGCGGGGTGATCCTGCTCTTCACGGTGATCAGAAACCTTCCCTTCGGCTCGTCGCTCGCACCCTGAACGCCCAGGCAGTGGGATGCTCGGCCAACCGGATGCGAACCCTTCGGCCACTTCCGGCTAGCATCGATATGGCTGATCCTCATCCCATACCCGTCCAGGAAAGGGGGCCCCTCGCGTGAGTGTGCTCGACGAGATCATCGAAGGCGTCCGCGCCGACCTCGCAGAGCGGCAGGCGCGCGTCGGCCTCGATGAGCTGAAGCAGCGCGCGGCCAGGGCTCCCGAGGCCAAGGACGGCGTGGCCGCCCTGAGTGGCGAATCCGTCCAGGTGATCTGCGAGGTCAAGCGCTCCAGCCCGTCCAAGGGCGCGCTGGCCGCGATCGCGGACCCGGCGGGGCTCGCCGCCGACTACGAGGCGGGCGGCGCCGCCGTCATCTCCGTACTGACCGAGCAGCGGCGCTTCGGCGGTTCGCTGGCCGATCTGGAGGCGGTACGGGCCAAGGTCGACATCCCGGTCCTGCGCAAGGACTTCATCGTCACCTCGTACCAGCTCTGGGAGGCCCGTGCGTACGGAGCCGACCTGGTGCTGCTGATCGTCTCCGCGCTCGACCAGCAGGCGCTGGTCTCCCTGATCGAGCGGGCCGAGTCCATCGGGCTCACCCCGCTCGTCGAGGTGCACGACGAGGAGGAGGTCGAGCGGGCCGTGGACGCGGGCGCCAGGATCATCGGTGTCAACGCGCGCGATCTCAAGACCCTCAAGGTGGACCGCGGCACGTTCGAGCGGGTCGCCCCCGAGATCCCGGCCGGCATCGTGAAGATCGCCGAGTCGGGGGTGCGCGGACCGCACGACCTGATCGCGTACGCCAACGCCGGGGCCGACGCCGTACTGGTCGGCGAGTCGCTGGTGACCGGGCGTGACCCGAAGGCCGCGGTGGCCGATCTCGTCGCGGCCGGTGCCCATCCGGCGCTGCGGCACGGGAGGGACTGACCCCGCCGTGAACACCGTCGCCGTCGCCCTTCCGCACACGCCGCACGCGGCGCTGGCGCGTGGCTGCCGCCCGCGCGGGTGCCGTGCGCCGGCGCGACGGGTGCACGGCCGGCGGGTCCGGTACGTCATCGGTGACGAGCCGGGTCAGGTCAACGGCATGCGATGGCGCCCGGCCGCGCCCCGGGCGTGGCGAGCGGCCGTGGACGCGGTGTCCGCGCGCTGATCCGTACGGCTCCGTTCCCTACGACGGCGGTCCGTTCCGTACGACGGCGTTCCGCGGCGCACGAGTTCCGCGGTGAACGGTCCCGCGGTCGCTCCGGCGGCCGGTCTCCGGACGGTGTGGCGGTTCCGATTGCCGCCCCGCACGGCCGCCCGACGGGTGTGCCGTGCGCGCGGCGGCGGCCGTCGCCGTCCCGGAATCGGTGGCTCCGCCACCGGCTCCCGGACCTCCCGGACCGTCCCGATCTCCCGGGCCCTGTCCCCCCGTGGCCGCATGTCGGCATGTCGGCCGCGCGGGACCGCCCCGCCCCTGGCGCATACGGTGCGTCCTGTTCGTCTGCCTCCAGAGGAGTCCCCCGCGTGTCTTCCGAGTTCTTCGTTCCCGACCCCGACGGTCATGTCCCCAGCGCCGAGGGGTACTTCGGCGCCTTCGGCGGCAAGTTCATCCCCGAGGCACTCGTCGCCGCCGTCGACGAGGTCGCCGTCGAGTACGAGAAGGCGAAGGGCGATCCCGCCTTCGCCGCCGAGCTGAACGAGCTGCTGGTCAACTACACGGGCAGGCCCAGCGCGCTGACCGAGGTCCCGCGGTTCGCCGAGCACGCCGGCGGGGTCCGGATGTTCCTCAAGCGCGAGGATCTGAACCACACCGGCTCCCACAAGATCAACAATGTGCTGGGGCAGGCGCTGCTGACCCGGCGCATGGGCAAGACCCGGGTGATCGCCGAGACCGGCGCGGGACAGCACGGCGTCGCGACCGCCACCGCCTGCGCGCTCTTCGGGCTCGAATGCACCATCTACATGGGCGAGATCGACACCCGGCGCCAGGCACTGAACGTCGCCAGGATGCGGATGCTCGGCGCCGACGTCGTCCCCGTCGCGTCCGGCAGCAAGACCCTCAAGGACGCCATCAACGAGGCGTTCCGCGACTGGGTCGCCAATGTGGACCGTACCCACTATCTGTTCGGCACGGTCGCCGGTCCGCACCCCTTCCCCGCGATGGTGCGCGACTTCCACCGGGTCATCGGAGTGGAGGCCAGGCGTCAGCTCCTGGAGCGCGCCGGACGGCTGCCCGACGCCGCCGTCGCCTGTGTCGGGGGCGGGTCCAACGCGATCGGGCTCTTCCACGCGTTCATCCCCGACGCGGGCGTACGGCTGGTGGGCTGCGAGCCCGCGGGGCACGGGATCGAGAGCGGCGAGCACGCCGCGACGCTGACCGCGGGCGAGCCCGGCATCCTGCACGGATCGCGGTCGTACGTGCTCCAGGACGAGGAGGGCCAGATCACCGAGCCGTACTCGATCTCGGCCGGTCTCGACTACCCGGGCATCGGCCCCGAGCACGCGTATCTCAAGGACAGCGGACGCGGTGAGTACCGCGCGGTGACCGACGACGACGCGATGCGGGCCCTGCGGCTCCTGTCGCGCAGCGAGGGCATCATCCCGGCGATCGAGAGCGCGCACGCGCTGGCCGGCGCGCTGGAGCTGGGACGCGAGCTGGGGAAGGACGGGCTGATCGTCGTCAATCTCTCCGGACGCGGTGACAAGGACATGGACACGGCTGCCCGCTACTTCGGGCTGTACGACGGGGAGAACGCCAAGTGAGCGGGAACATCGAGCTGCTGAGCGACACGCTCGCGACGGCGAAGTCCGAGAACAGGGCCGCGCTGATCGCCTATCTGCCGGCCGGGTTTCCGACCGTGGACGACGGTATCGAGGCCGTGAAGGCGGTGTTCGACGGCGGCGCGGACGTGGTCGAGGTGGGGCTGCCGCACAGCGACCCCGTGCTCGACGGGCCCGTGATCCAGACCGCGGACGACATCGCGCTGCGGGGCGGCGTGAAGATCGCCGATGTGATGCGTACGGTCCGTGAGGCCCATGAGGCGACCGGCAAGCCGGTCCTGGTGATGACGTACTGGAACCCGATCGACCGGTACGGCGTCGGGCGCTTCACCGCCGAGCTGGCCGAGGCCGGCGGCGCCGGATGCATCCTGCCGGACCTGCCGGTCCAGGAGTCGGCGGAGTGGCGCGAGCACGCCGAGAAGCACGGGCTGGCGACGGTCTTCGTGGTGGCGCCCAGCAGCAAGGACGAGCGGCTGGCCAGGATCACCTCGGCGGGCAGCGGCTTTGTCTACGCGGCGTCCCTGATGGGCGTCACCGGCACGCGCGAGTCGGTGGGTCTGGAGGCCAAGGACCTGGTGCTGCGCACCCGTGCCACCACCGGACTGCCGGTCTGTGTCGGGCTCGGTGTGTCCGACGCGGGGCAGGCGGCCGAGGTGGCCGGCTTCGCGGACGGGGTCATCGTGGGGTCGGCGTTCGTGAAGCGGATGCTGGACGCGCCCGGCACGGCGGCCGGGCTGGCGGCGGTACGGGAGCTGGCGGCCGAGCTGGCCGTGGGCGTTCGCAAGCGCTGACGGTTCGTCTCACACGTACGGGTGGACCTGGGACCGGGAAGGTGCGCACGCGCCTTCCCGGTTCGTTGCTGTGGGCGTGAGCGAGAAGAACCGTGAGGTAAAGCGGACCGCGAGAGAGCGGCTCCAGCAGGCACGTGAAGCGGACAAGGTGCGGGAGAGGCGCAGGCGGACCCTGGTCATGTCGGTGGCGGTCGTCGGGGTGCTCGGCGCGGTCGGGGTGATCGGTGTCGTCGCCTCGGAGGTCGGCAAGGGCAAGGGCGACAGCGGGGCCGGACCGGTGAGCGCGCCGTCCGGGCTCAAGGGCACCGACGATCTGGCGATCCCCGTGGGGGCGCCGGACGCGCCGTCCACGCTCACGGTGTGGGAGGACTTCCGCTGTCCGGCCTGCGCCCAGTTCGAGAACGCCTTCCGGGACACGGTCCACGAGCTGGAGCGGGCGGGCTCGCTCAAGGTCGAGTACCACCTCGCCACGATCATCGACGGCAACATGGGCGGCAGCGGCTCACTGCGCGCGGCCAACGCCGCGGCGTGCGCCCAGGACGTCGGCAAGTTCTCGCCGTACCACGATGTGCTGTTCCAGAACCAGCCGCCGGAGACGAGCGACGCCTTCGCCAGGAACAGCCGGCTGCTGGAGCTGGCGGGCAAGGTCGAGGGGCTGAAGTCGGCGCCGGGATTCCGCCAGTGTGTGGAGAAGGGCACGCACGACGACTGGGTGAACAAGTCCGCGGCGGCGTTCAGGACGGGCGGATTCTCCGGGACACCGACCGTGCTGCTCAACGGGGAGCCGGTGTTCCCGAAGAAGGGTGACGAGAGCATCACCCCGGACAATCTGCGGAAATGGGTCGCGGCGGCGAACAAGGGCAAGAAGGCCGGGACGCGGACACCCTCGGCGCCCGGCTCGGACCCGGCCTCCGACGGGGCCTCCGGTCCCGGGGCGGGACCGGGCGCGGAGTCCGGCTCCCCGGCCCCCGTCTCCGTCCCCGGCGTGGGGTCCGGCGCCTCGGCCCCCGGTCCGGGGCCCGGCTCCTCCCTCTCCGGCGCGGATCCCGCCGCGCCCTCCGGAGCGGGTCCCGCGGCGGCCGCCGTCCCGTCCCCCGCGGTCTGACCTCGTTATCCAGAAGTTGCCGGGCGGGTTGCCTCAGATCCCGCCCGGCACTGTACGGTCGGTTCTGCCATGGACCTTGCCTACATTCCCAGCCCGTCGACCGGAGTGCTCCATCTCGGACCGCTTCCGCTGCGCGGCTACGCGTTCTGCATCATCATCGGTGTCTTCGTCGCCGTCTGGTACGGCGGCAAGCGCTGGGTCGCCCGGGGCGGCAAACCCGGCACCGTGGCCGACATCGCCGTCTGGGCGGTGCCCTTCGGCCTGATCGGCGGGCGGCTCTACCATGTGATCACCGACTACCAGCTGTACTTCAGCGACGGTGAGGACTGGGTCGACGCCTTCAAGATCTGGGAGGGCGGCCTCGGTATCTGGGGTGCGATCGCGCTGGGCGCGGTCGGTGCCTGGATCGGCTGCCGCCGCCGTGGCATCCCCCTGCCGGCGTACGCGGACGCCATCGCGCCGGGGATCGTCATCGCGCAGGCCATCGGGCGCTGGGGCAACTGGTTCAACCAGGAGCTGTACGGAAAACCGACGGATCTGCCGTGGGCGCTGGAGATCTCCGCGGGCACGAACCGCGAGGGGGGCCTCTACCACCCGACGTTCCTGTACGAGTCGCTGTGGTGCCTCGGTGTCGCGCTGCTGATCGTCTGGGCCGACCGCCGCTTCAAGCTGGGACACGGCCGGGTGTTCGCCCTCTATGTCGCGGCGTACTGCGCGGGCCGGGCCTGGATCGAGTACATGCGGGTCGACGAGGCGCACCATGTGCTCGGCGTCCGGCTGAACGTCTGGACGGCGGCCGTCGTCTTCGTCCTGGCGGTCGTCTACTTCCTCGTCTCGGCGCGGGTACGGCCCGGCCGCGAGGAGATCGTGGAGCCGGAGCGCGAGAGCGGCGAGAAGACGCCGAAGGACGGAGCCGACGGGGCCGACACGGACAAGAGCGCGGACGGGAGCGCGGACGGCGCGGACAAGAGCCCGGAGACGGATCCCGCCGCCGTCCCGGACACCGCGACGGCCGGACCCGCAGAACCGGCCGAGAAGGCCTGACGGCACGGATCACCCAGGAGCCGCCGGACCCACGGGGTCCGGCGGCTCCGGCGTTCCGGGCCCACGAAGATCCGCCGGCCAGGCCTGGAACGAAGATCCGCCGGCCAGGTCTAGAACACGGCCTGGCCCCGGTGGGTCAGGGAGAGGGTCCTTCTGGCCGCCGCCACGATCGCGGCGTCGACGAACCGGCCGTCCGGAAGCGCGTGGGCGCCCGCGTCGGCCGCCGCCGCCTCGACGATCTCCTCGGCCTCCCCGACCTCCTGCGGTGTGGGGAGATAGGCCCGCTCGATGACCGGGAGCTGACGGGGGTGGATGGCCGCGCGGCCCAGCAGCCCCAGGGCCCGCCCATGGCGGCAGGAGGCCGCGAGGCCGTCCGTGTCGAGGACGTCGGGGAACACCGACTGGACCGGCGGGGCCAGCCCCGCCGCGCGGGCCGCCACCACGGCCCGGCTGCGGGCCCAGTCGAGGCCGGAGTCCTCCCGTACCCCCAGATCGGCGCGGAGGTCCGCCTCGCCCAGGGCGATGCCGCGTATCGACGGGTGCGCGCCCGCGATGGCATGGGCGTGCTCCAGGGCGAGCGCCGATTCGAGCAGGGCGTACAGCGCGATGTCCGGCGCCCGTGCCGCCGCGCGGTGGATGTCGGCGGCACGGGTCACCTTCGGCAGCCGCAGCCCGGCCAGCCCAGGGAGGCCCGCGAGCGCCGGAAGGTCGCGCTCGTCGGCGATCCGGACATGGACCGGCACGGGGTGCGGCGAGGACAGCAGCTCGGCGGTGGCGGCGCGCGCGTACTCCTTGCGGTCGGGAGCGACCGCGTCCTCCAGGTCCACGATCACCACATCCGCACCGCAGGACAGCGCCTTCGCCATCACCTCCGGACGGTCCCCGGGGACATAGAGCCAGGTGAGCGGGATGGTCACAGCGCGCCGTCCGCCCGGAGCGCGTCGATCTCGGACGCGGAGAGGCCCAGCTCGGCGAGGACCGCTTCCGTGTCCGCGCCATGGGGGCGGCCCGCCCAGCGGATGGCGCCCGGGGTCTCGGAGAGCCGGAAGATGACGTTCTGCATCCGCAGCGGCCCCAGCTCCGGGTCGGGCACCTCGGTGACGCTGTCCAGCGCCCGGTACTGCGGATCGTCCATCACGTCCCGGATGTCGTACACGGGCGCGATCGCCGCCTCGGCCCGCTCGAACGCCGCCATCGCCTCGGCCCGGGTGTGCCGGGCGATCCAGCCGCCGACCGCCTCGTCCAGCACGTCCGCGTGGCGCGCCCGGCCGCTCCCGCTGGTGAACCAGGGCTCGGTGATCAGCTCGGGGCGGCCCACCAGCCGCATCACCCGCTCCGCGACCGACTGCGCCGAGGTGGAGACCGCGAGCCAGGAGCCGTCGCAGGCACGGTAGGTGTTGCGCGGGGCGTTGTTGGTGGAGCGGTTGCCGGTACGGGGCTGGACCAGGCCGAGCTGGTCGTACCAGAGCGGCTGCGGTCCGAGCACGGTCAGGATCGGCTCGATGATCGCCAGATCGACCACCTGGCCACGGCCGGTCAGGGCCCGGCCGCCGAGCGCGGTCATCACCGCGTACGCCGTGGCCAGCGCGGCGATGGAGTCGGCGAGGCCGAAGGGCGGCAGCGTGGGCGGGCCGTCCGGCTCGCCCGTGACGGCCGCGAAGCCGCTCATGGCCTCGGCGAGCGTGCCGAATCCGGGGCGGTGGGAGTACGGGCCGAACTGCCCGAAGCCCGTCACCCGGGTGAGCACCAGACGGGGGTTGGCCAGGGAGAGTTCGGTCCAGCCGAGGCCCCACTTCTCCAGGGTGCCCGGCCGGAAGTTCTCGATGACCACATCCGCGTCGGCGGCGAGCCGGAGCAGCAGATCGCGTCCGCCCGGGGTGGAGAGGTCCAGGGTGATGGCGCGCTTGTTGCGGCCGAGCAGCTTCCACCACAGGCCCACCCCGTCCTTGGCGGGGCCGTGACCGCGCGAGGGGTCGGGACGGGTGGGGTGCTCGACCTTGATGACGTCCGCGCCGAAGTCACCGAGCAGGGTGGCGGCGAGCGGACCCGCGAAGAGCGTCGCGAGATCGAGTACGCGCAGACCGGCGAGAGGGGCGGGAGCACCGCCGGGGGCGTGCGGGGCGGGGGTGGGGGCGGACGCGGTCATTCAGGCCTCGATCTCGGTGCGGTACGGCATGGAGGTGGACGCCCCGGGGCGCTGGACGCAGAGCGCGGCGGCGGCCGAGGCCCAGCGCATCGCCTCGGGCATGGGACGGCCCTCGCCGAGCGCGACGACGAGGGCGCCCACGAAGGTGTCGCCCGCACCGGTGGTGTCCACGGCCTCGACCCGGGGCGCGGGCACGCGCACGGTCCCGGCGTCCCTGGCCGCGTGGAGGCTGCCCGCGGCGCCCAGGGTGATCACGACCTCGGGGACCTGCCGCAGCAGCGCCTGCGCCGAGGCATGGGCGTCGGCGATCCCGGTGAGGGTCGCCGCCTCGTGCTCGTTGGGGACCAGCAGATCGACGGTGGCGAGCAGGCCGGGCGGCAGGGGCTGGGCGGGGGCCGGGGTGAGGACGGTCCGTACGCCGTGGCGGCGGGCCGCCTCCGCCCCGGCCAGGACCGCGCTCAGCGGCAGTTCGAGCTGGAGGAGCAGGGCGTCGGCGGCGGCGATGACCGTCTCGTCGCCGGGGACGAGACGGGTGACCGTGCCGTTTGCGCCGGGGATCACCACGATCGCGTTGCCACCCTCGTCGTCGACGACGACATGGGCGGTCCCGGACGGCCCCTCGGCGGTGCGCAGCAGGTCCGTGTCGACGCCGGAGGCGGTGAGCGTGTGCCGCAGCCGTTCGCCGAACTCGTCCTCCCCGACCGCGCCGATCATCGCCACCCGGCCGCCCGCGCGGGCGGCGGCGACCGCCTGGTTGGCCCCCTTGCCGCCGGGGACCGTGCGGAACTCCCGCCCGGTGACGGTCTCCCCGAGCTTCGGGGCGCGCGCGACATACGCGACGAGATCCATATTGGTGCTGCCGAGCACCACGATGCCGGTCATGGGCGGAGCGCCTCCCTGTGGGTGAGTTCTGCGAGCGTGTCGAAGCCGGTGCCGTCGAAACCGGCGACGGACGTGGTCAGACGGTTCTTGAGCGGGGCCGTCCACCGCTCGGGCAGCCGCGCCGGGTGGCCGGCGAGGAGCCCGGCGACGGATCCGGCCGTGGCGCCGTTCGAGTCGGTGTCCCAGCCGCCCGACACGGCGCGGCAGATGGAGCCGGCGAAGTCGCCGTCGGCGTGGGTGAGCGCCGCGGCGAGCAGGGCGGCGTTGGGTACGGAGTGGACCCAGTGGTGGTGACCGTGGACGGAGTGCAGCAGATCGACGACCGCCGCGAAGTCCGGCTGGACGCGGGCGGCCGTGATCCCGAGGCGGACCGCCTCGGCGAGCCGGGAGCCGGGCGGTACGACGGACAGCCCGGCCCGGAGGCAGGCGTGCACGTCCTGGGGCCCGGCGGAGCCGGTTCCGGCCGCCGCGGCGACGGTGGCCGCGGTGAACATCGCGCCGTACACGCCGTTGGCGGTGTGGGTGAGCGTCGCCTCCCGGTGGGCCTGCGCGGCGGCGGCGCCGGGGTCGCCGGGGTGCGTCCAGCCGTGCACGTCGGCCCGGATCGCCGCGCCGATCCACTCCCGGAACGGGTTGCGGTACCGGGCGGTGTGCGGGGGCTCGATCCCGCAGAGCAGATTGCGGTACGCGACGCGCTCGGCGGTGAACGTCCGTCCGGCGGGCAGTTCGTCCAGCCAGAGCCGGGCGACGTCCGCGGTGGTGAAGTCCCGGCCGTGACGGCGCAGGAGCAGCAGATTGAGCAGCGGGTAGTTCAGATCGTCGTCCTCGGGCATGCCGTCGATGTTCTCGGCGAGCGAGGTCGGCGCGGAACGGCGGTTCCAGGGGTACGCGGCGGCGATGTCCCCGGGCAGTCCCTCGGCGGTGAACCAGGTGCGCAGCGGCCAGTTGCCGGTGGCGCGGGCGATGGCCCGGATGCCCCGGAGAGGCAGCTTCTCGACCGGCTTCCCCAGCAGACAGCCGGCGGCCCGGCCGAGCCAGGCGGCGTGCAGACGGTCGACGGTGGTACCACCGCGCGGCGAGGCGTCACGGTCCGGGGGCCAGGCCGGACAGGCCGCTCTGATCGCGGGGAGTTCCGTCGGCTCGTACCGTTCCCGCGGCGACGGGAGCCGCGCCAGTTCGTCCAGCAGTTCCCCGGCCAGCGTCCGCAGCCCGGGGGACGCGGGGGCGGGGGAGGCGCCCGCGCGGGGCGGGGCCGGGGCGCCGCCCGCCGTGTGCCAGCGATGGGCGACGGCCGTCGCGTCACGGCCGTCCTCCGAGGCCTGGCGCAGTTCATGGCCGATCAGATCCTCGGGCTGCACCCAGGTCACGCGGAGGCCGGTCATCGCGCCGCCGCCGGCCGCGTCCGCGCGTGGTGGGCGTGGTGCGCGGCGGCGTCGGTGGCGTCGGCGGGGTCGAGCGGGGCGTCGACCAGCCGGGCGTCCGTCATCCGGGCGAACGCGCTCTCGTGCGCGCGCCGGCGTTCCGTGTCGCGGGTGAAGACCTCGTACGCCACCTCCGTCAGCGCCCGCGCCGGAGCGTGCAGATCGAGCCGGCTCGCGTCGGCCACGCGCCGCGCCCAGTCGGCCGGGATCGCGGACTCGCCGCCCAGCGCCCCGGCGAGCGCGCCGCTCATCGTGGCGATCGAGTCGCAGTCCCGTCCGTAGTTGACCGAGCCCAGCACCGTACGGTGGTAGTCGCCGCCGCCGATCAGCAGCATCCCCAGCGCGATGGGGAGTTCCTCGACGGAGTGCACCCGGGAGGGGCGGCGGGCGCCCAGCGACGGATTCCGGTAGTGGGGGCCGACCGTGTCGAAGGGGGCGACGGCCTCCCGCAGGCCGCGCAGCGCGGACTCCGGGTCGCGGTGCCGGGAGGCGACATCGCGGACCGCCCGGATCGCCGCGCGCGTGCCGTCCTTCGCGAGCGAGAGACAGGTCTCGACGACGGTCGCGGGCGTGGCGTCCGGAAGACACGCGGCCGCGACCGCCGCCGCGAACACCCCCGCCGCCTCCCGCCCGTACGACGACTGGTGCGCGCCCGCGACATCGATCGCCTCGGCGTAGGCGGCGGCCGGGTGCGCCGCGTTGACCAGTCCCACCGGAGCCATGTACATGGCCGCACCGCAGTTGACGATGTTTCCGGTGCCCGCCTCGCGCGGGTCGGCGTGCCCGTAGTGCAGCCGGGCGACCATCCACTTCTCGGCGAGGAAGATCCGCTGGAGGAGCAGTGCCTCGGTCTCCAGCTCGGGGATCCAGCGGGGGGTGGTCATCAGATCGGGGACGAGATGGTCGGCGACCGCGTACGCGTCGAGATGGTCGCGGACGCTCTCGTAGACGCGGACCAGCGCATGGGTCATCAGGGTGTCGTCGGTGACATGGCCGTCGCCCTTGTGGTACGGCGCGATGGGGCGGGCGGTGCGCCAGTCCTCGTTCCAGGGGCCGACGATGCCGCAGACGCGGCCGCCGTGGCGTTCGACGATCTGCTCGGGGGAGTACCCCTCGACCGGGCCGCCGAGCGCGTCACCGACGGCCGCGCCGATCAGACAGCCGGTGATCCGGTCAGCGAGGGTGCGCGTCGCCGTGCGCGCGGTCGGCGTACCCGGGGTGGCGCGGGTGCCGGGCGAGCCGGTCGCGGTGGCCGCCGGGCTCGGGTCCGGGGCCGGTGCGGGGGGAGTGCTCAGCGTCGTCATGCCGGAATTGTCCACCCGGAGCGGTCAGTTCCGTGGCTGTGAGCAGCCCGGCGAGTTCCACCAGATCGGTTCTGGCGAGCCGGGGCAGGGCGCATCCCGCGAGGGTGCGGCAGGCGTCCCGCCAGGTGGCGGGTACGGTGTCGCCGCCGCCGAGCGCGCCGGTCAGCGCCCCGGCGAGGGCCGGGGCCGAGTCGGCGACCCGGGAGAGACAGGCGGCGGAGGGCACCGCGCCGGTGACCTGGCCGCGGGCGGCGAGGGTGAGGGCGAGGGCCACGGGTACGGTCTCGGCGGCGGCGATGCCGTAGCTGTAGACATGGTCGACGATCTGATGCTCCAGCAGCGGTACGAGCGCGAAGGCACCCGCCGGCTCCTGGGCGACGTCACGGGCCAGCTTGAGGGCGTGCCGGGCGTTGCGGCCGATCTCCGTGCTCCCGGGCAGCTGGGCGAGAGCGGCGTCCACGGCCGTCTCGGTGTCCGCGCCGCCGAGCGCGCTCGCGACGGCGGCGGCCATGGCGCGGGCGCCGTGCACCCCGTCGCCGTCCTGGGTGTACCGGGCGTCGAACTCGGCGAGATCGGCGGCGGCGGACGGGTCGCCGGGGTGGACGACGGCGAGCACGGCGGCCCGTACGCAGGCCGCGTCGTCGAAGAAGTGCGGGTTGTCGTGGCCGGTGGCGGGCGGGCGCAGCCCGGTGGCGAGATTGCCGAGGCCCGCGCGTACGGAGATCCGGGCCCGCAGGGGCGGTACGGCGGACTCCACCTCGGGGGCGCGGTTGGCGGCGGCGGCGATCTCGCCCGCGAGGGAGTTCCAGGAGAGATCGACGGCGGCGCGCATCCGGCGGTCGGTGCCGAGACCGCCGAAGTGGTCCCCGGCGGCGGTGAGGACGGTCTCGGCGGCGAAGGCGGCCCATTCGGCGTCGTCGGAGGGGCCGAGCCGCAGCGGCTCGGGGGGCTGGTTGAGCGCGATGGGGACGGGGAGGGTGGTGGTCGCGTTCTGCTCGGCGAAGGTGTCCAGTTCGCGGGTGAGCCGCCGGGTCCACTCGGGCATCCGCGCGGCGCGGTGCCGGGCGGCGGGCCATCCGGCGGCGTCCCCGGCGGCCAGTCCGAGCAGCAGCCCCTCGATCCGCCGCAGCGGGTCCCGTCCACCGCCGTGGTCCCCGGCGGCCCCGTCCCCGGCGGACGGGGCCGCCCGCGCCCATGCCCGTCCCGGCCGGCCGGCGTCCCGTCCTGCCCGTACCGGCGGCAGGGGCCCCGCCGCCGGGGCCACGGGGCCACCGGTCATCAGGTCACGGGCCACGGGGCCACCGGTCATGACGCCCCCGGTCATGGAGCCGCCGGCCATGGGACCACCGGCCACGACGCCTCCGGCCACGACGCCTCCGGCCACGACGCCTCCGGCCACGACGCCTCCGGCCACGACGCCTCCGGTCATGGGGCCTCCGGTCATGGGGTCACCTCGACCTCGACCTCGGCCTCAGCCTCGTCTTCTTCGTCCGGCGTCAGCAGATCCGCGATGTCCAGGACGTGGTAGCCGCGCATCGAGGGCAGACAGCTCCCGCGCGCGGGGCCGATGACCGAGGACCACTCGGGCGGGATCGCGCGCGCACCCGACACCGCACCGGCCAGGGCGCCCGCCACCGCCGCCGTGGTGTCCGCGTCACGGCCCATGTTGACGGCGGTCAGGACGGAGGCGCGGAAGTCGCCGCGGGCCGCGGCGAACGCGCCGAAGGCCAGCCCCACCGCCTCGGGGGCCAGATCGGTCCACGGGTAGCCGCCGATCACCACCGAGGAGCGGACCGCGCGCTCCAGGGTGAGGGTGTCCGGGTACTCACGGCGCGCGGCGACGACCCCCCGGCGCAGGGTGCGGGCCGTCCAGGAGTCCATGGGGACGACGGAGAGCGCCGCCGCGACCACCGAGTCCGGTCCCGCGCCGGTCATCGCCGCGGCGACGCCCGCCGCCACCGCACGGCCGCCGTAGATGCCCTCGCCGTCATGGCTGACGCTGCCGTCCACGGAGACCAGCCGGGCCGCCTCCCGGGGGCGGCCCGCCGCGAAGACGCCGAAGGGGGCCGCCCGCATCGCGAGACCGTCGCTCCACGCATGACGGTGCTGGGCCGTGATCGGGGCCGCGAGTCCGCGCCGCAGATTCTCCAGCGTGCCGCGTTCGCTGAAGCCCGCTCCCCGGAACGGCCCCTCGTCCAGATCCGCGATCCAGCGGTGCCAGGCCCGCTCGACATGGGCGACGGTCAGCGCCGAGCCGTGCCGGGCGAGCAGCAGCCCGGAGAAGATGGCGTACTCCGTGTCGTCCGTGCCCGCCGGGCTGTCGGCCACGAAACCCTCGATACGGCCCCAGCGGCGGCGGATCTCGGAGGGCCGCATGTTCTCCGCCGGGGCGCCGAGCGCGTCCCCGACGGCCAGCCCCAGCAGGGCGCCGCGGCCCCGGTCGCGGAGTACGGCGAGCGCGTCCCTCCCACCGGGGGCGGACCTGCCGTATCCGCCGGGGGCGGACCGGCCGTACGCGACCGGGGCGGACCGGCTGTATCTCCCGGCGGCGCTCCCGGCGGCGCTCCCGGTGGCGGGACGGCCGTGTCCGTCGGCCTCGGGCTCGTCGTACCCGTGCGGGAAGGGAGGGGCGGCGGGATCGCTCGCGGCGGACTCCATCGTGTGGCCCTTTCGCGCGAGCCGGTGTTCCTGGATCTGTGCCACGCCGGGCGCCCGGGGAGTCCGGGAAACGCCGCTGTCACCCGGGTGACACGGGCGGCGGGCTGTCGCGCCGATGGCCTGTCATGCCTGGTAAGTACGGCCTTCCTTGCTGGCGGGAGCGCTTTTCCGTGCGTATTTTCGAAGCGTCGGGAGATCGGGACCGGTCCGCTCAGGAGTCCGGGGCCGTCTCCGGGAAGGGGAGAAGCATGTCCATCATCGAGACCGAGGCCACGCTCCACGAGGCGCACCGCGACAATCACACGCACCGCGATGTGAACGGCGGCTGGCTGCGTCCCGCGGTCTTCGGCGCGATGGACGGACTGGTCTCCAACCTCGCGCTGATGACCGGTGTCGCCGGGGGCGCGGTCTCCCAGCAGACGATCGTGATCACCGGTCTCGCGGGTCTCGCGGCCGGCGCCTTCTCGATGGCCGCGGGCGAGTACACCTCGGTCGCCTCCCAGCGTGAGCTGGTCCAGGCGGAGCTGGACGTGGAGCGCCGGGAGCTGCGCAAGCATCCGGCGGACGAGATGGAGGAGCTGGCGGCGCTCTACGAGACGCGGGGCGTCGAGCCCGCGCTCGCCCGTGAGGTGGCCCGGCAGCTCTCGGCGGACCCCGAGCAGGCGCTGGAGATACACGCGCGCGAGGAGCTGGGGATCGACCCCGACGATCTGCCCTCGCCGACGGTGGCCGCCGTGTCGTCGTTCGGCTCCTTCGCGCTGGGCGCGCTGCTGCCCGTACTGCCGTATCTGCTGGGCGCCACGGCCCTGTGGCCCGCGGTGGCGCTGGCGCTGACCGGGCTGTTCGCCTGCGGCGCGCTGGTGGCCCGGGTGACCGCGCGGAGCTGGTGGTACAGCGGGCTGCGGCAGCTTGTGCTCGGCGGTGCGGCCGCGGCGATGACCTATGGCCTCGGAGCCCTGTTCGGCGCGGCGGTCTGACCCACCGGCCGCCCTCGCCGGGCACGTCCCCGGCCCGCCGGCCCACCGGCCGCTCCCGCTGTCCCGGCCCGCCGTTCGCCTCGACACCGGACCGACCCGCCTCCGCGTCGCCGCCGGGGCGGGTTCCCGTCGTCCGCGCGCCATGTCCGCGTAACACCCCGGGGCACCGGGAGCGCGCACCCGCCCCCGAACGGCCCCCACCAGCCCCCGTCCGGCCTTGCGGTACGGGCACAAAACCCCCACCCTGTGACGTACGTCCCCGGGTGCGCGCGGCACGGGGATGAGACACTACGCCAGGCGCCACACAGCGAGCCGTTACTCAGCGGTTTCGAGTCGTTAATGACCGGGCATGAGCCGTAGGCGCCGCGGGCAATGAGGCCTGCTCCGCCATCCCGGGCGGACGACGATCTGTCCGCCTGCTCCCCACATCCACCGCTATGGGCGGTGTCCACATGATGGAACGGGCCATCCGCTTCCCGAGAAGCCACCCATCATGTAACCTGCGTGAAATTTCTTGGAGGGCCAGCGTCGTCCCTCGGTACTCGCATATGCCAAATAACGACGACGGGAGAGCCGATGCGTTCCGACGCCTGGTCGCCCATGGACGGTCGCCCTGCCCCTCAGGGCATGTACGACCCCCGTAACGAGCACGACGCCTGTGGCGTCGGGTTCGTGGCCACCCTGACCGGTGTTGCCAGCCATGCGCTGGTGGAGCAGGCGCTGACCGTACTGCGCAATCTGGAGCACCGAGGTGCCACCGGATCCGAGCCCGACTCCGGCGACGGCGCCGGAATCCTCCTCCAGGTCCCGGACGCCTTCCTCCGCGAGGTCGCCGGCTTCCCGCTGCCCGACGCCGGCTCGTACGCCGTGGGCATCGCCTTCCTGCCCGCCGCCGACTCCACCGAGGCCGTCGCCCGCATCGAGTCGATCGCCTTCGAGGAAGGCCTGGACATCCTCGGCTGGCGCGAGGTCCCCGTCGCCCCCGAGCTGCTCGGCGCCACCGCGCGCGCCACGATGCCGGCCTTCCGCCAGCTCTTCGTCGCGGACGGCACGAGCACGGGCATCGCCCTCGACCGCAAGGCGTTCCTGCTGCGCAAGCGCGCCGAGCGCGAGGCCGGGGTCTACTTCCCGTCCCTCTCCGCCCGGACGATCGTCTACAAGGGGATGCTCACCACCGGGCAGCTCGAACCGTTCTTCCCCGACCTCTCCGACCGCCGTTTCGCGACCGCGATCTCGCTGGTCCACTCACGGTTCTCCACCAACACCTTCCCGAGCTGGCCGCTGGCCCACCCGTACCGCTTCGTCGCCCACAACGGCGAGATCAACACGGTCAAGGGCAACCGCAACTGGATGCGCGCCCGCGAGTCCCAGCTCGGTTCCGCCCTCTTCGGCCCCGAGAAGCTGGAGCGGATCTTCCCGGTCTGCACGCCGGACGCCTCCGACTCCGCGACCTTCGACGAGGTCCTCGAACTGCTCCACCTCGGCGGCCGGTCGCTGCCGCACTCCGTGCTGATGATGGTCCCCGAGGCATGGGAGAACCATGACTCCATGGACCCCGCCCGGCGCGCCTTCTACCAGTTCCACGCCACGATGATGGAGCCCTGGGACGGCCCGGCCTGTGTCACCTTCACCGACGGCACCCAGGTCGGCGCGGTCCTCGACCGCAACGGTCTGCGCCCCGGCCGCTACTGGGTGACCGACGACGGCCTCGTCGTCCTCTCCTCCGAGGTCGGCGTCCTCGACATCGACCCCGCCAAGGTCGTCCGCAAGGGCAGGCTCCAGCCCGGCCGGATGTTCCTCGTCGACACCGCCGAGCACCGCATCATCGAGGACGACGAGATCAAGGCGGACCTCGCCGCCGAGAAGCCGTACCAGGACTGGCTGGAGGCCGGCGAGATCGAGCTGGAGGACCTCCCCGAGCGCGAGCACATCGTGCACACCCACGCCTCGGTCACCCGCCGCCAGCAGACCTTCGGGTACACCGAGGAGGAGCTGCGCGTCCTGCTCGCGCCGATGGCACGGACCGGTGCGGAGCCGATCGGCTCCATGGGCACCGACTCGCCGATCGCCGCGCTCTCCGCCCGCCCCCGGCTGCTCTTCGACTACTTCACCCAGCTCTTCGCGCAGGTCACCAACCCGCCGCTGGACGCCATCCGCGAGGAACTGGTCACCTCGCTGCGCTCCTCGCTCGGCCCCCAGGGCAATCTGCTGGAGCCGGCCGCCGCGTCCTGTCGCAGTGTCACCCTGCCCTTTCCTGTGATCGACAACGACGAGCTGGCCAAGCTCGTCCACATAAACGCGGACGGCGACATGCCGGGCATGAAGGCCGCGACGCTCTCCGGTCTCTACCGGGTCGGCGGCGGCGGAGAGGCCCTCGCCGCCCGGATCGAGGAGATCTGCGCCGAGACCGACGCCGCCCTGGAGAGCGGCGCCCGGATCATCGTGCTCTCCGACCGGCACTCCGACGCCGAGCACGCCCCGATCCCCTCGCTGCTGCTCACCGCCGCCGTGCACCACCACCTCATCCGCACCAAGCAGCGCACCCAGGTGGGGCTGCTGGTCGAGGCCGGCGACGTCCGCGAGGTGCACCATGTCGCGCTGCTCATCGGGTACGGAGCCGCCGCGGTCAACCCGTATCTCGCCATGGAGTCCGTCGAGGACCTCGTCCGCGCCGGTACGTTCATCGAGGGACTCGCGCCCGAGCAGGCCATCCGCAATCTGATCCACGCCCTGGGCAAGGGCGTCCTCAAGGTGATGTCCAAGATGGGCATCTCGACGGTCGCCTCCTACCGCGGCGCACAGGTCTTCGAGGCCGTCGGCCTCGACCAGGCCTTCGTCGACAAGTACTTCAACGGCACCGCCACCAAGATCGGCGGTGCCGGTCTCGATGTCGTCGCCCAGGAGGTCGCCGCCCGCCACGCCAAGGGCTACCCGGCCTCCGGGATCTCCGCCAGCCACCGCAAGCTGGAGATCGGCGGCGAGTACCAGTGGCGCCGCGAGGGCGAGCCGCATCTCTTCGACCCCGAGACGGTCTTCCGCCTCCAGCACGCCACGCGCTCGCGCCGCTATGACATCTTCAAGAAGTACACCGACCGGGTGAACGAGCAGTCCGAGCGGCTGATGACGCTGCGCGGTCTGTTCGGCTTCGCGCCGGACCGCGGCCCCGTCCCCCTCGACGAGGTCGAGCCGGTCTCCGAGATCGTCAAGCGCTTCTCCACCGGCGCCATGTCGTACGGCTCCATCTCGCGCGAGGCGCACGAGACGCTCGCCATCGCCATGAACCAGCTCGGCGGCAAGTCGAACACCGGCGAGGGCGGCGAGGACGCGGACCGGCTCTACGACCCCGCGCGCCGCTCCTCCATCAAGCAGGTCGCCTCCGGACGCTTCGGCGTCACCAGCGAGTACCTGGTCAACGCGGACGACATCCAGATCAAGATGGCGCAGGGCGCCAAGCCCGGCGAGGGCGGCCAGCTCCCCGGCCACAAGGTCTACCCGTGGGTCGCCAAGACCCGGCACTCCACCCCCGGGGTCGGACTGATCTCCCCGCCGCCGCACCACGACATCTACTCCATCGAGGACCTCGCCCAGCTCATCCACGACCTCAAGAACGCCAACCCGCAGGCCCGTATCCATGTGAAGCTGGTCTCCGAGGTCGGTGTCGGCACGGTCGCCGCGGGCGTCTCCAAGGCCCACGCCGACGTCGTGCTGATCTCCGGCCACGACGGCGGTACGGGAGCCTCCCCGCTCACCTCGCTCAAGCACGCGGGCGGCCCCTGGGAGCTGGGCCTCGCCGAGACCCAGCAGACCCTGCTGCTCAACGGGCTGCGCGACCGGATCGTCGTCCAGACCGACGGACAGCTCAAGACCGGCCGCGATGTCGTCATCGCCGCGCTGCTCGGCGCCGAGGAGTTCGGCTTCGCGACCGCGCCGCTCGTCGTCTCCGGCTGCGTCATGATGCGCGTCTGCCACCTCGACACCTGCCCGGTCGGGATCGCCACCCAGAACCCGGTGCTGCGCGAGCGGTTCTCCGGCAAGGCCGAGTACGTCGTCAACTTCTTCGAGTTCATCGCCGAGGAGGTCCGGGAGATCCTGGCCGAGCTGGGCTTCCGTACCCTCGAAGAGGCCGTCGGCCACGCCGAGCTGCTCGACACCGAGCGCGCCGTGAACCACTGGAAGGCCCAGGGCCTCGACCTCAAGCCGCTCTTCCATGTACCGGTACTGCCCGGGAACGCCGTACGCCACCGTACGGTCGAGCAGGACCACGGACTGGAGAAGGCCCTCGACAACGAGCTGATCAAGCTCGCCGCCGACGCGCTGAACGCGGACAGCGCCGAGACCGCCCAGCCCGTACGCGCCCAGATCGGCATCCGGAACATCAACCGGACCGTGGGCACCATGCTCGGCCACCAGGTGACCAGGAAGTTCGGCGGCGCGGGCCTGCCCGACGACACCATCGACATCACCTTCACCGGCTCGGCCGGACAGTCCTTCGGCGCGTTCCTGCCGCGCGGGGTGACCCTGCGCCTGGAGGGCGACGCCAACGACTACGTCGGCAAGGGTCTGTCCGGCGGCCGGGTCGTGGTCCGCCCCGACCGCGGCGCCGACCATCTCGCCGAGTACTCCACCATCGCGGGCAACACCATCGCCTACGGCGCGACCGCCGGCGAACTGTTCCTGCGCGGCCGCACCGGCGAGCGCTTCTGCGTCCGCAACTCCGGCGCCACGGTGGTCTCCGAGGGCGTGGGGGACCACGGCTGCGAATACATGACCGGCGGCCACGCCGTCGTCCTCGGGGAGACGGGACGCAACTTCGCGGCCGGCATGTCCGGCGGTGTCGCGTACGTCGTCGACCTCGACCCGGACAACGTCAACGCCGGGAACCTCCCCGCCGTGGGACCGCTCGACGACACCGACAAGCAGTGGCTGCACGATGTGGTGCGCCGCCACCAGGAGGAGACGGGCTCCACCGTCGCCGGGAAACTGCTGGCCGAGTGGGACACCGCGGTGGACCGCTTCAGCAAGATCATCCCGACCACCTACAAGGCAGTGCTCGCCGCCAAGGACGCCGCCGAGCTGGCCGGTCTCTCGGAGACCGAGACCACCGAGAAGATGATGGAGGCGGCGACCCATGGCTGACCCGAAGGGCTTTCTCACCACCGGGCGCGAGGTCGCCGAGACCCGCCCCGTCGAGGACCGCGTCAAGGACTGGAAAGAGGTCTACGTCCCGGGCGCGCTGCTCCCGATCATCAGCAAGCAGGCGGGCCGCTGCATGGACTGCGGCATCCCGTTCTGCCACAACGGCTGTCCGCTGGGGAATCTGATCCCCGAGTGGAACGACTACGCCTACCGCGAGGACTGGACGGCGGCGAGCGAGCGGCTGCACGCCACCAACAACTTCCCGGAGTTCACCGGGCGGCTCTGTCCCGCGCCCTGCGAGTCGGCGTGTGTGCTGGCGATCAACCAGCCCGCCGTCACCATCAAGAACGTCGAGGTCTCGATCATCGACAAGGCGTGGGACAGCGGCGATGTCACCCCGCAGCCGCCCGAGCGGCTCTCCGGCAAGACCGTCGCCGTGATCGGCTCGGGCCCGGCCGGACTGGCCGCCGCCCAGCAGCTCACCCGCGCGGGACACACCGTCGCGGTGTACGAGCGCGCGGACCGGATCGGCGGGCTCCTGCGGTACGGCATCCCCGAGTTCAAGATGGAGAAGGTGCACATCAACCGGCGCATCGAGCAGATGCGCGCGGAGGGCACCAAGTTCCGCACCGAGGTCGAGGTCGGCCGGGACATCGACGCGGCGAAGCTGCGCAAGCGCTACGACGCCGTGGTCATCGCCGCCGGAGCCACCGTCTCGCGCGATCTGCCCGTACCCGGCCGTGAGCTGAAGGGCATCCACTTCGCGATGGAGTACCTGCCGCTCGCCAACAAGGTGCAGGAGGGCGATCTGACGGTCGCCCCGATCACCGCCGAGGGCAAGCATGTCGTGGTCATCGGCGGCGGCGACACCGGCGCGGACTGTGTCGGTACGGCCCACCGCCAGGGCGCCGCCTCCGTCACCCAGCTGGAGATCATGCCGAGGCCCGGCGACGAGCGCGCCCCGCACCAGCCGTGGCCGACGTTCCCGATGCTCTACAAGGTGACCTCCGCGCACGAGGAGGGCGGCGAGCGGGTCTACTCCGTCTCCACCACCCACTTCGAGGGCGACGAGGACGGCAACGTCCAGTTCCTGCACCTCGTCGAGGTGGAGTTCAAGGACGGCAAGCCGGCGCAGAAGCCCGGTACGCACCGGAAGATCCCGGCCCAGCTCGTCACGCTCGCGATGGGCTTCACCGGTACGGACCAGGCGAACGGGCTGGTCGAGCAGTTCGGTCTGGAGCTGGACGAGCGCGGCAACATCGCGCGGGACGCGGACTTCGCGACCAATGTCCCCGGTGTGTATGTCGCCGGTGACGCGGGCCGCGGCCAGTCGCTGATCGTCTGGGCCATCGCCGAGGGCCGCTCGGCGGCGCGCGGGGTGGACCGCCATCTCACCGGCGCCAGCGAACTGCCCGCCCCGATCCGCCCGACGGACCGCGCGCTGACCGTCTGACGCGCGGTCCGCGGTCCGCGGTCCGCCCAGTGTGGTCCGCCTGCCGCGCGGTCCGCCCCGGTCCCGCCTGATCCGTCCCTCCCAGAAGACTCCCGTACAACGGCGTACGGGCGGTGTCGGCCCGGGGAGCGTCTCCCGGACCGACCCGCAAGGCGCGGCGCCTGCCCCCTGTCCCCGACCGGACCGATGGCAGGCGCCGTGGCACGCGGCACCGGGCGGCGGTCGACGGGCGCCGCCTGCCGGGCGCGGCGGTCTCGTCCCCGGCCGGTCCCGTGAGAAATCGCCGGTCATTCCGGACAGAAGATGTCGGGTATGGGCGGTTGGCTGGTGCCATGACTTTCACCTGGGCGGATTTCGAGTCCGCGGAGCCCGACTTCGCCGGGATCGTGCGACGGCGGTTCCAGACGTATCGCCACCATGTCCTCGCCACCCTCCGCAAGGACGGCTCCCCGCGGTTGTCGGGGCTCGAAGTAACCTTTCTCTCCGGGGAGTTGTGGCTCGGCATGATGCCGAATTCCCTCAAGGCGCGGGATCTGCTGCGCGACCCCCGGTGCGCCGTGCAGGCGAATCCGGGCGCGGGCGACGGGACGGCCGGCGGGACGGCCGACGGGGACGCCAGGATCGGCGGGCGGGCCGTGGCGGTCACCGACGGGAGCCTGGTCGCGCGCTTCGCGGAGCGGACCGGCGCGCCGCGGCCGTTCCACCTCTTCCGCCTGGAACTCTCCGAGGCCGTCAGGACCGCGGTCGAGGGCGAGGAGCTGGTCGTACGGATCTGGCACCCCGGGCGGCCCCCGCGCACCGTACGGCGGGGGAACGGCGACGGGCCGCCGCGCGAGGAGGGCACCTGATCGGTGTCCGGCGCCGGAGCGTGCTAGGCTGAGCGCGTTGCAGTTTTGGTACCCATGAACTTTATGTGCGCCTGACGGGAATGTTCCTCAGGCGCATTATTGTTTTTGCCGGCTTCTCCGGATGGGGCTCAATGCGGCGACGAGGAATCCGTGAAGTGCGGATTTCCGGCTCTGCACCTGTTTTAGGAGAATGACATGGCTACTGGCACCGTGAAGTGGTTCAACTCGGAAAAGGGCTTCGGCTTCATCGAGCAGGACGGCGGCGGCGCCGACGTCTTCGCCCACTACTCGAACATCGCCACCCAGGGCTTCCGTGAGCTCCAGGAGGGCCAGAAGGTCTCGTTCGACGTCACGCAGGGCCAGAAGGGCCCGCAGGCGGAGAACATCGTCCCGGCCTAATTTCCGGACGCGTACCTCGCAGCCGGGGCCCGCACCACGCAGGTGCGGGCCCCGGCTCGCGCTGTCCTCAGGCCCAGGAAGGCTTTTCCGAATGACTCGATCCGAGCGGCACGAGCGTGCCGCCCGCCCCGCCGGCAAGCGCCCGGTGAACTCCCGCGCCAAGGGACCCGCGAAAGGCACGGCCAAGGCACCCGCCCGGCGCGCCGCCGCCCGTCCGCAGGAATTCACGCTGCCGGAAACCATCACCCCCGCGCTGCCGGCCGTCGAGGCGTTCGACGAGCTGGACATGCCCGCGGGCCTGCTCAAGACCCTGACCGCACAGGGGGTGACCCAGCCGTTCCCCATTCAGGGCGCGACGCTGCCGAACTCCCTCGCGGGACGGGACATCCTCGGCCGGGGGCGCACCGGCTCCGGCAAGACCCTCGCCTTCGGCCTCGCGCTGCTCGCCCGTATCGCGGGCCGGCGCGCCGAGCCGCGCGCTCCTCTCGCGCTGGTGCTCGTACCCACGCGTGAGCTGGCGCAGCAGGTGACGGACGCGCTCACCCCGTACGCGACCGCCGTCAATCTGAAGCTGACCACGGTCGTCGGCGGGCTCTCGATCGGCAAGCAGGCGGGCGCGCTGCGGCGTGGCGCCGAGGTGCTGGTCGCCACGCCGGGACGGCTCAAGGACCTCATCGAGCGTGGCGACTGCCGGCTCGACCAGGTCGCGATCACCGTGCTCGACGAGGCCGACCAGATGGCCGACATGGGCTTCATGCCGCAGGTCACGGCGCTGCTCAAGCAGGTCGAGCCGGACGGGCAGCGGATGCTGTTCTCGGCCACCCTCGACCGCAATATCGACCGGCTCGTACGCCAGTACCTGACGGACCCCGTGGTCCACTCGGTCGACCCGTCCCAGGGCGCGGTCACCACGATGGAACACCATGTCCTCTATGTCCTGGACGAGACGGACAAGAAGGAGATCACGACGCGGATCGCCGCGCGTGACGGACGGGTACTGCTCTTCCTCGACACCAAGCGGTCCGTGGACCGGCTGGTCAAGCGGCTGCTGGCGAGCGGTGTACGGGCCTCGGGACTGCACGGCGGCCGTTCCCAGCCGCAGCGCAACCGGACGCTCGAACAGTTCAAGAACGGTCTGGTCACCTGTCTCGTCGCGACCAATGTCGCGGCGCGCGGTATCCATGTGGACGATCTCGACCTGGTCGTGAACGTCGACCCGCCCGTCGACCACAAGGACTATCTCCACCGGGGCGGGCGCACCGCCAGGGCGGGGGAGTCCGGCAGTGTGGTGACGCTGGTGCTGCCCGAGCAGCGGCGGGAGATGACCCGGCTGATGTCCGACGCGGGGATCGCCCCCAGGTCGGCGCGGATCAAGTCGACGGACGAGGAGCTGGCGCGGCTCACGGGTGCGCGGGAGCCCTCCGGGGTGGCCGTCACCATCGAGGTGCCGCAGCCCGTCGTCCAGGCGAAGCAGAAGACACGCACCTCCCGGCCGGCACGGACCGGCGCCGGCACGGGCGGTGGCGCGGCACGCCTCGGCGGCGCCGCGCGCGGCAGCCGTGGCCGCCGCGGCCGTCCGGGCCGGGGCGCCGAGGGCGGCCGCCGCACGGCGGCCTGACCGGCCCCGCTCCCGACCGGCACCGGCACCCCATCAGCACCGACGCCCGTGCCCGGCCTCGCGAAAAGCGTGGCCGGGCACGGGCGTTGCCGCGTTCCGAGTCCCCCGGCCGGGGCGCGGACGGCCCTGCCGGGGGGTGTACGGCGAGCGGCCGGACCGGTGCACAGGGTTAACTTCGCGGAAATTCACGGGCGTTGGGATTGACGTGTACAGGTCTACGCGCGTCATCATGAGGCCATGCGAATTCCCCCACGTATCGCCACCCTCGGTGGTGTCGCCGCCCTGGCGTCCACGCTCCTCGTCGGCGGAGTCACCGCCACCGCGACCGCGGCCCCCGCCGCCGTCGGCAGCATCTGCTACTCCCGGCTGCCCGTTCAGGCCCATGACACCCTCCGTCTCATCGACGCGGGCGGGCCCTTCCCGTACCGGCAGGACGGCGGCGTCTTCCAGAACAGGGAAGGCATCCTGCCGAGCCAGTCCAACGGCTACTACCACGAGTACACCGTCAAGACTCCCGGCTCCTCCGACCGCGGCGCGCGCCGTATCGTCACGGGCAACAGGAACAACGAGGACTACTACACCTCCAACCACTACGCCTCGTTCTCGCTCGTCAACTACGGCTGCTGACCGGAAGGTAACCTCCGTCCCATGACGGTGACATATGTGATCGACGGGGCGGAGGTCACCGACCTCGACCGCTTCTGGCAGGTGATCGGGGCGGCGGTGAACGGGCCCGGCGGATACTTCGGGCGCAATCTCGACGCGCTCGCGGACTGTCTGCGCGGCGGGTGCGGAACGCCGGACGACGGCGACTTCGTCATCGAATGGCGCCGGCACGACCTCTCGCGCCGGGCACTCGGCCAGGAGGAGACCGTACGCACGCTCCAGCGGCGGCTGGAGCGCGCGCACCCGGACAACAAGGCCGCCATCCAGGCGGAGTTGGACGACGTCCTGGCCGGCCGGGGCCCCACCGTCTTCGACGAGCTGGTCCAGCTCATTGAGGAGGAGGCTCCCGGAGTACTGCGTCTCGGCTGAACGGCCACGGACCGGGCGGGCGGCGCCGCCCGCCCGGTCCGTGCCCGTCCGGCGCGCCCACGGGGCGCCCCGGGCGTGATGTCAGTGGCGGCGGGGAAGGGTGCGTTCCAGGCGGCGGCGCTCCCGGCCGTCGCGCACATAACGCACCGCGTCCACCGCCGTCTCGCGGGCGCGGCCCCGCGGGTCCTCGTCCCTGAGGATGCGGGCCAGCGCCTCGGTCGCGCGCGGGTCCTGACGTACCGCCAGCCCCCGGGCCGCCCTCGCGGCCGTCTCGGGATCCGGGTCGTTCAGCCGGGCCGCCAGGGCCTCACGGACCTCCCGGGTGTCCGCGTCCACATCCGCCAGCGCCAGCACCGCGCGGTCCCTGACCGACGCGTCCGCGTCCCTGCTCAGCAGGGTCAGCGCCCAGACACCGTCTCGGTGGTCACCCGGGACGAGCCCGGTCAGGGCCAGTGCCGCCCGGCGTCTGACCCCCGTGTCCTGATGGCCGGTGTGCCGCAGGATCTCCGGGAGCGCGGCCGGGTCACCGTGCTGGCCCAGGCCCGTCACCACGGCCCGTACCAGCTCGGGCTCCACGGCGCGCCGCGACAGCTCACGCAGCAGGGGCACCGCCCGGTCCGTGAACGGACTCGCCCCGTCCGCCGCGCCCAGCCGCGCCAGGACGTCCGCGCCGAAGGCCTGCCGCAGCGGCTCCTCACTCGCGCACCAGGCCACCGCCGCGCCGAAGGTCTCCTCGTCGCCGCGCCGCCACAGCGCGGAGACCGACTCGATCCAGTCGTCCCGGCCGGGATCCCCGCAGCTCAGGGCGCGCTCCGCCAGCTCCTCGTGCGGGGTGACCAGACCCAGCTCCGCTTCGAGGAGCGTCGCGACGGCGGCGTGCCCGGTCCGCTGCTCCTGCCCGGCCACCGGCCTGCCGTCCCGCAGCAGTTCGACGACGACGGTCACCGAGCCGTCCTCCTCGATCCGGCGCACCACCGTCTCGTATCCGTCGCCGTAGGCGCGCAGCAGCCCGTCCCGCAGCTCCCGCTCCACATCGAGCGCCATCCAGCGCCGTGCCTCGGCGAGCGCCTCCTCGTGCGCGCCCGCGCCGTACCGCAACAGGACCCGTACGGTCCCCGGGGAGCCGTGACGGGCCGCCAGCAGCAGCGGCGACGCACCGCCGGGGCCCGGCAGATCGGGGTCGGCGCCGTACTCCAGCAACGCTTCCGCCGTGTCCGCGAACCCCTGGCGGACCGCCCACACGAGCGCCGTGAGATCGAACTCCTCCCGGCTGTCGGGCCGGGCGCCGGCGCCGAGCAGGGCCCGGACCACCTGGGTGTGCCCACCGCACGCGGCTCCGCACAGCGGCAGGTCCCAGCCCTCCTGCCCGCTCGCCCGGTTCGGGTCGGCGCCCGCCGTGAGCAGCAGCCGCACCGCGCCCGCCCGGTCGCTGACCGCCGCGCGGTAGAGGGCCGTCTCGCCGTCCTCGTCGGTCGCCTCGGCGGGCACCCCCGCTCTGAGCAGCCGTACGACGGTGTCGTCCGCGCCGTCACCCACCGCCTCGAACAGGTCCGCGACGCCCGCTGTCGGCTCTTTCGTCATGCTTCGACTCTACGTTCCCCCCTCGCTCAGGTGTCACAGTCCAGGACCGTCCGGCACAGCCCGCACCGCGCGCGCACCCGTCCGCGGACCGGTACCCGGATGCGCTGGAGGCAGGTGGGGCAGGGGAACGAGACGCGCAGTCCGTCCGGTTGCCGTTCGAAGGCGTACGGCGAGCCCGGGTCGCCCGGCGGGTCCGCCGCCCCGCCCGCGCGGCCGTCGGCGTTCCCGCCGCCCGGACGGCCGCCGCCCGGGTGGTCGCCGCCCAGGTGGTCGAGGGCGTAGCGGCGGTCCTTGGCGTAGCGGTGCCGGCCCGTCCAGCCCGCGGTCGTCAGCGGCGGCTGCTGCTCGTCGCGCAGCGCCTGCGCCCTGCCCTTCGTATACGACGTGTACCCCTGCGGGCTGGTGAACCAGATACGGGGATCCTCGTCGAAGACCATGGCCCGCTTGGCGAGCACATAGCCGAACTCCTCGGGGGTGAGATAGCCGAGCTTCTGGCTGGAGTCACGGTCCTCGCGGTAGGCGTCGAGCAGCAGCCAGCCCGCGCCCAGATAGGTCGTCGCCGTGTCGGTGAGGATCTCGTTGTCGCGGGTGCCGGGGAAGCTCAGCCCGAGCCGGTGCAGCAGGACATGGGTGATCTCGTGGGCGAGGGCCGCGCCGATGTCCCGGCGGTGGGTCCTGAAGCGGTTGTTCAGCTCGATGAAGTACTCGGGGCCCGAGGTCAGCTCGACACTCGCCGCCTGCTCCATGTCGCGGAAGCTCACGATCACGCGCGCGTCGGGCAGCCGGAGCTGCTGGACCAGGGCGTGCGCGACCCGCTGGGTGCCGAGATGGAGATCGTCCACGTCGGAGAAGGCGACATCGGCCGGGGCGACGCTGGAGGCGTACGAGCGGATGCCCTCGGGCGAGAGCCGTTGGTAGAGCGCGGTGATCGCCGCCCGTGCCGTGTCGAGATGCGGATACCCGTGCACGACCTCGCCGCCGTTCGTCACGTCCGTACCCCCCTGCGAGGACGGTCAACCCGGTCAACCGGAATCCACTCTACGGGGCGGTGGCGGAGATCCGGCGGAGCGATCCGGGGGAGGGGCGCGGACGGACGGACGATCCGGCACAAGCACGCCGCAAAGGGCGCCGGTGTCCGCTCACCGGACGCCGACCGGCATATGCGGCGCTCCTCTGGCCGAAAACAGGTTCTTGTGGCGTGGCTGAACTCCTCCCCATAATCCGGATCACGCTTTCTTGTCGGGCCCATGTCAGGCCAGCGCAACGCGCGTTGACCCGGTCCCCGCGGGACGGCGGACCCCACGTACGGCCATCGAGCACCACCCCCACCACCAGCCCCCCACGAAAGGCAGCCCGATGAAGCTTCTGAGTGCCCTCAAGAGATCTGCCGCCGTCGGCGCCGTCGTCCTCGCCGCCTTCAGCCTGAACCCGTCCACCGCGTCCGCCGCTCCCGCGCCGGTCGCCAAGACCCAGGCCGTCGCGCCGGTCGCGCCGCCCGTCGTCGGCGGCACCCGCGCCGCGCAGGGCGAATTCCCCTTCATGGTCCGGCTCTCGATGGGCTGTGGTGGCGCGCTGTACTCGCCCACCGTCGTCCTGACCGCCGCCCACTGTGTGAACGGATCCGGCAACAACACCAGCATCACCGCCACCGCCGGTGTCGTGGACCTCCAGAGCTCCAGCGCCGTCAAGGTCCGCTCCACCAAGGTCTACCAGGCCCCCGGCTACAACGGCGTCGGCAAGGACTGGGCGCTGATCAAGCTCGCCCAGCCGATCAACCTGCCGACCCTGAAGATCGCCACCACCACGCAGTACAACACCGGCACCTTCACCGTCGCGGGCTGGGGCGCCGCGACCGAGGGCGGCGGCCAGCAGCGCTACCTGCTCAAGGCGTCCGTCCCGTTCGTCTCCGACGCGAGCTGCGACGCCTCGTACGGCGGTGACGTCATAGTCGGCGAGGAGATCTGCGCCGGTTACGCCCAGGGCGGCACGGACACCTGCCAGGGTGACTCCGGTGGCCCGATGTTCCGCAAGGACAACGCCGGAGCCTTCGTCCAGGTCGGCATCGTGAGCTGGGGCAACGGCTGCGCCCGGCCCAACTACCCCGGTGTCTACACCGAGGTCTCGACCTTCGCGTCCGCCATCGCCTCGGCCGCGTCGACCCTCTGAATCCCTGACCGCGCCTTCGACGTGAACCCGTAGCACGTCGGAGTCCGTGGCGTCCCGGGATCCGTGGCGCCGGGAGTACTCGGCGCGTCGAGGAGGGGCGGGGGCGGGGGCGTGATCCCCGCCCCCGCCCCTCCTGCGCGAGCCCCCGCGCCCGCCCGCCCGCGTCGCCCGTGGTCCCGCATCCTGATCACCGACCGGCCCGCACCCACCGGCCCGTCTAAGCTGCCGGACCATGACCACGAGCGACCCCGGCACCGGCCGTCCCCCCACCGAAGACCACCGCGCCGAAGACTCCGGCACCGCACACCCCGGCACCGAGGACGCCAGTACCGAGGACGCCGGTACCGAGGACGCCGGTACCGAGGGCCCCGGCACCGAGGGCCCCGGCACCGAGGACGCCGTACGCGCCGAACTGGACCGCCTGCGCGAGAGCATCGACAACATCGACGCCGCCGTCGTCCATATGCTCGCCGAGCGCTTCAAATGCACCCAGCAGGTCGGCCTCCTCAAGGCGGAACACCGCCTCCCGCCCGCCGACCCGGCCCGGGAGGCCCGCCAGATCACCCGGCTCCGCCAGCTCGCCGAGAGCGCCAGACTCGACCCGGCCTTCGCGGAGAAACTCCTCACCTTCATCATCGCCGAGGTGATCCGCCACCACGAGACGATCGCGGGCGAGACACGGGACGGCGGAGCCGGCGCCGGAGCCCCCACCGGCCACCGGTAGCACCGGCGCACGACGGCCGGGGCGGCCGAGCGCCGCGCCGGGGCGCCCGGTACGCGCGCCCGGAGCGGAGAGACCCCTGCCGCGTGCGCTGAAAGCGGAAACACCCCTACTGTGCGGCCCGCACCTCATCGGGCAGCATGTCCCCCATGTCCGTACTGACGCGCGACGAAGCGCAGACCCGAGCCCAGTTCCTCGCTGTCCACCGGTACTCGATCGCTCTCGATCTGACCACCGGCGAGGACACCTTCGACTCCCGTACCGTCATCCAGTTCACCACACGGGCCGCCGGAGACACCTTCGTCGAACTCAAGCCCGCCGCGCTGCGCTCCGTCACCCTCGACGGCCGGACACTCGACCCCGCCGGACTCAGCGGCAACCGGCTCGCGCTCACCGGACTCGACGAGGGGGAGCACGAACTCCGTATCGAGGCCGACATGCGGTACTCCCGCACCGGCGAGGGCATGCACCGCTTCACCGACCCGAGCGACGGCGAGACCTACGTCTACACCCAGCTCTTCATGGAAGACGTCCAGCGCGTCTTCGCCGCCTTCGACCAGCCCGACCTCAAGGCTGTCTTCGAGCTGACCGTCACCGCGCCCGACGGCTGGACCGTCCTCGGCAACGGCATCGCCCGGCCCTCCGCCGAGACACCACGGGCCGGCGGGCGCCACTGGACCATCGCCCCGACCCCCCTCATCTCCACCTATCTCGTCGCCGTCGCCGCCGGCCCCTGGCACTCCGTACGCACCGAACACGCCGGACTGCCCTTCGGCATCCACTGCCGGCGCTCCCTCGCCCCCCATCTCGCCGCCGACGCCGACGAGATCCTCGACATCACCCGCGCCTGCTTCGACCGCTACCACGAGAAGTTCCAGGAGCCCTACCCCTTCGACTCCTACGACCAGGCCTTCGTCCCCGAGTTCAACGCGGGCGCCATGGAGAACCCCGGCCTCGTCACCTTCCGCGACGAGTTCGTCTACCGCTCCGCCGTCACCGACACCGAGCGGCAGACCCGGGCCATGGTCATCTCCCACGAGATGGCCCACATGTGGTTCGGCGACCTCGTCACCCTCACCTGGTGGGACGACATCTGGCTCAACGAGTCCTTCGCCGAGTACATGGGCTATCAGACCCTCACCGAGGCCACCCGCTTCACCGACACCTGGGTCGAGTTCGGCATCGGCAGGAAGTCCTGGGGCTACGACGCCGACCAGCGCCCCTCCACCCACCCCGTCGCCCCGGACCCCGCCGCCGTCCCCGACACCGCGTCCGCGATGCTCAACTTCGACGGCATCTCCTACGCCAAGGGCGCCTCCGCGCTGCGCCAGCTCGTCGCCTGGCTCGGCGAGAAGGACTTCCTCGCCGGCATCAACATCCACTTCGCCCGGCACAAGTTCGCCAACGCCACCCTCGCCGACTTCATCGACTCGCTCGCCCAGGCCACCGACCGCGATGTCCACACCTGGGCCGACCAGTGGCTGCGCACCACCGGCGTCGACACCCTCACCCCCGTCGTCGGCGGCACCGGCAACGGCTGGACCCTCGACGTCGTACACGACGGCAGCCGCCCCCACCGCGTCGCCGTCGGCACCTACGACATCGACGTGGTGGAACCGGACCGGCTCGTCGTACGCGACCTCATCGAACTCGACCTGCCGCTGACCGAGGCGACCACCGCCCACCCCGGACGCCGCCCCGACCTCCTCGTCCTCAACGACGGCGATCTCACCTACGCCAAGGTGCGCCTCGACACGGCGTCCTGGGACACCGCCCTGCGCTCCCTCTCGGGCATCCCCGACCCCCTCACCCGCGCCGTCATCTGGAACGCCGCCCGTGACATGGTCCGCGACGGCGAACTCGCCCCCGCCGTCTACCTCGACGCGGCCCGCGCCCACCTCCCGCTGGAGACCGACCTCGCCCTCGTCCAGGGCGTCCTCGTCTTCGCCGCCGACCAGATCACCAACCGCTACCTCGGCCCCGACGAACGCCCCGCGGCACTCGCCACCCTCACCGCGATCTGCCGCGACCTCATCCGCCGCACCGAGGACGGCAACCACCCCGGGCTGCGCCTCACCGCCGTACGCCACTGCATCGACGCCGCCACCCAGCCCGACACCCTCCAGGACTGGCTCGGCTCGGACAGCGTCCCCGGCGGCCCCGAACTCGACCCCGAGCTGCGCTGGCGCATCCTCGCCCGGCTCGCCGTCCTCGGCGCCGTCGACACCGCCACCATCGACGCCGACCTCGACCGCGATCCCAGCGCCACCGGCCAGGAAGGCGCCGCACAGTGCCGGGCCGCGCTGCCCGACCCCGCCGCCAAGGCCGAGGCCTGGGGACGGCTCTTCGGCTCCGACGACCTCTCCAACTACCTGTTCACCGCCACCGCCAAGGGCTTCTGGCAGCCCGAGCAGGCCGAACTCGTCCAGGAGTACGTCGCCCGCTTCTACCCCGACGCGGTCGCCCTCGCCGGGCGCCGCGGCCCCGCCATCGCGGAGGCCGCCGGGCGCTACGCCTTCCCCGTCCACGCCGTCGACCAGGAATCACTGCGCCTCGGTGAGGAATGCCTGGACGGTACGGAGATGATCCCGGCCCTGCGCCGCAAACTCGCGGACCAGCTCGACGATCTGCGCCGGGCACTGAAGGTCCGCGGCGCCTGACCGGCCGCAGGCGGGGGGAGCCGGCCGACGGGCCTGCCCGCCAGACGGACAGCCCGTCCGAGGACAGCTCGCCCGGCGGACAGCCCGACTGTGGCGGGATGCCCGCTTGACAGGACGGGCCGCCCGGCACCTCGGCCCGCCCGTCGGACCGCCTCCCGCCCCGGAGCCTCCGTACCGGCCCGGGGTCCGTCGTACCGCCCCGGAATCCGTCGTTCCGCCCCGCGCGGACGACGGATCCCGGGGCGGGGCGTTTTCAGCCGTCCTTCACCGACGCCCATACCCCGCGCGGGACCTGCTCGTTGTGCTTCACGGACACCACCACCGCCCCCGGACCCCCGGGTGCCCGACCCGTGGAAGGCAGCCCCCGCCGATGACCGTCCACTCCACCCCCCTCGACCACCCCCACGATCTCGTGGGCATCGGCATCGGGCCGTTCAACCTCTCCCTCGCCGCCCTCGCCGACGGTGTGCACGGAGGCCTCGACACCGCCTTCTACGACCAGAGCCCCGGCTTCCGCTGGCACCCCGGACTGCTCATCGAGGACGCCACGCTGCAAGTGCCCTTCCTCGCGGACCTGGTCACCCTCGCCGACCCCGCCAGCCGCTGGACCTTCCTCAACTACCTCAGGGCCCGCGACCGGCTCTTCCCCTTCTACCTCGCCGAACGCTTCCACATCCTGCGCGCCGAATACGACGCCTACTGCCGCTGGGTCAGCGGCCAGCTCCCCGGACTCCACTTCGGCCACCAGGTCGACGCCGTCCGCTGGAACGCCGAACACGCCGTGTTCGAAGTCGACTTCACCCAGCTCGACGGGGGCGGCGACGCCGAGGCCCTCGGCCGCGCCTACGCCCGCCACCTCGCGCTCGGCATCGGCACCGAGCCGTACGTCCCCGAACTCCTCAGGCCCCTCGCCGAGGCACCCACGGTCCCCGTCATCCACTCCGCGGACTACCTCGACCACCGCGACCGGCTGCTCTCCGCGGGACACATCACCGTCATCGGGTCGGGACAGTCCGGCGCGGAGGTCTTCCTCGACCTGCTGCGCGCCCGCCCCACCGGACTGGAGCGGATCCACTGGCTGGCCCGTACCGAGGCGTTCACGCCCATGGAGTACTCCAAGCTCGGCCTGGAACAGTTCACCCCCGACTACACCCGCTACTTCCACGCCCTGCCCGAGCGCGTACGCGACGAACTCGTCCCCCGGCAGTGGCAGCTCCACAAGGGCATCGACGCCTGCACCATCGCCGCCATCCACGACGAGCTGTACCGGCGCACCCTCCACGGCGGCTGGCCCGACGCCGTCCTCACCCCCGGAGTCTCCGTGCGCACCGCGGGACGCGTCGCCACCACCAAGGTGGAACTCCATCTGGAACACGTCCAGCAGGGCACCAGGACCCGGATCACCACCGACGCCGTCGTCCTCGCCACCGGCTACCGCGAACGCCCCCTCGACGCGCTGCTCGCCGGACTCGACCCGTATCTGGAGCGCGACGGCTCGGAGCGCCTGCGGGTCGACGAGCACCACCGTGTCACGCTCGCCCCCGCGGTCACCGGCTCCGTCTATGTGCAGAACGCCGAACGGCACACCCACGGCGTCGGCGCACCCGATCTGGGGCTCGCCGCCTGGCGCGGCGCCACCATCCTCAACCACCTCACCGGCACCGAGCCCTACCCGCTGCCCCGGCGCACCGCGTTCACCAGCTTCGGACTCGACGCACGGGACCGGACCCGCCCGGTGCCCGCACCGAGGGATCTGGTCCCGCTCACCGAAGTCCGCTGACGGCCGCGCCCGGCGCCGGCCGATCACCGATCACCGGTGCCGGCCGACGCCGCCCTCGCGGGTCAGAAGACCGGCGTACCGTCCCGCGTCAGCTTCCAGTCCACCGAGGCGAACGCGGCCGGGTCGACGGTGCCCGCCGTCTGCACCCACGAGATGATCGTGTTACGGATCTCGTCCGAGTTCGACCAGAGCTGCTGGGCCGCCGCCACATGCGGGAAGTTGCCGCCGCCGCTCGCCCGGTAGTTGTTCACCGCCAGCACGAACGTCGCCGCCGGGTCCAGAGCCTTGCCGTCGAACTGGAGATCGACGATCCGCGAACCCGCCGGCTTCGCGATGTCGATCTCGTACGTCACACCCGACACCACGTCGTAGTTGTAGTCCGGCGTGCCCCCGGCGTTCGTCAGCTTCGAGGTGTCCACCGGCCCACCCGCCGGGGTCTGGACGTAGTACCGCGCCGAGAACTCCAGATACTCCCTGATCTGGGCGCCCGTCAGCAGGCGCGCCTCCATCGTGTTCTCGAACGGGTAGAGACCCGCCGCGTCCTTGATGGTCACCTCACCGGCCGGGATCGACGCCGACCGCGAGAAGCACGACGCCTGCGACAGCACCGGCAGCGCCGCCCACTCGCTGCCCGCCAGCGCCGCCTTCACCGTCTCCACCTGGACATGGTTGATCAGATCGATCAGCGGCTCGTCCTTCCACGGCGCGTCCACCGTGGACATCGCGACCGTGGACGTACCGATCACCTGGTTGACATAGGCCACCACCTTGCGGTGCTCGTCCGCGAGCAGCCCGGTGATCTTCCTGTCCTCGGGGACCGCGTTCGAGTTCAGGATCTTCGCCCCGACCTTCTCGACCTGCCACGAGCCGCGCTCCCACACCAGCTCGATATCGAAGAGCGTCAGCCGCTGGCCCCACTTGGCGGGCTCGGACAGCACCACTTCCCTGCCCGTGGCCTTGTTGACCACCCGGCGCTCCGCGATCTCCGAGTGCGCGTGGCCGACCAGGATCGCGTCGATGCCCGGCACCTGCTCGGCCACCAGCGCCGCCGCGTTCTCCACGTACGGCACCTGGTCGCCGTACGACGACGTACCGCTCGTACCCGAGTGCGCGGACACGATGACCACATCCGCGCCCATGGACCGCAGCTTCGGCACCCACTTCGCCGCCTGCTCCTCCAGGCCGGGGAACGTCATCTTGCCCTGGACGTTCGCCTTGTCCCAGATCGCGATACCCGGGTTGGTCAGTCCGAGGATCGCCACCCGCACCTCACGGCCGTGCGGGGTACGCAGCTTCTTGATCACATACGGCGCGAAGGCCGGCTTCAGCGTCTTGGCGTCCAGCGCGTTGGCGCCCAGCAGCGGGAAACGGCACTGCTCCTCGAACTTGCGCAGCACCGGAATGCCGTAGTTGAACTCGTGGTTGCCGAGCGCCGCCGCGTCATAGCCGATCGCGTTCATCGCCTGCGCCATCGGGTGCACCGGACCGCGCTTCGCGGTGATCGGGTCGATCCTGGCGTAGTAGTACGAGAGCTGGGTGCCCTGAATGGTGTCACCCGCGTCGATCAGCAGCGTGTTGTGGCGGCCCTTCTCCTCGCGGACCCGCTCGACCAGCGTGGAGATCTTCGCGAGCCCGATGTCGTTGTGGGCGGCGTCGTCGAACTCCTTGTCCGTGAAGTAGTCCCAGTTGAAGACGTTGCCGTGCAGATCGGTCGTCCCCATCACGGTGAACGAGTACCGCTTCTGCGGACGTCCGTGGCCGTGACCATGACCCCGGCCGGTGGCCTCGGCGGGCACGGCCGCCCCTCCCACCAGGGCCGCACCCGCACCGGCGACAGCCGTGCTGCCCAGGAACGTCCTACGGTTCAGCGGCATTTCGTTCTCTTCTCCCTCGGCCCAGTGAACAACGCGCGTAGATTCTGGCTCACGCACCCCGGAGCGCAACACCCCCGCAAGGTTTCGATCAGATGACTGCCGACTGTCGCACCCGAGTGCGAGAGTGGGGGTACGGGCGACCGGACCGCCGACGGCCGCCGCGCGCGGCACCGCGGCGCCGCGTCGCCGCGCCCCGTACATACGGCGTACGGCACGCACGGCCGAGCACCACCCGAGACCGCCGGAGAGCCGCCGCGGAACCGCGGCAGAACCACCGCACGAGGGAGCGAGCCCCAGATGACCACCGACACACCGACCCCCGCCCCGCCCTACGGCACCCCCGACGCGCCCCGGGTCGCCGTCCGCGGCGAGGCACGGCTCGAAGTGGACCCGGAGATCGCCCGGATCGGTGTCACCATCGGCGCCCGCGGCACCGACCGGCGCACCGCGCTCGACGACCTCACCCGGCGCAACGCGGAAGCCCTCACCCTCATCAAGTCCTACGGCGACGCCGTCGAGAAACTGGAGACCGGCGCCTTCTCCATCAGCCCCGAACTCACCAAGCACGGGCGCGGCGAACGGGTCCGCGCGTACCACGGCCGCGTCCATCTCACCGTCGAACTGGCCGACTTCACCGCCCTCGGCGAACTCACCACCCGCCTCGCCGATCTCGACCTCACCCAGGTCGGCGGCCCCTGGTGGGCCCTGCGCCCCGACTCGCCCGCCCATGGCCAGGCGCGCCGCCAGGCGGTACGGGAAGCGGTCCAGCGCGCCCGCGAATACGCCGAAGCGATCGGCGCCCGGCTCGCCGCCCTGGTGGAACTGGCCGACCTCGGCGCGGAGAATCCCGTCGCCTACGGAATGCCTCCCGCCCCCGGCGCCCTGCGCAGCCGGGGCTTCGGAGGCGCCGAAGCGGCCGACGCGACCCCCGCGCTCGATCTCGAACCGCAGCGCCAGACCGTCCATGCCCAGGTGAACGCGCGGTTCACGATGACGCCGCCCGATCTCGGCGCCTGACCTCGGGGCCCGGCATGGGGCCCGGCATGGACCCGTCCTGGGACCGGCTCTCGGGGGCCGGCCTTTTGGGGGTGGCATATGCCCTCTTACCCGGGCGCCGGCATATGACCGCATATCCGAGCAGGGCCTCCGCGTACGAGCCGACCGTCAGAGGAAATGCTCATCGGAGCGACCCTCCGCACAATTCAACACTTGTCAACAACCTTTCATATAAAGGCCGTTGAGTCGTCATGCACGACCAATTCGCTACCGGCCGGTAAGCCCTACCCTCGATATATGCGCCGAGCGAAAATCGTCTGCACCCTGGGGCCCGCCACCGACTCATACGACCAGATCAAAGCACTGGTTGAGGCCGGAATGGACGTCGCCCGCCTCAATCTCAGCCACGGCACCTACGCCGATCACGAGGAGCGCTACCAGCGCGTACGGAAAGCCGCCGACGAGACCGGCCACAGCGTCGGAATCCTCGCGGACCTCCAAGGTCCGAAGATCCGCCTCGGCCGCTTCCGCGAAGGACCCGTACTCCTTGAACGCGGCGATGAATTCACCATCACCGTCGAACCCCTCGAAGGCGACCGGCACATCTGCGCCACCACCTACGACGGACTCCCCGCCGATGTCACCCCCGGGGAGCGCATCCTCGTCGACGACGGCAAGGTCACCCTCGAAGTCACCTCCGTCGAAGGACCCCATGTCCGGACCCTCGTCGTCGAGGGAGGCATGGTCTCCGACCACAAGGGCCTCAACCTCCCCGGCGTCGCCGTCTCCGTCCCCGCGCTCTCCGAGAAGGACGTCGACGACCTCCGCTGGGCGGTACGCACCGGCGCCGATGTCATCGCGCTCTCCTTCGTACGCAGCGGAGCCGACATCCACGACGTCCACCGCGTCATGGACGAGGAGGGCCGCCGGATTCCCGTCATCGCCAAGATCGAGAAGCCGCAGGCCGTCGAGAACATCGACGGCATCGTCGCGGCGTTCGACGGCATCATGGTCGCCCGCGGCGATCTCGGTGTCGAAATGCCCCTCGAACAGGTCCCGATCGTGCAGAAGCGGGCCGTCAAGCTCGCCAAGCGCAACGCCAAGCCCGTCATCGTCGCCACGCAGATGCTCGACTCGATGATCGAGAGCTCCCGGCCCACCCGCGCCGAGGCCTCCGATGTCGCCAACGCCGTCATCGACGGGACCGACGCCGTCATGCTCTCCGGCGAGACCAGCGTCGGGAAGTACCCCATCGAGACCGTCAAGACGATGAGCCGAATCGTCGAGGCGGCCGAGGAGGACATCCTCGCGAAAGGGCTCCCGTCGATCACCGAGAGCAGCAAGCCCCGCACCCAGGCCGGCGCGGTCGCCCGCGCGGCAGCCGAGATGGGGGACTTCCTTGGCGCGAAGTTCCTGGTGGCCTTCACCCAGTCCGGCGACACCGTGCGCCGTCTCTCCCGCTACCGCTCGCCGATCCCCCTGCTGGCCTTCACCCCCGACCCCGCCACCCGCGCCCAGCTCAATCTCACCTGGGGGGTCGAGGCCTTCCTCGGCCCGCACGTCGACTCCACGGACGCGATGGTCGACCAGGTCGATGAGCAGCTCCTCCGGATCGGCCGCTGCGCGAAGGGCGACATCGTCGTGATCACGGCCGGCTCCCCGCCGGGAGTCTCCGGCTCGACCAATCTGGTCCGGGTCCACCACGTCGGCGAGGACGACAGCCCGAAGTAGCCGGTGTCCGGTGCCCGGGATTGAGTGCCGGGGATCTACTGCCGGGGGTCTGCTGCCCGGGATTCAGTGCCCGGGATTCAGTGCTTGGGGCCGACGCGCGCGTCCATCAGGGCGACGGACGCGCGCCTGGCGACGGAGACGTTCTGGACCGTCCGGCTCTGGTTGGCGGGCTTCCACTCGACGCCGACGGAGTCGAGGGCGTCGGTGAAGAGCCGCCGGATGTCGGCGGAGGCGTTGGAGAAGAAGTAGCGGGGATACTCGTACCGCTTGCGCTCGCCGCCGATGACCTTCTCGGTCCAGTTGGTGATCCGGCAGCCGTCCGAATGGATCAGCCCCCGTATGAACTCCCAGGGGTACGTGCCCACGATCTCCCGCTGCCAGGCTTCGAGCACGATGGGCCGCTCGTGCTTCCTGCCCGGCCCGTGCTGGGGGAACAGACACGGCCAGTGGCGCCCATAGCTGGTGACCATGACGCACCCTGCTTTCCGGAGCACCCACACACGGTCCTCCGGCCGGACGGCGGTGAGGGCGGTCCGGCACATTTCGATCAGGCCGGGCCAGGCGTCGGCACACGCGATCCGCAGGTAGTGGCCGCCGCCCCGGTGCGCGCTCACACAGCCGTCGCCGAGATAGAGGCCCAGGAGATAGCCGTACGAGGCCGGATCGGCCGGGGTGCCCGGCACGGGGCCGCACCTCGGGCAGGGGTGGGCCTGCGCGGCCATCCGGGGGAGCGGGTCGACACGGCGCTGCCAGGAGCGGATCGCCGCGCGTGAAATGCCGGTCCGTCTGCTGACGGCGGTGAGACTGTGGCCCTGACCGGCCAGAGCCAACGCGCTTCGGCGTGTGGGGAGGTCGTACATGAGGCCCAGCCTCGCCGGTGAAACCGGCCGGTGGCCGCGGAATGCCCCAGGATCACCCGAACAAGCGTATGCGGGGTGTGATGTGATTCCATACGACCTGGGAATCTGAGGAAAGTGCCCCAGGTGGGATTCGAACCCACACTGTCCGCTGTTTGAGAGCGGCCTCTCTAACCAGTTGGAGTACTGGGGCCTCAGAATGCAAGGGAGGCGGGTCCCCCGCTCGGGCCTACTTTACCGCAGCTCGGTAGGCTCATGGGGAGCAGCATCCTGTCTGAACGAGGAGCCCCCGTGACCGCCCCCGAGTCGCCCCAGCCCGTCGACGATGACGACAAGTCGCACGTTCCGCCGCTGACGACGCGTGTCGTCATCGCCGAGGACGAGGCGCTGATCCGTCTCGATCTGAAAGAGATGCTTGAGGAAGAGGGCTACGCGGTCGTCGGCGAGGCCGGTGACGGTGAGCGGGCGGTGGAGCTGGCGCGGGAGCACCGGCCGGATCTGGTGATCCTGGATGTGAAGATGCCGGTCCTGGACGGGATCTCCGCGGCGGAGAAGATCGCCGAGGAGTCCATCGCGCCGGTGCTGATGCTGACCGCCTTCTCGCAGCGCGATCTGGTGGAGCGGGCCCGGGACGCCGGGGCGATGGCGTATCTGGTGAAGCCGTTCAGCAAGAGCGATGTGGTGCCGGCGATCGAGATGGCGGTGTCGCGGTTCACGGAGCTGCGCACGCTGGAGCGCGAGGTCGCGGATCTGACGCAGCGGCTGGAGACGCGGAAGCTGGTGGACCGGGCGAAGTCGATCCTTCAGACGCAGTACGGGCTGACGGAGCCGGCGGCGTTCCGGTGGATCCAGAAGACGTCGATGGACCGGCGGCTGTCGATGCAGCAGGTGGCGGAGGCGGTCATCGAGGACGCCAAGGAGAAGAAGGCGTCCAAGGGGGAGTAGGGGAGTAGTGACCCCCGCCCCTCGTAGACGCCGGAGGCCCGCCCCGAACCGTCGGGGCGGGCCTCCTGCTTGGTGCGCGCGGGCCGTGCGGCTCGGGTCAGTCCTCGCCGAGGTAGGCCTTGCGTACGGATTCGTCGTGCAGGAGGACCTGTCCGCTGCCGGACAGGACGATCTTGCCGACCTCCATGACATGGGCCTCGTCCGCGAGGGAGAGCGCCGCCTGCGCGTTCTGTTCGACGAGCAGGATGGTGGTGCCCTGCGACTTGAGTTCGCTGATGGTGGCCATGATCTTCTGCATCATGATCGGGGAGAGGCCCATGGAGGGCTCGTCGAGCATGAGCAGTTTGGGCCGTGACATCAGGGCGCGCCCCATGGCGAGCATCTGCTGTTCGCCGCCGGAGAGCGTGCCGGCCGCCTGCTTCCTCCGTTCCCCGAGGATCGGGAAGAGGTCGTAGGACTTCTGGATGTCCTCGGCGATCCCGGCGCTGTCCTTGCGCAGGAACGCGCCGAGCTGGAGGTTCTCCGCGATGGTGAGCCGGGGGAAGATCCGGCGTCCTTCGGGGGAGTGGGCCAGGCCGAGGGCCACGATCTTGTGGGCTCCGACCCCGTTGAGGGGCCGGCCGTCGAAGGTGATCTTTCCGGCGGAGGGCTTGAGGAGCCCCGAGAGCGTGCGCAGGGTGGTGGTTTTGCCCGCGCCGTTCGTGCCGATGAGTGTGACGACCTGGCCGGCCTCGACGCTGAAGGAGATGCCCTTGACGGCTTCGATCTTGCCGTAGGCGACCTTGAGGTCCTCGACTTCGAGGAGTGCGGTCACTGCTTCTCTCCTTCTGTGCCGGACGTGCTCTGTGCTTCCGCGTCCTCCACTTCGGCGACTTCGTCCGCGCCGGGTGCGCCTTCGTAGGGCGTGCCGAGGTAGGCGGCGACGACGCGTTCGTCTCCCTGGACGACTTCGGAGGTGCCCTCGACGAGCTTCTCGCCCTGGACGAGGACGGCGACGCGGTCGCACAGGTTGAAGATGAAGCGCATGTCGTGCTCGATGACGAGGACGGCGATGCCCTGGTCGCGGATGGCGAAGACGAGGTCCTGGGTGGTCCTGGTCTCCTGGGGGTTCATGCCCGCGGTGGGTTCGTCGAGGAGCAGCAGTCCGGGTTCGCTGGCGAGGGCGCGCGCGATCTCGAGCTTGCGCTGTTCTCCGTAGGGGAGGTTGCGGGCGAGGTGGTCGCGCTTGGCGGCGAGGCCGGTGAATTCGAGGAGTTCCATGGCGCGCTCTTCGGATTCGCGTTCGGCCCGCTTGAAGCCGGGGCCGCGCAGGAGCGCGGACCAGAGACCCTCTTTGGTGCGGGTGTGGCGGCCGACGAGGACGTTCTCCAGAACGGTCATGTTGGCGAAGAGCCTGATGTTCTGGAAGGTGCGGGCGATGCCGGCCTGGGTGACGAGGTGGGACTTGTGGGGGAGTACGGCGCCCTTGTAGGAGACGGTGCCCTCGGTGGGGACGTACAGCCCGGTGAGGCAGTTGAAGAAGGTGGTCTTGCCGGCGCCGTTGGGGCCGATGAGACCGACGATCTCGCCGCTGTTGACGGTGAGTTCGACATCGCGTACGGCGGTGAGCCCGCCGAATCGCATGGTGACCCCGGAGGCGTGGAGCACGGGTTCCGGTGTGTCGCTCCCGGGGGCCACGGTGGTGGTGGCGGTGTCGTTGGTCATGTGGTTCACACCCCCGCCTTGCTGAGGCCGACGTCGCCCTTGGGCGCGTCCAGTTGGCCGGTTTCGTGGAATTCGAGCTGCTTCCTGCGGTCGGCGATGAGGCCTTCGGGGCGGAAGCGCATCAGCAGGATGAGTGCGATGCCGAAGAGCAGGAGCTGGTAGTCGGACATGAACTGGAGCTTGGCCGGGATGAGGTAGAGGAGCGCGGCGCCGATGAGGGGTCCGCTGACGGTGCCCATGCCGCCGAGGATGACGGCGGCCAGCAGGAAGGCAGAGTTGGGCGGTACGGCTTCGACGAACTTGTACTGGGCGGGGGTGACGGTGAAGGTCACGTGGGCCTGTACGGTGCCGGCCATGCCGGCGAGGGTGGCGCCGAGGGCGAAGGCGAGCAGCTTGAGCCGGAAGGCGTTGATGCCCATGGCCCGTGCGGCGGTCTCGTCCTCGCGGATGGCGACCCAGGCGCGTCCGATGCGGGACTGGTCGGAGCGGCGGAACACGGTCACGACGATGATCGTGAAGAAGAGCATCAGCAGGTAGTAGTTGGAGAACCTGCCGAGTTCGACTCCGAGGACCGTGTGGGGCTCTCCGAGGTTGAAGCCGAAGAGTTCCAGGTCCGGGATGTTGGGGATGCCGTTGGGCCCGTTGGTGATGTCGGGTCCTGAGGAGCCGTCCATGTTCTGCATGGCGATGCGGAAGATCTCACCGAAGCCGAGCGTGACGATGGCGAGGTAGTCCCCGTGCAGGCGCAGGGTGGGGGCTCCGATGACGACGCCGAAGATGAGCGAGGCGGCGGCGCCGGCGAGTACGGCGGCCCAGAACGGGAGCTGGATGCCGATGGTGGAGGACGGTGACCCGGACAGGAGCGCGGCGGTGTAGGCGCCGACGCCGAGGAACGCGACGTATCCGAGGTCGAGGAGTCCGGCGAGGCCGACGACGACGTTCAGTCCGAGTGCCACGGTCGCGAAGATGAGGATGTTCGCGCCGATGGTGGCGTAGGCGTCGTTGGACTGGGTGAACGGGAACGCGAAGGCGGCGACGAAGGCCGCGGTCACGGTGACGTTCTTGTGGGTGGCGGTGAGCGCCGACAGCCGGCGGTTGAGGCCGGCGCGGGAGACGGCGGTGGCGCCGAAACAGACGAGGAGCAGGAACCCGATGAAGAGTTCGGCGTACTCGGTGTCGATGCCGTAGGTGAAGACGAACAGGCCGAGGCCGAAGGAGACCGCGATGATCAGGATCTCGGCCCAGGAGGGCAGCGGGTCGGCCTTGTCCGGCACGGGGGCCTTGAAGGAGTGGACGAACCGCTTCCATACGGACGCGTCGGCGCTGTCGACGGGGACGTCGCCGGGAAGCCCGAGGGCGCCGACGAGGGTGACGAGTGAGGTGACGAGCGCGACCCAGCCGCCGGGTTCGAGGTTCGCGAGTCCGCCGAGTTCGACGGCGATGGCGATGACCGTGTACCAGGTGGTGGCGAGGGTGCCGAGGGCGAGGAGCAGCACGGGGCTGTTCTTGCCGCCGGGGGTGAGCCAGCGCAGTCCTCGCACGCCGTTGCCCGCGAGGGTGAAGACGAGGACGAGGAGGGCCCCGGTGAGGGTGAGGAGCTGGAGGCCGCCGGGGTAGCCGGTGACGGTGAGGTCGCCGGGGAACTCGGAGGTCCAGGTCCAGGCGAGGAAGGTGCTCGCGAAGGTGAGCAGGGCTCCGGCGGCGACGACGACACGTGCGGTCGCCGGGGGTATGGGGAGTACCGCCGGGGGCTGCTGGGACGTGGCGGGCGCGGTCTGCTGCGAGGTGGTGGTCATGGGTATCACGCCCGATCCGCGACGCGCTGGCCGAGGAGGCCCTGAGGCCTCAGCAGCAGGACGAGAATGAGGAGGACGAAGGCCCACACGTCCTTCCAGGCGCCACCGCCGAGCTGGGACATGCCGGGGATGTTCTCGATGTACGCGGTGGCCATGGCCTCGGCGAGACCGAGGACGAGGCCGCCGATCATGGCGCCGTAGATGTTGCCGATGCCGCCGAGCACGGCCGCGGTGAAGGCCTTGAGGCCGGCGATGAAGCCCATCTTGAAGTTGACTTCGCCGTACTTGAGGCCGTGTGCGACGGCCGCGATGGCGGCGAAGGCGGCACCGATGGCGAAGGCCGTGACGATGATGCGGTCGGTGTTGATGCCCATCAGCTTGGCCGTGTCGGGGTCCTGCGAGGTGGCCTGCATGGCCCGGCCGGTGCGGGTCTTGGAGACGAAGAAGCCGAGGCCGATCATGCAGAGCGGGGCGGCGATGAGCAGGAAGAGGTCGCCGCGGCCGATGGCGAAGGCGCCGAGGTCGAGCCTGCCGCCCTCGAACTCGGGGAAGGGGCGGGACTTGGTGGCGTCCGGGTAGAAGGCCCAGATGGCTTGCTGGAGTGCGATGGAGAGGCCGATCGCGGTGATGAGCGGGGCGAGGCGCGGGGCGCTGCGCAGCGGCCGGTAGGCGAAGCGTTCGGCTCCCATGGCGACGAGCACGGAGCAGGCCATGGCCATGAGGATCATAAGGGGGAGCGCGAGCAGCAGGCTGGTGCCGTCGGGCAGCCACAGATAGGCGGTCAGCGCGCCGAAGCCGCCGATCATGAATATCTCGCCATGGGCGAAGTTGATGAGCTGGACTATGCCATAGACCATCGTGTAACCGATTGCGATGAGTCCGTACAGCGCGCCGAGTAGCAGGCCGTTGGCAAGTTGCTGCGGCAGATCGTTCACCGCGGGGCCTCCGAGTGGGTGTGGTCAGATACGGCCGCGCGGGGGCGCTTGGCGCCCCCGCGCGGTGTCGGTGTACAGGTGGGGCCGACGGGGCCCGGGTCAGCCTTCGAACACGCCGCTCTTGACGGGGACGTGCTTGCCGCCCTTCACCTCGTAGAGGGAGAGCTGCTTGTTGGTGGTGTCACCGAACTCGTCGAAGCCGACCTTTCCTGAGACACCGTCGAAGGAGACGGCCTGCATGGCCTCGGTGATCTGCTTGCGGGCCTCGTCGCTCTCGGGGAGCTTGCCGTCGTTGCTCTCGACGACGGCCTTGACGGCCTGGATGATCGCCCAGGCGGAGTCGTAGGAGTAGCCGCCGTAGGCCTCGTAGGCGTCCTTGTAGCCGGCCGCCTCGTAGTCCGCTATGAACTTCTTGGCGGTGTCGAGGGTCTCCAGCGGGGCGCCGACGGAGCTGGCGAAGTCGCCTTCGGAGTTCTGCTTGGCGAGCTTGATGTACTCGGCGCTGAAGAGCGCGTCGCCGCCGATGGTCGGGACCTTGGCGCCGGCGTTCTTGATCTGGCTGGCCAGCGGGGCGCCCGCGGGGTACTCACCGCCGTAGTAGACGAAGTCGGGCTTGGCCTGGGCGACCTTGCTCGCGACGGCGGAGAAGTCCTTGTCGTCGGGGTTGATGTGGTCGGTGCCGACGACCTGGCCGCCGAGCTTCTCGAACTCGGTGGAGAAGGTGGCGGCGAGACCGGCCCCGTAGGTCTTCTTGTCGTCGATGACGTAGACCTTCTTGAGCTTCTTCTCGTTGTACATGTACTGCGCGGCGAACGGGCCCTGGATGGCGTCCGTCGTCGAGGTACGGAAGTACGTCTGGAAGCCGCGGACCTTGGTGCCGGTCTGCCAGTCCTTGCCCTGTGTCAGCTCGGGGTTGGTGTTGGCGGGGGAGACCTGGACCACGTTGGCGTCGGCGAAGACCTTCTGCATGGACTGGCCGACGTCGGAGTTCAGGGGGCCGACGACGCCCATGACCTGGGGGTCGCCGACGAGCTTGGTGGCGTTCTGCTGGCCGGTGGCGGCCTGCGCGACGTCGTCGAGGGCCTCCAGCTTGAAGGTGATGCCGGGGACTTCTTTGTTCTTGTTGGCGGTCTTGACCGCCAGGTCCGCGGAGTTCTTGATGCCCTGGCCGAGGGCGGAGAGGTCGCCGGTGAGCGGCGAGTCGAGGCCGATGACCACGGTGGTCGTCCCGCCACCGTCGCTGCCTCCGGAGCTGTCGTCGCGGGAGCCGCAGGCCGACAGCGTGAGGGCACCTGCGGTAACCGCGGTGGTGATGAACAACAAGGAACGGTGACGCACGATCAGTCCTTTCCCCTGGCGCGGCGGTCCCTGCTGGAACGCCGGGTCGAGCGCTGGAACCGAACTGAAGGTAATCCGGTGGCGCGGTGACTGGCCGTGACTCTAAGCGCGCTGGTGGGGATGGTGGAGAGGTCCAGGGCATGCTGTGACTGTCTTGTTATGACGGGAGTGAATCAAAGATCGGACGCACGGGGTGGAAAGGGCGGTTTAATACCGTTCGGCAGTCCGGATGCTGAGAACCAGCAGGACGGCGCGGACCCCCGCTGACGAGGGCTTGCCGCTGGAACAGGCCCGTTGGAGGGCGGCGGCGAGATCGGCCGGATGGCTGGGAGCCGAGTATGAAACTCGGCTGTTGTATTGCGCGCTTATTACGGAGTGTTACATCCAGGAAAGGGAATCTGACATTCCGCTGGACTTTCCCGCAATCGCGGACATGCGCCGTATTGATCGTTTTCTGTGCTGACCCGGCTTTTACGGTGAAGCGCGGGGGCGGGGCCGGCCGTGACCGGCGGCGCGGCCCGGGGCCGGGTGATGTCCTCGGTGGTCACCGGCGCCCCGTCTTCCGCGGCCTTCCGCGACGAGGGCGGCGCCGAAGCCGAGGACGCTGTCGCCGGGGCGCGTGGGGACGGGCCCCGCGCGGCGGAAGTCGATGACCTGCGGGGGCCGCGGCGGCGGCGGGCGGCCGGGGCGCGGTGGGCCCGGGGAAGCGGAGCGCGGTGACGCCGAGAGCGGCGAGAGCGGCGAGGGCCGCGGTGGTACGGCGACGGCCGGCGGGAGGTGCGGGGGGCGGCGCGGACGGGGCGGGGGCGCGCTGTCTCTTCCTGCTTCGACGGGCCGGCGCCGTTCCTGTCCTGAGGCCGGCCCCGGAGGCGCGGAGCCACCCAGGACCGTGGGGGAGAGGTGCTACGGAAGGTGACGAGGTGCGGGGCACGCGGCGGACGCGGGCTGCCCGATGCCCGGGTTGGGGACCCGCGGTGCCCGGGTGGCCGGTTCTCGCGCCCGGCTCGGCGGCCGGTACCGCCCGCTTCCGGTGCTCGCGGCGGCGTCCGCCGGTGCGCCGCACCTGGACCGGCCGTGCCGTGGGCGGGCCCGACTCCGCCGCCCGGCTTCCGGGCCCGTACGGGGCGGGCGGCCGGAAGCCGCCCCGGAGGCGTGGTCCCGCGTGGTCCCGTACCGGCGGGCCGGGGACCCGTACCGGCGGGCCAGGGGCTCCCGTACCGGCGGGCAGGGGGCTCCCGTACCGGCGGGCGCGGGACCGGGGCAGGGGCCCGGGACCGGATCAGATCCCCGGGGCCGCGTCGCGCAGGAGACAGGTCAGCCGGGCCGTGCAGACCCGCTTGTCCTGTTCGTCGGTGATGACGATCTCGTAGCTCGTGGTGGTGCGCCCGAGATGCACGGCGGTCGCGACGCCGGTGACGGTGCCGCTGCGGACACCGCGGTGGTGCGTGCAGTTGAGGTCCACCCCCACGGCGATCCTGGAGCTGCGGCCGTGCAGCATCGCGCCGACCGAACCGAGGGTCTCGGCGAGCACGGCCGAGGCCCCGCCGTGCAGCAGTCCGTACGGCTGGGTGTTGCCCTCGACGGGCATGGTGCCGACGACGCGTTCGGCGGACGCCTCGACGATCTCCACCCCCATCCGGGTGCCGAGATGCCCGGCGGAGAAGAGCGCGGGCAGGTCGACACCGAGTGCGGAGTACTCGTCGATGATGTCCTGCGGCAGCTTCGCGGTGGACTGCTCACCCATGGGCCCGGCTCCGATCGGCTCGTCTGCGGTCGTTTCTGTGCGCGGTGTGCACGGTCCTGCTTATCAGATGACTGAGCGGACGCTTAGGGCGGGCATCACAGGAGGGCGCGCGGGGACGCGGGCCCGGGGCGGGTACGGAGGCGGGAAGAGGCGGCCAGAAGAGGCGGCGAGAAGGGGCCCGGGGAGGCGCGGCGGGGAGGGGCGCGGGACGGCCCGGCGGCGGACGGCCGCTGCCGGGCCGTCCGCCGCCGGGCCGCCGGCGTCCGCCGCCGGGCCGCCGGCGTCCGCCGCCGGGCCGCCGGCGTCCGCTGCCGGGCCCCGGCCGGTCTCAGCCCGTCCGCTCGAACCGTACGATCACGGACTTGCTCGCCGGGGTGTTGCTCGTGTCGGCCGTGGAGCCCAGCGGCACCAGCACATTGGTCTCCGGGTAGTAGGCGGCGGCGCAGCCGCGCGCGGTCGGGTAGTGGACCACCCGGAAGCCCGGCGCGCGCCGTTCCACGCCGTCCCTCCACTCGCTCACCAGATCGGTGTACGAGCCGTCGTCGAGCCCGAGCGCCGCCGCGTCCTCGGGGTTGACCAGCACGATCCTGCGGCCGCCCTTGATGCCGCGGTAGCGGTCGTCCAGGCCGTAGATGGTGGTGTTGTACTGGTCGTGCGAGCGCATGGTCTGGAGCAGCAGCCGGCCTTCGGGGAGCTTCGGGTACTCCACGGGGGCCGCCGTGAAGTTGGCCTTGCCGGTGGCGGTCGGGAAGCGGCGCTCGTCGCGCGGGGCGTGCGGGAGCGCGAAGCCGCCGGGACGGGCGACCCGCGCGTTGAAGTCCTCGAAGCCGGGGATCACCCGGGCGATCCGGTCACGGATGTGCCCGTAGTCCTTCTCGAAGTCCTCCCACGGGGTGAGGGACGCGGGACCGAGGGTGGCGCGCGCCATTCGCGCGACGATGGCGGGCTCGGAGAGCAGATGGGGGCTCGCGGGCGGGAGGTTGCCCCGGGAGGCGTGCACCATGCCCATGGAGTCCTCGACGGTGACGATCTGCCGGACGCCCGCCTGGATGTCCTTGTCGGTACGGCCCAGGGTGGGCAGGATCAGCGCGCGGGCGCCGGTCACCACGTGCGAGCGGTTGAGCTTGGTGGACACGTGCACGGTCAGCCGGGCGCGGCGGATCGCGGCCTCGGTGACGTCGGTGTCCGGGGTCGCGGCGACGAAGTTGCCGCCCATCGCGAAGAAGACCGAGGCCTTCCCGTCGCGCAGTGCCTCGATGGACCGGACGACGTCATAGCCGTGATGGCGCGGCGAGGTGATGCCGAACTCGCGGTCCAGGGCGTCGAGGAAGTCGTCCGCGGGCCGTTCGAAGATGCCCATCGTGCGGTCGCCCTGCACGTTGGAGTGCCCGCGCACGGGGCAGACGCCCGCGCCGGGGCGGCCGATGTTGCCGCGCAGCAGGAGGAAGTTGACGACTTCGCGGATGGTCGGCACGGAGTGCTTGTGCTGGGTCAGGCCCATCGCCCAGCAGACGATGGTGCGCTTCGAGGCGAGCACCAGGGCGAGCGCCTCCTCGATCTCGGCGCGCTCCAGCCCGGTGGCGGTCAGGGTCTCGTCCCAGTCGGCGGCGTCGGCGGCGGCCCGGAACTCCTCGTACCCGTGGGTGTGTTCGCGGACGAAGTCCTCGTCGACCGCGCCGGGTGTGTCCAGGACCAGCTTGTTCAGCAGCCGGAAGAGCGCCTGGTCGCCGCCGATCCTGATCTGGAGGAAGAGGTCGGTGAGCGCGGCGCCCTTGACCATGCCCTGGGGGGTCTGCGGGTTCTTGAACCGCTCCAGGCCGGCCTCGGGCAGCGGATTGACGGAGATGATCTTCGCGCCCGACGCCTTGGCCTTCTCCAGCGCGGAGAGCATCCGGGGGTGGTTGGTGCCCGGGTTCTGGCCCGCCACGATGATCAGGTCCGCCTGGTGCAGGTCTTCCAGGGAGACGCTGCCCTTGCCGATGCCGATGGTCTCCACGAGCGCCGAGCCGGAGGACTCGTGGCACATGTTGGAGCAGTCGGGCAGGTTGTTGGTGCCGAACTCGCGGGCGAAGAGCTGGAGCAGGAAGGCCGCCTCGTTGCTGGTGCGGCCCGAGGTGTAGAAGAGCGCCTCGTCGGGGGAGCCGAGCGCGGTCAGCTCCTCCGCGATGATCGCGAAGGCCCGTTCCCAGCTCACCGGTCTGTAGTGGTCCGGGTCCTCGGCGGAGTCCAGCAGCATCGGCTGGGTGATCCGGCCCTGCTGGCCCAGCCAGTAGCCGCTGCGGGCGGCGAGGTCGGACAGGGGATGCGTCTCGAAGAAGCCGGGGGTGACCCGGCGTACCGTGGCCTCCTCCGCTACGGCCTTCGCGCCGTTCTCGCAGAACTCGGCCGTGTGCCGGTGATCGCCCTCGGGCCAGGCGCAGCCGGGGCAGTCGAAACCGTTCTTCTGGTTGACCTTGAGAAGCGTCTGCGCGGTCCTTCGCAAGCCCATCTGCTGGTGTGAGATGAGGAGCGAGTGCGCGACGGCGGGGATCCCCGCCGCGGCATGTTTGGGGGCCGTTACCCGAGGTGAGTCCTGTGCGGGATCACCCACTGGCGGCTTGCTGGCCATCACGCTCTCCTTGAGCCCTGAGTGTCGACTGTCTACAGTATTCAATTCTCCCACGTCTCTGTGGCAACGGTACGTCCGGCCCGTATCGGGCTCATTGCGGGGCGGCGTTGTCAGTGCGACGTGGCAGGATCGGGTGCGTGGCTGAGACAGCATCGAAGAAGAGCGCGGGCACCACCGCGGACAAGACGGCGGACGAGACCGCGGGCAACCGTCCTCGCCTGCTCCTCATGGACGGGCACTCCCTGGCGTACCGGGCGTTCTTCGCGCTGCCCGCGGAGAATTTCACCACCGCGACGGGGCAGCCGACCAACGCGATCTACGGCTTCGCCTCGATGCTGGCCAACACCCTGCGGGACGAGGCGCCCACGCATTTCGCCGTCGCCTTCGACGTCTCCCGCAAGACCTGGCGTGCCGAGGAGTTCCCGGAGTACAAGGCGAACCGATCGAAGACGCCCGACGAGTTCAAGGGCCAGGTCGAGCTGATCGGGGAGTTGCTGGACGCCATGAGCGCGGACCGCTTCGCGATCGACGGCTTCGAGGCGGACGACGTCATCGCGACGCTCGCCACCCAGGCCGAGGCCGCGGGCTTCGAGGTGCTGATCGTCACCGGCGACCGGGACTCGTTCCAGCTCATCAGCGAGCACACGACGGTGCTGTACCCGACCAAGGGCGTCTCCGAACTGACCCGCTTCACCCCGGAGAAGGTCCAGGAGAAGTACGGGCTCACCCCCGCCCAGTATCCGGACTTCGCGGCCCTGCGCGGCGACCCGTCGGACAATCTGCCCGGCATCCCGGGCGTCGGCGAGAAGACGGCCGCGAAGTGGATCAACCAGTTCGGTTCCTTCGACGAGCTGGCCGCGCGCGCCGACGAGGTCAAGGGCAAGGCCGGGCAGAATTTCCGCGACCATCTGGAGTCGGTCAGGCTCAACCGCCGGCTCACCGAGATGGTGCGCGACGTCGGACTGCCGAAGGGCCCCCAGGAGCTGGAGCGCGCGCCGTACGACCGCGCGGCGGTCAAGCGCGTGCTCGATGTGCTGGAGATCCGCAACCCCAGTCTGCGGGAGCGGCTGCTCGCGGTGGACCCGGGCGCCGCCGAGCACGAGGCCCCGGCGCCCGCCGCCGGCGTCGAGGTGGACGGCACGGTGCTGGGCTCGGGCGAGCTGGCGCCCTGGCTGGCCGAGCACGGCGGGCGGCCGCTCGGGATCGCCACGGTCGACACCTGGGCCCTGGGCGTGGGAAGCGTCGCGGAGATCGCGCTCGCCGCGGCCGACGGGACGGCGGCCTGGTTCGAGCCGTCCGAGCTGGACGAGGCCGACGAGCAGGCCTTCGCGCGGTGGCTCGGCGACGCGGGAGCGCCCAAGATCATGCACAACGCGAAGGGCGCGATGCGGGTCGCGCCCGAGCACGGCTGGCGGGTCGACGGTGTCACCATGGACACCGCCCTGGCCGCCTATCTGGTCAAGCCGGGCCGCCGCTCCTTCGCGCTGGACGCCCTCGCCATCGAGTATCTGGGCCGTGAGCTGGCCCCGGCCGCCGCGGACGGGCAGCTCGCCTTCGGCGCCGACGACGAGCAGGCCGAGGCCGACGCGCTGATGACCCAGGCCCGTGCCGTTCTGGACCTGGGCGAGGCGTTCGGCCGGCGGCTCGGCGAGGTCGGCGCGACCGAACTGCTCGACGCGGTGGAGCTGCCCACCTCCGCGCTGCTGGCCCGGATGGAGCGGCATGGCATCGCCGCCGACCGGGCGCATCTGGAGTCCATGGAGCAGCAGTTCGCGGGCGCGGTGCAGCAGGCCGTGAAGGAGGCGCACGCCGCGGTCGGCCATGAGTTCAACCTCGGCTCGCCCAAACAGCTCCAGGAAGTCCTCTTCGGTGAGCTGGGCCTGCCCAGGACGAAGAAGACCAAGACCGGCTACACCACGGACGCCGACGCGCTGGCCTGGCTCGCCGCCCAGACCGAGCACGAGCTGCCGGTGATCATGCTGCGCCACCGCGAGCAGGCGAAGCTGCGGGTCACGGTCGAAGGCCTGATCAAGGCGATCGCGGCGGACGGCCGTATCCACACCACCTTCAACCAGACGGTGGCGGCGACCGGCCGGCTCTCCTCCACCGACCCCAACCTCCAGAACATCCCGGTCCGCACCGACGAGGGCCGGGCCATCCGCCGCGGCTTCGTCGTCGGCGAGGGATACGAGTCGCTGATGACGGCCGACTACAGCCAGATCGAGCTGCGGGTCATGGCCCATCTCTCCGAGGACGCCGGGCTGATCGAGGCCTTCACCTCCGGCGAGGACCTCCACACCACCGTCGCCTCCCAGGTGTTCGGCGTGGAGAAGTCCGCCGTCGACCCCGAGATGCGCCGCAAGATCAAGGCGATGTCCTACGGACTGGCCTACGGGCTCTCGGCGTTCGGCCTCTCCCAGCAGCTCGGCATCGAGGCGGCCGAGGCACGCGGGCTGATGGACACGTTCTTCGAGCGCTTCGGAGGCGTACGGGACTATCTGCACCGCGCGGTCGTGGAGGCCAGGGCCACGGGATACACGGAGACGATGCTCGGCCGCCGCCGCTATCTGCCCGACCTCAACAGCGACAACCGCCAGCGCCGTGAGATGGCCGAGCGGATGGCGCTCAACGCCCCCATCCAGGGCACCGCGGCGGACATCGTCAAGGTCGCCATGCTCAAGGTCGACCGGGCGCTGACGGAAGCCGCCCTCCAGTCCCGGATGCTGCTCCAGGTCCATGACGAAATCGTGCTGGAGATCGCCCCGGGCGAGCGGGAGCGCGTGGAGGAGCTGCTGCGCCGCGAGATGCCCGGCGCGGTCGAGCTGCGCGCGCCCCTGGATGTCTCCGTGGGTGTCGGCCCGGACTGGGAGTCGGCCGCGCACTGACCGTACGGCCGCGGTCCCGGGGTGCGCCTTCCGGGCGGCCCGGGACCGCACCGGTCCTGCCCGGCCCGGGACCGCACCGGTACTTTCCGGCCCTCACGGCACCGGTCTTTCCGGCCCTGACCGCGCCGGACTTTCCCGAGTGCGGCCGGACGCCTGGCCAAGGGGGCGGCCGGAGAGGATCCTTCGTAGGGGTCCCGGGGCACTTGGGGACCCGGAGGTGGCGAACTGGTGAATACCGGTCACGCACCGGTGTGCTGGGGCCTGGAGTTGACGTAGTGTCGCCTGAGTCCACGCGCGGGGAGCGCGAACAGCCGTCCACCGGGAGGGACCAGACGTATGGCAGCGCTATTCGGCCGACGACTGCGCAGAGGAGCCACTACCACGGCGGTGGCCGCGGCGGCGATCGCCGCTCTCTCCGCTTCCCAGGCACCCGGCGCGATCCCCACGAACGCGGACACCGGCGGTAACGCCCAGGCGGCCGACGCGACCCCGCCCCCCGGCACCCCGGTCAGCGGCAACTCCCCGTACTACACGGAGCTTCCGCCGCTGACCACACCGGACAAACCGGCCGCGTCGATAGATCTGCCGGCCACGGGTCCGGCGGAAGCGGGCATTCCGGCCACGGTGCTGGCCGCGTACCGGCAGGCGGAGCAGGCCCTCGCGGAGAGCAGGCCCGGCTGCAACCTGCCGTGGCAACTGCTCGCCGCCATCGGCAAGGTGGAGTCGGGCCAGGCACGCGGCGGCCGGGTCGACGCCGGGGGCACGACGACCTCCCCGATCCTCGGCCCGGTCCTCAACGGTGTGGGCTTCGCCAATATCAGCGACACCGACAACGGCGCGTACGACGGCGACACGACGCACGACCGCGCGGTCGGCCCGATGCAGTTCATCCCGTCCACCTGGGCCACCTGGGGCCGGGACGCCAACGGCGACGGACGCAAGGACCCCAACAACATCTACGACGCGGCGCTGGCCGCCGGGCAGTATCTGTGCGCCGGGAACCGCGATCTCTCGGTCGACGCCGATCTGCGTGAGGCGATCCTGGGCTACAACCACTCGCAGGAGTATCTGAACACGGTCCTGACCTGGTTCGAGTACTACAAGAACGGTACGCACGAGGTCCCGGACGGCACCGGTGTGCTGCCCGTCGGCACCGGTCCCGCCGCCCCCGGCTCCTCGCCGAGCCCGAGCCCCGGCCCCAGCACGACGCCGGGGCCGAAGCCGAGCCCCAGCCCGGGTCCTTCGAAGCCGGGCTCCGGCCCGTCGACCCCGCCGTCCGTGCCCCCCGCCACCCCGAAGCCGCCCAAGCCGGGCGACGGGGACCCGACCACCCCGCCCCCGAAGCCCGTCGTCGACGAGCTGGAGAAGACGGTCACGGGCCCGCTCACCGCCGTGGCCGGCGGCGCGTTCACCGAACGCGTGGGGGTACGGGCGCGGGACGCGGCGGGCAAGCCCGTCGCCGAGGTGCCCGTCCGGTTCGAGATCACCGGCACCACCGACGCCCGCTTCGGCGGCGGCGCCTCCACGGTGACCGTCACCACCGGCGCGGACGGCACGGCCACCGCCCCGGCGCTCCAGGCGGGCGAGCGGACCGGTGAGTTCACGGTCCGGGCCACGGTCGCCGTCCCGGGTGTCGCGGCCGCCGAGTACACCGCCAGTGTCACGGCCCGGCTGACGGACGCCCTCGTCAGGACCACCGAGCAGGCGCTGACGGCCGCGCCCGGCACGGAGTTCGCCGACACGGTCGAGGTCAAGGCCACGTCCGGAGGCATCGCCGTGGGGGGTGTCGGGGTGACCGCCGCCATGATCACCTCGGCCGAGGACGCCACCACCCCCACCGCCGGTCCCTACTTCAAGGACGCGGCCGGTGAGCCGCTGCGCGGTCTGAAGGACCTGACGACCGACGCCGACGGTGTCCTCCAGCTCCCGAAGATCTACGCGGACGACACCACGGGCACGTTCCTGCTCCGCCTCCAGACCGAGAACGGCGTGACACTCGTCATCACCCTCACGGTCGCCTGACACCGGGGCCGCCGCCCCGCGTTCCCTCTCACCCGCCGCCCTCCGTCCGCCCGGACGGAGGGCGGCGGCATGAACGGCGGGCGGTGGGCCCGGGGTCCCGGGCGGAGGGCGGCGCGGCGGGGGACGGGCGCCGCGCCCTCAGCGCCGGTTGTTCGTACGGCGCGTCGCCACCGCCGCCGTGGGGTCCTCCGGCCAGGGGTGGCGGGGGTAGCGGCCCCGGAGTTCCGCCCGCACCGAGCGGTAGCCGTCACGCCAGAAGGACGCCAGGTCCGCCGTGACCGCCGCGGGCCGGCCCGCCGGGGAGAGCAGATGGACCAGCACCGGCACACCCGCGACCCTCGGGGTCTCGGCCAGGCCGAACAACTCCTGGAGCTTCACGGCCAGTACGGGCTGCGGCCCGCCGTACTCCACCCGTATCCGTGATCCGCTGGGCACTTCGAGCCGTTCCGGAGCCAGTTCGTCCAGCCGCGCCGCGTCACCGGTCGCCCAGGGCATCAGCCGCCGCAGCGCCTGGCCGGCGTCGATCCGCTCCAGATCGGAGCGGCGCCGGGCACGGGACAGCTCGGGCTCCAGCCAGTCGTCCGTACGGGACAGGAGCGCGGCGTCCGAGACATCGGGCCAGGGGCCGCCGACCTCCCGGTGCAGAAAGGCCAGCCGCTCCCGCAGCCCCCGCGCGTCCCTGGTCCAGCGCAGCAGTCCGAGCCCATGGCGACCGAGGCCGTCCAGCAGAGCGCCCCGTACCAGAGCGGGGTCGGGCCGCTTCAGCGGCCGTACGGCCAGATCCACGGCCCCGAGCCGTTCGACCCGCCGGGCCACCACCTCGCCGTCCTCCCAGCGCACCTCCTCGCCCGCCACCCGCAGATGCCCGGCGGCGGCCCGCGCGGTGTCCTCGTCGATGACGGCGGCGAGCCGGACCCGCGCGGACGCGGAGTGCGCGGGCCGGTCCGCGACCGCCACCGCCAGCCACCGCGCGCCGCGCAGCCCGGATCCCTGCCCCGGCTCGGCGCCGGTCCCGGAGACCATGAGGAACGCGCCCTCCCCACGCGCCCGCGCCACCCGCTCGGGAAAGGCGAACGCGGTGACCAGCCCGGCGACGGCGTCGTCGAACCCGGAACCATCCCCGGCCGGCGCCGACGGCGGGTTCCGGCGCGTGTCGGGGGCCGGCTGGGCGTCGGGGTCCCGCTGGGCGTCGGGCCGCCCGGTCTCCGCCGCCGCTGCCAGCCGGCGCACCTCCTGGCGCCAGCGCGTCGCGTATCCGTCCCCGCCCCGGCGGGCCGTGCGCCACGCCGCCGTCAGATCGTCCCCGTACTCCCGGGGCGGCTCCTCGCTCAGCAGCGCCACCACCTCGGCGGCACGCCGCGCGCCCACCTCGGCCGCGCCGTCCAGCAGCGCGCGGGCCAGCCGGGGATGCAGCCCGAGACGGGACATCCGTACGCCCCGGTCGGTGGCGCGCCCGGCCTCGTCCACCGCGCCGATCGCGGTGAGCACGGACCGCGCGGCGGCCATCGCCCCGGCCGGGGGCGGGTCCAGCAACGCGAGACCGTCCGCCGAGGGATCGCCCCAGCACGCCGCCTGGAGCGCGAAGGCCGTCAGATCCGCCACCTTGATCTCGGGGGAGGGGAAGCGGGTGAGACGGGTGTCCTCGGCCTCCGTCCAGCAGCGGTAGACCGTCCCGGGCGCCTCGCGTCCGGCCCGTCCGGCCCGCTGCGCGGCGCCCGCCTGGGACACCCGTACGGTGGTGAGCGCGCCCAGCCCCCGCGCGTGGTCGGTACGGGGCTCGCGGGCCAGCCCCGCGTCCACGACGATCCGTACCCCGGGCACCGTCAGGCTCGACTCGGCGACGGCCGTGGCCAGGACGACCCGGCGGCGGCCCAAGGGACGCGCATCCGCAGCGCCCGCAGCGCCCACCGAAGCGGCGGCGCCCGCCGGACCGGTGGCGCCCGCGGAACCGCCGGCGCCACCGGAACCGGCCAGGACCGCGTCCTGTACCGCCGCCGGTGCCCGCCCGTGCACCTGGAGCACCTCGGCGTCGACATCCCCCAACTGCCCCGCCACCCGGCCGATCTCCCCCACCCCCGGCAGGAAACAGAGCAGATCGCCGTCCCGTTCGGCCAGCGCCCGCCGCACCACCGACGCCACATGCGTCAGCAGCGCCGGATCGACCCGCATCCCGTGCGGCGGCCGTACCGGCGACCCCGGCGGCGCCCACACCACCTCCACCGGATACGCGACGTCCCGCGCCGTCACCAGCGGCGCGTCGCCCAGCAGCCGGGCCCACCCGGCCGCGTCCGTCGTCGCCGAGGCCGCCACCAGCCGCAGTTCGGGCCGGAGCGTGGCCCGTACGTCCAGCAGGAACGCCGCCACCGTGTCCGCGTCGAGATGACGTTCATGGCACTCGTCGAGGATCACCACATCCACCCCGGCCAGCTCCGGGTCCCGCTGGAGACGCTGGAGCAGCACCCCGGTGGTCACCACTTCCACCACCGTGGCGCGCCCCACCACACGCTCCCCGCGCACGGTGAATCCCACGCGCTCCCCGGTCCGCTCCCCGAGCAGCCAGGCCATCCGGCGGGCCGCCGCGCGCGCCGCGATCCGCCGAGGCTCCGCGACGATCACCCGCCGTACGGGAGCGTCACCCGGAACGGGACCCGCGGGCCCGCCCCCGAGCAGCCCGTCCCCGAGCCGCGCGCCCCCGAGCAGCCCGGCCAGCGCCAGGGGCACCAGCGTCGTCTTGCCCGTCCCCGGAGGTGCGCACAGCACCGCGCAGCCGTGCTCGTCGAGGGCCCTCTCCAGCGAGGGGACGGCGGTACGGACGGGCAGGCTGCCGAGGATGTCGTCGCGGATCACCCGCCCAGTGTCGTACGGATCGTCCCGCGCCTCAGTCCCGTTCGCAGACGAAGATCGCCGTCCCCGGGATCAGACTCCCCCGCAGCGGCGACCAGCCGCCCCACTCCTGGGTGTTCCACTCCGGCCACTCCGGCTCCACCAGATCGACCAGCCGGAAGCCGCCCGCCACCACGTCCCGCACCCGGTCGCCGACCGTGCGGTGGTGCTCGACATAGACCGCCTGCCCCCGCTCGTCCTGCTCGACGTAGGGCGTGCGGTCGAAGTACGACGCGGAGACCGACAGGCCCTCGGGCCCCGGCTCGTCGGGGAACGCCCAGCGGACCGGGTGCGTGACGGAGAAGACCCAGCGCCCGCCCGGCCGCAGGACCCGCCGTACCTCACGGAACACCCGCACCGGATCGGCGACGAAGGGCACCGCGCCGTAGGCGGAGCAGGCCAGGTCGAAGGAGCCGTCACGGAAGGGGAGCGCGCCCGCGTCCGCCTCCACCAGCGGGAACGTCAGGGAGCGGCCGTCCGCGATACGCAGCGCGTGCTGGAGCTGGCGGTGCGACAGGTCCAGCGCCACCGGGCGCGCGCCCTGCGCCGCCAGCCAGCGCGAACACTGGGCCGCGCCCGCGCCGATCTCCAGGACGTCCCGGCCCCGCAGCGACTCCGGCGGGCCCAGCAGGCCGGCCTCCACCTCGTCGAGGCCCTCCGGACCCCAGACGAAGCGGTCGTCACCGAGGAAGGTGCCGTGCTCGGTCTGGTACTCGTCCGCGTTCCGGTCCCACCAGCCGCGGTTGGCCCGGCTGCTCTCCGTGGAGCCGCTGTCGCGGCGGGTCGCCTGGGGTTCCCGCGTCGCTTCCGGCTCGTGCTCTTGGATCATCGTGTCCGTCGTCGTAGTGTGCTGGCAGTGGCGGTGAGGGGCAGCGTCGCACGGGTGTTCTGGCCTCATCAAACGTGAGTTGTGCCGGGAATGTGAGGTTCCGCCCCGGGTGTGCGCCTTCGCGCATTGACCGTGCCCGGCTGCCCCCGTATGCTAAAGGTTGCGCTGCGGGCCTGCGCGCCTCAGACGTAGCAGCCGCGCTCGCATCTGTATGAAAGTCTCCTCGGTTGTCGAGGCGCTTTCCCCGAATCCGGGGGCGGCGCTTCCTTGGCTGTCCGGCTTGTACAGGGGCGATACGGGTTCCCGGCGTGGCATTACCTACGACTCAATGTCCGTACCGGAGCCCTTTCCCACATGACGAGCAGCACCGAGACCACCGCCACCACCCCGCAGGTTGCGGTCAACGACATCGGTAACGAGGAAGCCTTCCTCGCCGCGATCGACGAGACGATCAAGTACTTCAACGACGGCGACATCGTCGACGGCGTCATCGTGAAGGTCGACCGGGACGAGGTCCTGCTCGACATCGGTTACAAGACCGAAGGCGTCATTCCCTCCCGCGAACTTTCGATCAAGCACGACGTCGACCCCAACGAGGTCGTCGCCGTGGGCGATGAGATCGAGGCCCTGGTTCTCCAGAAGGAGGACAAGGAAGGCCGTCTCATCCTGTCCAAGAAGCGCGCGCAGTACGAGCGCGCCTGGGGCACGATCGAGAAGATCAAGGAAGAGGACGGCATCGTCACCGGTACGGTCATCGAGGTGGTCAAGGGTGGTCTCATCCTCGACATCGGCCTCCGTGGCTTCCTGCCGGCCTCCCTCGTCGAGATGCGCCGTGTCCGCGACCTCCAGCCCTACGTGGGCAAGGAGCTCGAAGCCAAGATCATCGAGCTGGACAAGAACCGCAACAACGTGGTCCTGTCCCGCCGTGCCTGGCTGGAGCAGACCCAGAGCGAGGTCCGTCAGACCTTCCTCACGACGTTGCAGAAGGGCCAGGTCCGCTCCGGCGTCGTCTCCTCGATCGTCAACTTCGGTGCGTTCGTGGACCTCGGCGGGGTCGACGGTCTGGTGCACGTCTCCGAGCTGTCCTGGAAGCACATCGACCACCCCTCCGAGGTCGTCGAGGTCGGTCAGGAAGTCACCGTCGAGGTTCTCGACGTGGACATGGACCGCGAGCGTGTCTCCCTCTCGCTCAAGGCGACGCAGGAAGACCCGTGGCAGCAGTTCGCCCGGACCCACCAGATCGGCCAGGTCGTCCCCGGCAAGGTCACCAAGCTCGTTCCGTTCGGTGCGTTCGTCCGCGTCGACGAGGGCATCGAGGGTCTGGTGCACATCTCCGAGCTGGCCGAGCGCCACGTGGAGATCCCGGAGCAGGTCGTCCAGGTCAACGACGAGATCTTCGTCAAGGTCATCGACATCGACCTGGAGCGCCGCCGCATCAGCCTCTCGCTGAAGCAGGCCAACGAGTCCTTCGGCAGCGACCCGGCCTCGGTCGAGTTCGACCCGACGCTCTACGGCATGGCCGCGTCCTACGACGACCAGGGCAACTACATCTACCCCGAGGGCTTCGACCCCGAGACCAACGACTGGCTCGAGGGCTTCGAGACCCAGCGCGAGGCGTGGGAGGGCCAGTACGCCGAGGCGCAGCAGCGCTTCGAGCAGCACCAGGCCCAGGTCATCAAGTCCCGCGAGGCCGACGAGGCCGCCGCTGCCGAGGGTGCTGCCGCTCCCGCCGGTGGTGGCAGTGCGCCGGCCGCCTCGGGTGGCTCGTACTCCTCGGAGTCCGCGGACAACTCCGGCGCCCTGGCGTCGGACGAGGCCCTGGCCGCCCTGCGCGAGAAGCTGGCGGGCGGCCAGAGCTGACGCTCCGGTCTCCTGTCCGGCGGGTAGCCGCCGGTAGCCAGTAGGAATGTCGGTAAGGCCCGCTCCCTTCAGGGGGAGCGGGCCTTACGCGTGTCCGGAGGCGGAGGCGGAGGTGGATGCGGGGGCGGAGTCGGCGGGCCCGGGTCAGGGGGTGACGGCGATATTGGTCAGGCCCTTGCCGCCGGTCACGGTGTTGCTGCTGTGGACGGTGGTGCGGCAGCCCGAACCGCTGTTGGTGACATTGACGGCGAGCTGCTGGGCGCCCGTCGAGCCCCTGAGGTCCGACGTGTTGGAGCGGAACACGGTGCCGCAGCCCCAGCCGCTCTGCTGGGTGTGGGTCTCGTAGCCGTTGTTCGTGGTGTTCTTGCCGGTGTTGCCCTCGACGAGGACGTTGTTGCCCTTGACGTCGACCCAGGAGTCGTCGAAGTTGGCGCCGGTGAGGCCGTTGCCGTCGAAGGTGTTGCCGATGACGCGCGCGCCGGTGGTGCCTTCCTTGATGTCGACGTTCTCGCCGCCGATGTCCGGGCCGATGGTGTTGTTGAGGATCTGTACGTTGTCACTGCGGTCGGAGAGCGAGTTGGCGGTGCCGACGTACACCCCCTCACCCATGCCCCGGCCGTCGTTGCCGGTGTCGTAGATCCGCGAGTTCCTGAGGATCCCGTCGCTGCTGGACTGACGGAAGTGCACGCCCTCCATGTCCAGGTTGTGCACGGTGACGGAGTCGATCACGACGCCGTTGGCCGCGTCCGCGACGATGCCCTTCTGGGCGTCGGTGAGGGTGATGCCCTTGACGGTCCAGTACGCGGCCCCGTTGAGGTGGAGGGCGTTCCCCCCGCCGGTGGTGGTGGTGAGGACCGCGGCGGACGAACCGGTCAGCGTGATCCGCGACCCGGCGGTGCCGGGCGTGGTCGCCTTGAAGTTGCCCTTGTAGGTGCCGTTGGCGAGCTGGATCGTGTCGCCGGGGCGGGCGGCGGTGAGAGCCGCCTTGAGTTCGGCGGCCGTGGTCACCTGGATGACCGCCGCGGCTCCGGCGGCTCCTGCGGGCGGGGCGAGCAGGGACAGTCCGCCGGTGGCGAGCAGTCCGGCGAGCAGGGCGGGGAGAAGGGTTCGGGTGCGCATGGGGGGTGCCTTCCCGTGGGTCCGAGTGATGCCGAGGCGGCTGGCCAGGCGCATAGTCGTCTTCGCATATGAACGCTGGCCGGATTCATGAACGCGTGCTGTTCCGTGACGGTAGGGACACGGTCCATGCGTGTCAAGGTATAGGCCAATCGAACTGTGCGCGGAAGTGCCGGCGGCGCTGAGGGGCGTGGTATCGCCGGGGGCGTGGGGCGTGGGGCGTGTCGGGCCGTGCCCGTGTCGGGCTGTACCGGGAAGTGCCAGCGGAGTCGGGAGTGCCGGGCCGTGCTGGAGAGGTGCCGGGGGTGTCGTGAGGGTGCGCCGGCGGCGGTGGTGAGGGGAGGGCAACGCGTGGGACACACACGTATCTGACGGGCCGTAACAAGCCGTTGCCAGGATCCCGGCACATCTGCATACCGGGCATACCGGAAGGGGTAACGGACATGAGTCACGCGCCGAACACCACCACGGGCACAGGCACCAGCCGCCGCGGCTTTCTGCGGCAGGTGGGCATCTCCGGGGGAGCGGGGGCGATGCTCGCCACCATGGGGGCCCTGGGTCTCGCCCCCACCGCCGAGGCCGCGAGCCGCGAGCCCGTCTTCCGCGCGCCCCGGAAGGGCGACTTCACCCTCACGGGCCGGGGAGCGGCCAGAGTCGTCATCATAGGCGGCGGTACAGCCGGTCTGACCGCCGCGTACGAACTCGGCAAAGCGGGGTACGAGTGTACGGTCCTGGAGGCCCGGGACCGCACCGGCGGGCGCAACTTCACCGTGCGCGGCGGGGATTCGAACGTCGATCTGTACGGCAACCGCCAGACGGCGCGGTTCGGTGACGGCCAGTATCTGAACGCGGGCCCCGCCCGTATCCCGCAGTGGATGGTCACCATGGACTACTGCCGTGAACTGGACGTTCCCGTCGAGGTGTTCACCAATGCCAACGCCAGCGCGTACCTCTACAACGAGAAGGCGGGGATGACCGCTCCGGTGCGCTACCGCACCGCCAAGGCCGATGTGTACGGCTATGTCTCCGAACTGCTCGCGAAGGCCGCGGGAAAGGGCGCGCTGGACGGCGAGATCACCGCCGAGGACCAGCAGCGGCTGCTCGAATTCCTGCGGGGCTTCGGGGACATCGGCTCCACGCTCACCTACACCGGCAGCAAGCGCCGTGGCTACCGCGTGGATCCTGCGGCGGCCGGCACTCCGGGCGTCCAACTGGGGCCGGTGCCCTCGGCGTCCGAGGTCTTCTCCAGCGGGATCGGCCGGTACTTCTCGTTCGAATTCGGCTACGACCAGGCGATGCTGATGTTCCAGCCCGTCGGCGGGATGGACCGGATAGCGGCCGCGCTCACGCGGGCCGTGGGCGGGCACCGGATCAAGACGGGCGCGGTCGTCGAGAAGATCACCGACACGGCGCACGGGGTGACGGTCACCTACCGCGGGGACGGCCGCGTACGCACCCTCGACGCGGACTTCTGCATCGCCACGCTGCCGCCCAATATCCTCGCCAGGACCGCGCACAATCTCGGGCCCGCCGTACAGACGGCGCTGGAGGCCTGCCGTCCCTCGTCGGCCGGCAAGATCGGGCTCGAGTACCGCAGCCGCTGGTGGGAGAGTGATCACCGGATCTACGGCGGCATCACGGAGACCGATCTCGATCTGGCCCATGTCTGGTACCCGTCCCACGGTCATCACGGCCGCCGCGGTGTGATCGTCGGGTACTACAACACGGGCGCGTCGGCCGACTCGTACGCCCAGCTCCCGCCGCGCGAGCGCGAGGCGCGCGCCGTGGCGCAGGGCGTGAAGATCCACGGCGAGAAGTACCGGAGCGAACTGATCTCGTCCTTCTCCCACCACTGGCGGCAGACGCCCTATCTGGAGGCCGCCTGGCACTCCCTGTCCGGGGGACCCGACGCGCCCGTCTTCGACGCCCTCAACAAGCCGACCGGGCATGTCTACTTCGCCGGTGACTACCTCTCGTACGCCGACGCCTGGCAGCACGGGGCTTTCACCTCGGCGCGCAAGGTGGTCACCGCCCTGCATTGCCGGGTCCTCGCCTGAGGCCGGCTCCCGGCCGGGGCCGCCTGCCGTCTGCCGCCCGGGGCTGCCTGCTGCCTGCCGCCTGCCGTCTGGGGCCGCCTGCCGTCTGGGGCTGCCTGCCGCCCGAGGTCGGCTGGCGGCTTCCGGGGGCGCGTACGGCGCGCTGGCGGTCGCCGGGGCGTGTACGGATGGCCCGGACGCGCCGGTTTGTGGCACGTGTGAGTTTGTGGCATGGAGCGCGGGGAATGCCTGCGCCCCATGGCGTGTTCTTCCTACGAACACGAGGAGGAGCGGTAATCGTGCTTGATCCGCAGGGTTTGTACGAATGGGAGCCCAAGGGCCTGGCCGTCGTCGACATGGCGCTGGCACAGGAGTCGGCGGGCCTGGTCATGCTGTACCACTTCGACGGCTATATCGACGCGGGTGAGACCGGCGATCAGATCGTCGAGAACCTGCTGGAGTCGCTGCCGCACCAGGTGGTGGCCCGATTCGACCACGACAGGCTGGTCGACTACCGCGCCCGGCGTCCGCTGCTGACCTTCCGCCGCGACCGCTGGACGGCCTTTGAGACGCCGACGCTCGACGTACGGCTCGTACAGGACGCGACCGGCGCGCCGTTCCTGCTGCTGTCCGGCCCCGAGCCGGATGTGGAGTGGGAGCGTTTCGCGCTCGCCGTACAGCAGATCGTGGACCGTCTCGGTGTGCGTCTGTCCGTCAACTTCCACGGTATTCCGATGGGCGTTCCGCACACGCGCCCCGTCGGCATCACCCCGCACGGCAACCGCACCGACCTGATGCCGGGCCATCGCAACGCCTTCGACGAGGCGCAGGTGCCCGGCAGCGCCGAGTCGCTCGTGGAGTACCGGCTGATGGAGTCGGACCACGATGTCCTCGGTGTCGCGGCGCACGTACCGCACTATGTGGCCAGGTCCTCGTACCCCGACGCGGCGCTGACCGCGCTGGAGGCGATCACGGCCGCGACCGGGCTGGTCCTTCCGAGCATCGCGCACTCCCTTCGCACCGAGGCCCAGCGCACCCAGACCGAGATCGAGCGCCAGCTCGGCGAGGGCGACGAGGAACTCGTGTCGATGGTGCAGGGGCTCGAGCACCAGTACGACGCCATCGCGGGCGCCGAGACGCGTGGCAATCTGGTGGCCGAGCCGGCGGAGCTGCCGTCCGCCGACGAGATCGGCCGGGAATTCGAGAAGTTCCTCGCGGAGCGGGAGGGCGAGGGCGGGGCGTGACCCCCGCCCCGGCTTCCGGTACGCGGAGTGTTTCCGCACGTTCAAGGTGTTTCCGCTCCTGAGCGTTCCCGGCCGTACGGTACCCAGCAGCCCGCTGGAACCGTGCGGCCGTTCGCTGTCCCGGCCCGGCTGGGGGCGGCTGCGGCGAGGCGCGGTGCCGGGCGTCGTCGGCCAGGCACGTGAGCCCGGCGAGATCCAAACGAGAGGCCCTAGGCTGGGCGCATGCTGAGACTGGGACTCACGGGTGGGATCGGCGCGGGCAAGAGCGAGGTCTCCCGTCTGCTGGCCGGTTACGGAGCGGTGCTGATCGACTCCGACCGGATCGCACGCGAGGTGGTGGAGCCGGGGACGCCGGGTCTGGCGGCGGTGGTCGCCGAGTTCGGTCCTGAGGTGCTCACCGGGGACGGCCGGCTGGACCGGCCCAGGCTCGGCGGGATCGTCTTCGCCGACCAGGAGCGTCTCCGCGCGCTGAACGCGATCGTGCATCCGCTGGTCCGCGCCCGCTCCGCGGAGCTGGAGAGCGGGGCCGGCCGTGACGCGATCGTGGTGCACGATGTGCCCCTGCTCGTCGAGAACGGCATGGCGGGACTCTTCGACCTGGTGGTCGTGGTCGACGCCTCGCCGGAGACACAGCTCGACCGGCTCGTACGGCAGCGGGGGATGGCGGAGTCGGAGGCGCGTGACCGGATGGCCGCGCAGGCGAGCCGGGAGCAGCGCCGGGCGGTCGCGGATGTCGTGATCGACAACGACGGTCCGCTGGAACGGCTGGAACCGCAGGTCCGTGAGGTGTGGAAGGAACTGACCGAGCGCGCGGCGGCCGGCCGCTGACCGAGGGGCCCGGCCGCGCGGGCACGTGCCCGATGTGACGCGCGTGCCGGTGTGAGATGCAGGGTGTCGAACAGTGACCGACGCGCTGGCGTTGACAGCGCGCAGCCAGGGAAGGATGCGACCGTGCCCGAGAGCCCGGAGACCCACATCATCGACTTTCGCGCGGCCGAGCATCTGCTGGCCGCGCGTGATCCCCGGGGGGCCGTCAAGCTGCTCGACTCGGTGATCGGCGCCCACCCGGAGAACACGGCGGCCCGTCTGCTGAGAGCGCGGGCGTTCTTCGCGGCGGCCCAGTTGCGCCCCGCCGAACTCGAATTCGAGCTGGTGCTGGAGCGCGAGCCGGACAACGCGTTCGCGCACTTCGCCCTGGCCCGTACGTTTCAGCGCTCGGGCCGGCCCGAGCTGGCGAAACGACACTTCCGGCTGGCGGCGGCGCTCGATCCCAAGCCGGAGTATGTGAAGGCCGCGCAGTTCGATTCCGACACCCGTGGCGGTGACGACGGCGACGCGCCGACGGGCGGCTGACCCTCGGGCCGTCCGCCATCCCCAGGCAGGCATCCCGGGAGGCAGGCACCCCGGGCGGGCCGCCGTTGACCGGTCGGGCGGGCCGCCGTTGACCGGTCGGTGGGCCGGTGGGCCGTGGAACGGTGGGCCGTGGGACCGGTGAGCCGGTGGGCTCATGGTCTGTGCGTGCCGCGCCCCGGGCCGTCGCCCCGGCCGCCGCCGTCCCAGCCCTTGTCGGGTACCCGGTGCCGGGGACGGTCGTCATGACCTTTGGGGCCGGGGCCTCCGCGTCCGGGACCTTCGCCGGGTCCGTCAGACGGCCCGGGTCCGTGATCGGGTTCGTACGGGGGGATGTTCCGGCCCGGCTGGTAGTGCGGCCCTTGGCGGATATGCCGTATCACCAGGACGAGGTCCGTCGCGACGATCAGAAAGAGCACCCCGCAGGTGACGGCCCACCCTGTCCGCTCCGCGAGCGCGAAGAGGCTGGTACCGAGGGCGGTCCAGACCAGACCCCAGAGACCCAGCCAGAAGCGCAGACGCAGTGGACTGCGCGCGGTGACCGGTTCACTTCCGGTGCGCATGGCTCTCGCACCTCCCACCATCTGTGTGCCCCACCCCTTGTGTACCCGTGGACATGACCCCCGACCCGGCCCGAGGGCGAGCGATGTCAAGACCGGTGGGTCGAGACCGTCGAGTCGAAACCGGGGGACCGGCGACGGATGACGGACCATGGGCGCCGTCGACCGGGCCGGGGCTCAGTGGACGATGGTGTAGCTGCGCCAGGGACCGGTGCCGGGAGCGATCACGTCGGAGAGCGTGGTGGCGATATACGTCGTGTGGTCGCCGGTGCAGTCCCCCGACCGGTACATCATGAGATCGACGAGCGTACGGTTCGTGAGCTCGACGGCCCCGGGGGACGTGAGCCGGTGGCAGCCACGTACCAAGGGGTTGGAGACCTGTACCTCGTGGCGCTCCTCCGTCCTGTAGGCGATGGTGCCCCTCGCGTTCTGGCCGAGGCCGGAGCAGCCCGCGAGGAAGAGGGACAGGAACACCGTTCCGGCGGCGATGCCGAGACGCCGGTGATCGGTCACGGACATGGGCGGTCCTCTGTCAGCGCGGGATCCGAGCGACGTCCTGAACGGGATGTCCGAGCGGGACGTCCGAGCGGGATGTCTGCCGGGGGCGTGGCGGTGCGGGTGGCCGGGCCCGGGGAAGCCCGTGCTGGTCACACTGCCGGATACGGGGCGCCGTGGCACGTGATGTGCGGCCGGCCGGGGTACCCGCCGGACCCCCGGCACGGCCCTTGGCGGCCAATGGTTCGTATATCCCCGATCCCTTATCCCGTATCCCGGTCTCGTATCCCGATCCCGCTTCTCGACCGCCCGGTCATACAGGGCATACCGTGGTTATCAGTACCTCGCTCCGGCGTCAGGGGGCCCATCATGGTCCAGGAACTGGTCACAGCGGTCATAGCGGCGCTCTGCGCCCTGGGGCTGTACGGGATGGCCGCCGCGCGGGTCATCAAGCAGTACGAGCGAGGTGTGGTCCTCCGGCTGGGTCAGCTCCGTACGGGTGTCCGAGGGCCCGGATTCACCATGATCGTCCCGTTTGTGGACAGGCTGCACAAGGTCAATATGCAGATCGTGACGATGCCCGTGCCCGCGCAGGACGGCATCACGCGGGACAACGTCACCGTCCGCGTGGACGCGGTGATCTACTTCAAGGTCGTCGACGCGGCGGAGGCGGTGATCCGGGTCGAGGACTACCGGTTCGCGGTCTCGCAGATGGCGCAGACGTCGCTGAGGTCGATCATCGGGAAGAGCGATCTGGACGATCTGCTGTCGAACCGCGAGCAGCTGAACCAGGGCCTGGAACTGATGATCGACAGCCCGGCGATCGGCTGGGGCGTACAGATCGACCGGGTCGAGATCAAGGACGTGTCCCTGCCGGAGACGATGAAGCGGTCGATGGCGCGCCAGGCGGAGGCGGACCGTGAGCGTCGCGCGCGCGTGATCAACGCGGACGCGGAACTCCAGGCGTCGAAGAAGCTCGCGGAAGCGGCCAAGCAGATGTCCGAGCAGCCCGCCGCGCTTCAGTTGCGGTTGCTCCAGACCGTGGTGGCGGTCGCCGCCGAGAAGAACTCGACCCTGGTACTGCCCTTCCCGGTCGAGCTGCTCCGTTTTCTCGAGCGGGCCACGCCGGCCGAGGCGGCGCAGGCCGTGAAGACCGTCTCGGGCGCGGTGGGGGCAGCCGCACCGACCGCCGCGGAACCGGCCGTCGCACCGGCCGACGCTGTCCCTACGGCCGCACCGGCCGGCCCACCCGCCACGGCTCCGGCTCCGACGACGGCCACCGCTCCGGCTCCGGCGACCCAGGCCACGGGTCCGGCTCCGGTCGGCGCACCGGCTCAGGCCACGGCTCCGGCTCAGGCCACGGCTCCGGCTCAGGTCGGGGCGACGGCTTCGGGCGGGGCGACGGCTTCGGACGGGATGCCGAGGGCGTCCGGGCCCGCGAGGTCCTCCGCGGTTCCGTCCGCTTCGGGAGGAGCCCGGACGGAACCGCGGATCCAGTCCGAGGCACCCGACTCGCCGCAGGAGTCCGAGGTGCGGTGACCCGACGTCCCGTGGCCTCGCTCTCCCGCCCGTCTCCCGCCGCCCGTCTCCCGCCCGTCCTCTGATCAATGTCTTCCCGCCCGGTCTTCGGCTCGGGCACCGGTCGTTGCCCGAGCCGTTGCCCGGCCGTTCCCCGGTCGGTTTCCTGTCGGTCCCGGGTCTCCACCCATGCTGATCTGCGAAAACGCGGCTCAGGGACCGGCTGTCAGACCTCCCGCCTAGACTCGCAGAGGTAAACGGATCTTGCGCGGGAAAGGAGTCGGCGGCCGTGGAGCAATTCGTGCATACCTTGACGGAACCCGCCGCGCGTGTCGCGGCGGCCGGTCGGCCCACGCCCGCTTCCGCGAGCGCCGCGGGGACCGCGTCCGTGACCGCCGGGCTCACCCGGTGTGCGGCCGTCTTCCTGCCCGCCGGGCTGCCGCGCGAGGGGCGGATCGCCTTCTGGGCCCCGGAGGGCGGGCTGCCCCTCGGCACAGCGGACGGCACGGCGGACGGCGCGGCGGAGAGGACAGCCGAGGGGACGGGGGAGGTGTTCACGGCGAGCGGCGCGGGCACCGACGCCACCGGGCCGGGCGGCTGCGGCCCCGCAGAGCTGACCGTCGTACGGAGCCATGGCGACGGAGTCCGTGCGACCACGGTCCCCGCCGTGCTGCTGCCCGTCGTCGAGGCCGTTCCGCTGCTCGTCCGCGCCCGGCGTGACAAGGCTGCGCATCCCGCGGCGGCCTGCTGGGGCGCCGCGGCGCTCCACGCGCTCCAGCTCGCGGCGCGCGGCAGACTGCTGCCGGGTCTCACCGCGTCCGACCACGACGCCTGGCGGGCGGGCCCGCTCGACGCCGACGACATCGCGCAGCTGAGGGCCATCGCGGCGGCCATGCCTCCCGAGGCACACGCCGTACCGCTCCCGGGCCAGGCCCCGCTGCGACTGCCCGATCCGGAAGCTCTGGTGAGGGCGTTCCTCGACGCGGTGGCCGACTCCCTGCCGCGCACTCCGGCCGCCGCGTTCGCCGCCGGGGCGCCGTTCGCCGCCCGAGCGGCACAGCATCTGCCGGGCGCGCGGACCTGGGCGCTGGAGGCGGCGGCCGGTATGGACGCGGGGGTGCGGGTCTCGCTGCGTCTGGATCTCTCCGCCTTCGCCCTGTTCGACCAGGCGGGCGGCGAGGTCGACGCCCAGGCCGATGCGGAGGAGGACGGCGTCGTACGGCGGGCCGGGACCGCTCTCGTCCAGATCCACAGCCTGGCCGACCCCACCCTGGTGATCGACGCGGCCGGGCTCTGGGCGGGCGCCGGTGAGGAGGGCTTCGGGCCGCGCGCCCGTATCGACGCCATGCTCGCCCTCCGCCGCGCGGCGCGCGTCTGGACCCCGCTGGCGGGTCTGCTGGAGCGTGATGTCCCCGACGCGCTGGCGCTCTCCGAGGACGAGCTGTACGACCTGCTCGGGCCCGGGGCGGCCCGCCTCGCGGCGGCGGGCGTCGCCGTCCACTGGCCCAGGGAGCTGGCCCGTACGCTCACGGCCGCCGCGGTGGTGCGGCCCGCGCCGGGTTCGGCCACGGACGGCACGCCGTTCTTCGACAGCGAGGAACTGCTCAAGTTCAACTGGCAGTTGGCGCTGGACGGCGATCCGCTCAGCGAGGCGGAGATGGACGCGCTCGCCGAGTCCCACCGCCCGATCGTGCGGTTGCGCGACCAGTGGGTGGTCGTGGATCCCGCACTCGTCCGCAAGGCGCGCAAACGCGAACTGGGACTGCTGGAGCCGGTCGACGCGCTGGCGGTCGCCCTCACCGGCACCGCCGAGGTGGACGGCGAGACGGTCGAGGCGGTCCCGACGGGCGCGCTGGCGGCCCTGCGCGACCGGCTCACCGGAGACCACGGCACCGTCCCCCAGCCACCGGCGCTCGCCGCCACGCTCCGCGACTACCAGCTGCGCGGTCTCGCCTGGCTGGACCTGATGACCTCGCTCGGGCTCGGCGGCTGCCTGGCGGACGACATGGGCCTCGGCAAGACGGTCACGGTCATCGCCCTGCATCTCCACCGCGCCCGTACGGCCCCCACGCTGGTCGTCTGCCCCGCCTCCCTCCTCGGCAACTGGCAGCGGGAGATCACCCGTTTCGCGCCCGGGGTCCCGGTGCACCGCTTCCATGGCGCGGGGCGCACCCTGGACGATGTCGCGGGCGGCTTCGTGCTCACCACCTACGGCACGATGCGCGGCAGCGCCGACGCCCTGGCCGCGCACACCTGGGGGATGGTCGTCGCCGACGAGGCCCAGCACGTCAAGAACCCCTTCTCGTCCACCGCCAAGGCGCTCCGCACGATCCCGTCTCCCGCCAGGGTCGCGCTGACCGGCACCCCCGTCGAGAACAACCTCTCCGAGCTGTGGGCGCTGCTCGACTGGACCACCCCCGGTCTGCTCGGTCCGCTCAAGGCGTTCCGGTCGCGTCACGCCCGGATCGTGGAGAACGCGGAGAACGCGAAGAGCGCCGGTGTCAGGGACGTGGAGAACGCGGAGGCGGTGGAGCGCCTGGCCCGGCTCGTACGGCCCTTCCTGCTGCGCAGGAAGAAGTCCGACCCCGGTATCGTGCCCGAGCTGCCGCCCAAGACGGAGAGCGATCACCCCGTCGCCCTCACCCGTGAACAGGCCTCGCTCTACGAGGCGGTCGTCCGCGAGACGATGGCGGCCATCGAGGAGGCGGAGGGCATCGCACGCCGCGGTCTGGTGATGAAGCTGCTCACCGCGCTCAAGCAGATCTGCAACCACCCCGCGCAGTATCTGAAGGAGGACGCGGCCCGGCTGACCGGCCGCTCCGGCAAGCTCGCCCTGCTCGACGAGCTGCTGGACACGATCCTCGCGGAGGACGGCTCGGTCCTGGTCTTCACGCAGTACGTCTCGATGGCGCGGCTGCTCTCCGCCCACCTCGCCTCCCGCGCCGTCCCGTCCCAGCTCCTCCACGGCGGTACGCCCGTGGCGGAGCGCGAGCAAATGGTGGACCGGTTCCAGTCCGGCGAGGTCCCGGTCTTCCTTCTCTCCCTCAAGGCCGCGGGCACCGGACTCAATCTCACCCGGGCCGGTCATGTCGTCCACTTCGACCGCTGGTGGAACCCGGCCGTGGAGGAGCAGGCGACGGACCGCGCGTACCGCATCGGCCAGACCCAGCCCGTCCAGGTCCACCGGCTGATCGCGGAGGGCACGGTGGAGGACAGGATCGCCGAGATGCTCAGATCGAAGCGGGCGCTGGCCGACGCGGTCCTCGGCTCGGGCGAGGCGGCCCTGACGGAGCTGACCGACCATGAACTGGCCGATCTGGTCTCACTGCGGAGGCTGTCATGACGGCTCCGCACGCCTCCGGCACCCCGCGGGTCCCCCCGGGAACCCCAGGCCTCCCGGGCCTCACCGGTCTCCCGGACACGCCCGGTCTCCCGGACACGCCCGGCCTCCCGGACACGCCCGGCTCCCCGGACATGCCCGGCTCCCCGGACGCCCCGCACGCGTCCGGCACCTCCCGTCCGTCCAGGGCCGCACGCGGCGGGCGGGCCGGTCGCGGCGCCCGTGCGGCGGCCCGTGCCCCACGGCCCGACGACCGTCGGCGCACATTCCCCGCCCTGCCGCCCAGGCCCGGCGCCTCGGGGGAGTTCGCCGGGACCTGGTGGGGCAACGCCTGGGTGGAGTCGATGGAGGACACCGCCCTGGACCCCGCCCGTCTCCAGCGCGGCCGTGCCTACGCGGGCCGGGGCCTCGTCGACGCGATCACCGTCACGCCGGGACGGGTGACGGCCTATGTGCACGGGACCAGGCCCCGGCCGTACCGTACGGAGATCCGTCTCCGCGTGCTCGACGACGGCGACTGGGAGGACCTTCTCGACGCCGCGGCGGCCCGCCCCGACCACATCGCGGCCCTGCTGGACAAGGACATGCCGCACGCCCTCGCCGCGTCGGCCGATCTGCTGCCGGCGGCGGGCGATCTCACCCCCGACTGCTCGTGCCCGGACGACGGTTATCCGTGCAAGCACGCCGCCGCGCTCTGCTACCAGACGGCACGGCTCCTCGACCAGGACCCCTTCGTCCTGTTCCTGACGCGCGGTCGTGGCGAGAGCGAGATCCTCGCCGATCTGACCCGCCGCAACGCCACCCGCTCCGCCGCGGAACGGACCTCGGCCGCACCGCCCATGCCCATGGTCCCGGCCGACGCCGCCCTCCGGCCCCGCTCACTCCCGGCGCTGCCGCCGCCGTTCCCGGTGCCCGCGGTGCCCGGCCGCCCACCGGTCTATCCGCAGGTGCCGGGCGCCCCCGATCCCCTCGCGCTCGATCTCCTCGCCACCGAGGCGGCGGCCCGCGCGCACACGTTCCTGACCACGGGTCTCGATCCGGTCGGGGCCCTCACCGCCTGGCAGGACGCGGTGCGTCTGGCCGCCGCCCATCCCGGTTCCGGACTCACCGCCTCCACCCGTGCCCTCTACCGCGATCTGGCCGCCGCGCTGGACCGCACCCCCACCGAACTGGCCCGTGCCGTCGCCGCCTGGCGTCAGGGCGGCCTCGCGGGACTCGCCGTACTGGAAGAGCCCTGGGACCCGCCCGCGGGCCCCTTCGACCGGGCGCGCCCCGCTCTCGCCGCCGCCGACCTCCCGCACTTCCGCCCCTGGCGCAATCAGCTCTCCACGTCCTCCCTCCAGCTCCGCTACGGCCGTGACGGCCTCTGGTACGGCTACGAGTCGGACCGCGACCGCGAGGACTGGTGGCCGCGCGGCACCCCCGACACGGATCCGGTCGGCGCGCTCACCGCCCTGCTCGGCAGGTGACCGGTAGGCTCGGTCGTCCAGATCGATCGGCGGCCGAAGGGGGTCCGGTGGAAGCCGAGTTGGTGGCACTGGCGACAGCAGGGGCGACGGCGCTCGTCCAGCAGATGGCGACGGACGGCTGGGTCCGGGTACGGGACCGGGTGGTGGCGTTCTTCGCCGACCGGGGCCCGGCGTCCCCGGAGGGGATCGAAGCCGACCTGGAGACCACCCGCGCCGAACTGACCACGGCGCAGCGGGACGGCGACGAGGAGACGGCCGAGGACCTGCGCGCGGAATGGCGCAACCGCCTGCGCCGCACCCTGCGCGCCGACCCCGAGGCCGCCGCCGAACTGCGCGCGCTCGTGGACGAGTTGAGCCCGCCGAAGACGCTCCCCGCCCAGCAGGTCCGTGATGTGCACAACACGATCAGCGGGAATGCCCGGGTCGTCGGCGCGGCCGTCCAGTCCGGCACGATCGGGGAACTGCGTATCGGCGGACAGGACTGAGGAGATGACCGACGGGGGAAACACGTTCGGCGGGAACGCCAGCGCCGAGTCGGTCGTCCAGGCCGGCCGGATCGGCAGCTTCACCCAGCATGTCCATATCGGCGCCGGGACCCAGGTCCCCGGCGCGTCCTCCGCCTTCCCGGCCGCCGTACCGGCTCCGGCTCAGGCTCCGGAGCGTCAACTGCCGGTGGAGGAGCAGCCGTTCGAGAACCGCGCCCCGGAGCGGCAGCAGGTCGGCCGGGAACTCGCGGAGCACGTGCGGTCGGCCCGTTCCGTACGTCCGCTGACGGTCGTGCTCAGCGGGGTGAGCGGGATCGGCAAAACCGCGCTGGCCGTCCGGCTCGCCCATGATCTGGAGGAGCACGGCCTTCTGCCGTTCTACGTCGATCTGGACGAGTGGCGCACGGCCGGGGCGGTCGACCTCCCCGCCGTACTGAGGCATCTGCTCGGCTGGCTGACACCGGCGGGGAGCGAGCTGCCACGGGAGCGCCGGGCGCTGGAGGACCGGTACCGGGCGAGGACCCGGGACGCGCGGCTGGCCCTCGTCCTCGACAATGTGTGGTCCGCCGACGAGATCACCACACTGCTGCCGGTGTCGGCCGAGTCGGTGGTGCTGGTCGCGAGTCAGGAGCGGTTGTCCGCGCTGGAGTCGCGGGGCGCGCTCGGGCTCGCGCTGGAGCCGCTGTCGCCGGAGCACGCCTCCGAGGTGCTCCGGCAGATCGTCACCCGTGCGCGCCCCGACGCGTCCGCGCAGGCGCTGGCCCGGCTCGCGCGGCTCTGCGCGGGCTTTCCCATCGCCCTGCACACCGCGGGCAAGCTGCTCTGCACGCATCCGAGCAGACGGATGGAGCGGATCGTGGACGACCTCACCGAGGATCTCTACGCGAAGGGCCTGCCCGTGGTGGAAGCGGTGTGGAACGCGGCCTACACCACGCTGGTCCCGCCCGCGGCCCGGCTCTACCGGCTGATGCCGCACCACCCCGGTTACGACATCTCCCTCGACGCCGCCACGGCCCTGCTCGGGACGGGGCCCGACGACGGGGAGGACGGGTTCGACGCGCTGACGAACGCGGGACTGCTGGCCCTGTCCCCGCGCGCGGGCCGCAGACGGATGCACGGCCTGCTTCGCGCCCACGCCCTGCGCTGCGCCGGCCGGCACGACGATCCGTCCGAGACCGAGGAGGGGCTGCGTCGGCTGCTCGTCTGGTACCGCAGACAGGCCGAGCGCGCCGACCGGGCGATCGCTCCGCACCGGATGCGCGTGGCAGAACCGGTGGAGGAGCTTCCGTACGCGTCCGATGTGCCGTTCGCGAGCGCGGCGGAGGCCGGTGCCTGGCTCGACGCCGAACGCAAGGCGCTCTACGGATGGGTGAGGATCGCGAGCGACTTGGGGGAGGACACGCACGCCTGGTCCCTCTGCGAGCCGCTGTGGAAGCACTACGAGGACCACGACAACCACGAGGACGCCCTTCGCGCGTTCGAGACCGGCCGGGAGTGCGCGCAGCGCGACGGCGCGGCCGAGGCGTTGATCCGGATGCGCTGCCAGCTCGCCCAGCCGCTCTGGAAGGCCGGGCGGGCGGCGGACGCGGAGAGGGAGACACGGCAGGCGGTGCTCTCGGCGGAGACGGTCGTCCCCGGCACCAGACTGCATGCCTCGGCCCTGGAGTTCCGGGGCAAGTACCTGGCGTGGCGCGGACAGCCGGATCAGGCCGTCACCCACTTCCGGCGCTCGCGCGACATCCATCTCGCGATCGGGAACCCCTACGGTGTGCTGCTCCAGGGCTTTCTGCTCGGCCGTACGCTGCGTGCCGCGGGCCGGCCGGCCGAGGCCGAGGCGGAGCTGGAGACCGCGCGCCGGCTGGCCGTGGAGCAGGACCGGGTCCGTGTGATCGGCCGGGCGACGGCCGAACTGGCCCGGGTCCACCGCGCGCTCGGCCGGACGGAGCGGGCCGTCGCCGCCTACGAGGAGGCGCTGGCCCATGAGCGGGCGCGGGGGTCCGTCCACGACCAGATCGCGCTGCACGACGAACTCGCCGCGCTGATGGAGGAGGCGGGCGACACGGAGGCGGCCGGGCGGCATCGTGCCCGCGCCGGGGAGCTGCGGGGTGAGGCGGGCGTGGAGCTGGAGGACTGAGGGCCGGTTGGGCGTCACCGTTCGGTCCCACCGTGCAGGCGGTTCGGCGGTTCGGCGGTTCGGGGTACGGGGGCGCCGTACGGTGTCTCGGCGTTCGGCTCGTTGCCTTGGCGTTGGGCTCTATGCCTCAGCGTTCGGCTCACAGTTCGGCGCGGGTGTCCTCGTCCGTGGCGGACGTCAGCAGGACCCGCACCCGCCGGCCGCCCACCGCGCAGTCGAGGGCCGTGGGGAGGGCGGGGCTCGGGCGGGCGTCGAGCCAGCCGTGCACGGCGGAGAGTACGGCCGCGGGATCGGGCCGGACCAGCGGCTCGCCCCGCGACGCGTCGGGCCTGATGGTCGCCGCGAGGAGCGGCAGGCCGTCGCGCCGCAGCACGCAGCGGTCGTGCGCGAGGACGGCCGCCGCCGTCCGGCAGCCCCGGTAGTTCTCCAGCGTGTGCGCGGTCCATCCGCCCGCGGTCCACACCGCGTCGGACGCGTACGCCTCCCGGAGGGCCGCCGTGCGCGCGCGGCGGTGGATGAGCCCGGCGTTCTCCGTCTCCCGCGTGGTCGAGACACCGTCCTCGGCGCTGACATGCCCTCCGTGCGGACCGCTGTCCAGCGGATACCGGGTCACGGACACCGTGTTCCCGGAGACCTCGACGCGTGCCGTGAACGCCGTCGGCCGCTGCCGGCCGATCCTGGGAACCGGCAGGGGCCGGGCCGGGACCGGCCCGTCCGACGGTTCGAGCCCGAGGAGCCGGTAGCAGCGCGTCCGCAGCAGCTCCAGTGAGCGGCCCTGCTCGGCGAAGGCGGTGGCGGCGAGGCCGCTGGTGTCGCCCGTACGGTGCGCGGCGACGGCGGCGTCGATCTGCGCGGCGAGCGGCCGGTCGGCCGACAGACGCGGTGCACGCGCCAGCAGTCCGGCCATGGGGCTGGCCGGAAGAAGCTCCGAACCGCCCTCGTAACAGCCGATCAGGGGCCGGTCCAGGGCCGCGGGATAGAGCGCGGCCGATCCATGGTCGGTCAGCGCGCAGTCGGCGGCGACGAGGAGGGCGGCCCACTCCTCGTACGGCCGCGCCAGCAGCAGACCGGCGGCGAGGGCGGGCGCGAGCTGCTGCCGCAGGGTGAACTCGCCGAGCCGGCTGTGGATATTGGGATGCAGTACGAGGGCGACCTGATACGCGTCGTACGGCAGCTCGGCGGTCAGCCGCCGGGGCAGTTCCGGCAGGCGTGCGAGCAGTGACTCGGGCCCCCAGGTGGAGACCACGGCCACCAGCCGCCGCCCGCCCGTGCCCAGGGCGTCCCGGTACCGTTCCCGGCGCGTACGGGACGCCAGCATCCGGTCCAGCGTCGGATCCCCCACGACGGCGGCCCGCCCGGCCACCTCCGCCGACTGCTGGGCGAGCCGTGCCAACTGGGCGGGATGCGCGAGAGCGTGCAGCGAGGCCAGTGGCGATCCATCGCGCAGGAGCTGGCGGGGATGCAGTCCGGAGGCGGAGTCGTCCGCGGACGGATGGGGGAGCCGCTTGTTGAACCCGGCGCCGTGCGGCAGCAGTACGAGCGGCCCTGGCAGCTCGTGCAGCGGACCGTTGGGACTGGCCGCCACCACCAGATCATGCCCGCCGCGCACCGCCTCCGCCCAGGGAACGGTCCGGGCCCCGGCACCGTCGAGCGCCGCGAGCGCCTCCGTACTGAAATCGGACCCGGGGACGAGGGTGAAGACGGGCCGCACACGGGGGTCCCCGGCGAAGACGGGAAGGGTGTCGAGCAGACGGTTCAACGCGGTGGCGGACCGTACGGCATACAGAACGGTCCGCCCGCCCCGCTGCCCGCGGGTCCCTTGACGGCCCTTCACACCGCTTCGCGCGGAGCTTCGGAGCGGGTCTCTCTCCCAGGCCGGTAAGGGCCCCCGCGTCGGTGAGACGGCACGGCCAGAGATTACGGGGTCCGGTGGATCGATGGCCAACGGTTCGCGCATGTCCCGACGCCTGTCGCGGCAGCAGAACGACCCCGGAAGGGCGCCCCGTACCGCGACAGGCTCTGTCTCGGAACCGCGGAGATCAGGTCAGGCCGTGTGGAGGGTGAGGCCGTAGCGGCTCAGGATCTCGTTGACCGGCTGGTACCAGGTCTCGCCGCCGCTGCTGCAGTTGCCCCAGCCGCCGGAGGTGACGCCCTGGGCCTGGTCGCCGCTGATGAAGGAGCCGCCCGAGTCGCCGCCCTCGGCGCAGACGCTGGTCTTGGTCATCTGGTGGACGGCGCCCTGGCTGTAGTTGACCGTCTCGTTCTTGGCCAGGAGGTTGCCGCAGCGCCAGTGGGTCGTGGAGCCGGAGCGGCAGATCGAGGCGCCGATGGGGGCCTCGTTGGAGCCGCGGACGAGCTGGTCGGAGACGCTGCCCCAGCCGAGGACCACGGGGGCGGTCCACCAGCCGCTGCCGACGTTGACCCACGCGTAGTCGTTGTCGGGGAAGGACGATCCCTGGAAGTTGCCGATGTACGAGCCGTCCCAGCCGCTCACCCCGGCGCCGGCCCGGCCGCAGTGGCCGGCCGTGACGAAGCCGCCGTGGACGGAGAAGCCGATGGAACAGCGGACGTTGCCCGTGTAGTACGGGTCGCCGCCGACGGTGCCCGCGGCGAAGGTCCGCGGGGCCGCGGCGGTCTCCTCGACCGTGACGGGACCGGCCTGCCGGGCGCGGGTGAGGAAGCTCCGGACATCGTTGTCGCTCTTCTGCGCGGCGACGACGTTCACGACGACCGTGTTGGCCTTGGGGTCGACGTGCCAGCTCGCGACACCGGCCGGCGCGGAGAGCGCGTCGATCCTCGCCTTCGCCGCGTCGAGCTGGCGCGCGCTGTGCTGCACCAGACGGACGGTCGCACCGGTCGCCCGTACGGCCTCGGCCTTTCCGGCGCTGCTGACGGCCACGGTGAGCGTGCCGCTGTCCGCGTCGAACCAGGAGCCGCCGTACGACGATCCCGCCGCGCGCCGCGCCTTGCCGTCCACGGCCGTGGCGGTCTTCTCCGCCGCGAGACGAGCCTCGGCCTGGCTCTTCGTCAGACCCAGGTCCTTCTGCATCGCGGAGAGCAGACCGGCGGAGGCCGGTGCTTCCGAGCGGGGGGAGGAGGGGGCGGAGGGGGCCGCCGCCGCCGGAACGAGGCCCGCGGTGGCCCAGGTTCCGAGGATGAGGAGTGCGGACAGGCCGGTACGTATCACTGTCGTGCGTCTCAAGGGATTGGCCCTTCTGGTTGTTCCAGCTTCGTGGGGGTGGAACAGTGCCGTCTGAGAGCGCTCTCAGAGGGTGCCAGCGGGAGCGTAGCCGAGGATCATGGTCAGGTCCATGCCAATGAACAAGTCGGTCCGCTTGTCCGTCGCCGTACGGCCCCGCGGGAACGTCGTTTATTCGTTCGATCATGTCTGAGCCGCCCTGCTAGCGTCCTGGGCGTGGCGACGAAACTCAATCAGATCATCGCGGTGGAGAAAGGCGTCAAGTCCAAGGCGCATCAGGACCTGACGGCGGCTCATCACGGCCTCCAGAAGCCGGCCCTGCTCGCCGGTATCTCCCGTACGTACCAGCCGAAGGACGAGGAGGGCGAGCAGCTTCCGCCCGAGTCCACCCGCGTGCAGGTCAAGGCCGAGGACGCACTGCGCGAGACCGCGAAGACACTGACGAGGCTGTTCGATGTGACCGCCACCAAGGACTGGGCGAACTGCGTGGCGCGCGCCGACATCACCGTCGACGGACGGGTGCTGGTGAGCGAGGCGCCGGTGTCGTATCTGCTCTTCCTGGAGAAGCAGCTCACCGACCTCAACACCTTTGTGCGCAAGCTGCCGGTGCTGGACGCCTCCGAGTCCTGGAGCCAGGACCCCTCGACGGACGCGTGGAAGACCGAGGCGGTACGGACCGTCCGTACGAAGAAGGTCCCGCGCAACCATGTGAAGGCCGAGGCGACCGAGAAGCACCCGGCGCAGGTCGAGGTGTACTACGAGGACATACCGGTCGGTTACTGGACCACCGTGAAATTCAGCGGCGCGCTGCCCGCCCGCCGGGTGAACGAGCTGCTCGACCGGGTCGAGAAGCTCCAGCAGGCCGTGAAGTTCGCCCGTGAGGAGGCGAACGGCACGGATGTCACCGATCAGCGGGTAGGTGACGCGGTGTTCGGCTACCTGTTCGGGTAGCCTCGAAGACTCCCCGGCTGCCCGCTTGTGCGGCCGGGGTGCGCGAGGAGCGCAAGCTGAAACTGAAGCTTGTCGTGACTGCGCGGTTCCAGTGGAGGTTCGAGTCCTCCCCGCGGCACATCCGTACAGCGGATGAACGGGCCGCGGTAGCCCAACCGGCAGAGGCAGACCGCGATCAATCTCAGACTATTGCTCCAGACTCAGCATTCGCCGCCGATCGCCGGATCGACCGGGCCCAGGCCCTGGGGCGTCGAAATGCCGGTTCAAGTCCGGCCCGTGCAGCTCGATGCGCGGTGGTCCAATGGCAGGACGCGGCGACATGACGACTGACCTGGGTCCTCAAGTGTGCCGGCGTGCGACATGGGTGGCATCACAGGGCTCGGGGGCCGGCTACGCCCCCGGGTCCGCTCCCGTTCCCGGCCCCGGAATCCCTTCCGGCCGTGCCCGGGTCCGCTCCCGCCCGTGCCCCTCCCGGTTCCGGCCCGGGGCTCCCCCCGCCGTCACTGGCGGTACCCGCTCAGAAAGCGGCCGATACGGCTGATCGCCGCGTCGAGGTCGTCCGCGTACGGCAACGTGAGAATCCTGAAGTGGTCCGTACGCGGCCAGTTGAAGCCCGTTCCCTGGACGACCTGGATCTTCTCGCGGAGCAGCAGATCCAGCACGAACCGCTCGTCGTCGTGGATCTTGTGCACCTTCGGGTCCAGTCGCGGGAACGCGTACAGCGCGCCCTTCGGCTTGACGCAGGAGACCCCCGGAATCTCGTTCAGCTTCTCCCAGGCGCGATTGCGCTGCTCGTACAGTCTGCCGCCCGGAGCCGTCAGCTCCCGGATGGACTGACGGCCGCCCAGCGCGGCCTGGATGGCGTACTGCGCGGGCGCGTTGGGGCACAGCCGCATCGACGCGAGCATCGTGAGCCCCTCCAGATAGCTGCGCGCGTGCTGCTTGGGCCCGGTGACGACGAGCCAGCCGGAACGGAAACCCGCCACCCGGTACGTCTTCGAGAGTCCGCTGAAGGTCAGCACGACCAGATCGGGGGCGAGGGCCGCGGCGGTGTGGTGGACCGCGTCGTCGTAGACGATCTGGTCGTAGATCTCGTCCGCGAACACCATGAGCTGATGGCGGCGGGCCAGATCCAGCATCCCTTCGACGATCTCCCGTGGATAGACCGCGCCCGTGGGGTTGTTGGGATTGATGATCACGACGGCCTTGGTGCGGTCGGTGATCTTCGCGGCCAGATCGTCGAGGTCCGGATACCAGTCCGCGGACTCGTCGCAGAGATAGTGCACGGGACGGCCGCCGGCCAGAGTCGTCACGGCGGTCCAGAGGGGGAAGTCGGGGGCGGGGATCAGGACTTCGTCGCCGTCCTCCAGCAGTGCCTGGACGGCCATCGAGACCAGCTCCGAGACGCCGTTGCCCAGGAAGATGTCATCGACGGTGACATCGGGCAGACCCAGGGTCTGGTACCGCTGGGCGACGGCGCGGCGCGCGGAGAGGATGCCGCGCGAGTCCGTGTACCCATGGGCCTGGGGAAGCATCCGGATCATGTCCTGGAGGATCTCCTCCGGTGCCTCGAACCCGAACAGCGCGGGATTGCCGGTGTTGAGGCGCAGGACGCTGTGGCCCGCCTCCTCCAGTGCGTCGGCGTGCTCGATCACCGGGCCGCGGATCTCGTAGCAGACCTCGCTCAGCTTGCTCGACTGCCGGAATTCCATGCGGTGGCCTCCCAGACCTTGTTGCGATACTTGGTTTTACCAAGTGCGAGCTTGGAAAGTCCAACAACATGTCTAGACTGCGCCACATGTCACGTCGCCGAAGTTACGACCAGTACTGCGCCACCGCCCGTGCACTCGACGCCGTGGGCGACCGCTGGACCCTGCTGATCGTCCGCGAACTGCTCGCGGGGCCCCGCCGTTACACCGATCTGCACGCCGATCTGCCCGGCGTCAGTACGGATGTGCTCGCCTCCCGGCTCAAGGACATGGAGCGCGACGCGCTGGCCACGCGCCGCAGGCTGCCTCCGCCGGCCGCGGCGTACGTGTATGAACTCACCGAGCGGGGGCGGGGGTTGCTGCCGGTCCTCACGGCCCTCGCCGAGTGGGGCGCCCCGGCGCTGGAGGAGCGCAGGCCCACCGACGCCGTACGGGCGCACTGGTTCGCCGTGCCGCTGCTGCCGGTGCTCGACGGCCTCGCGGGTCCGGACGGCGAGGGCGGGTGCGGACAGGAGGGCGTGGTGGAAGTCCGGCTGGACGAAGGGGCGTTCCATGTCCGGCTCGGCGCGGGGGATCCGGTGTACGGCGACGGTCCGGCGGAGAGCCCCGACGCCCGCCTCGTCCTCGACGCCGACACCTGCCGCGCGCTGAGCGGAGGCGAGCTGACGGTCGGGGACGGCGTGCGTGCGGGGCGCATAGAGCTGACGGGAGAGGGGGCGCTCGCGAAGGTCCTGCGCGGGGAGTGACGCGAGGTGCCAGGTGTCCATCTCTCGCTCGCGGTACGAAACCTCATGCGCACCACCTTTGACGTGTTCTTAATGTTCCTCTTAATGCCTTAAGAGATAATCGGGTTCAATGAGCTTATTCATCACCCGATGTCATACTTGGTGGTGTCAGTGTCCCCTGCTGGTTCGAGGGTGAGATAAGTGGCCATGAGGCGGCCGGACGCAGCCGATGAAGGCCGGTCCGTCCGGTTGGATGTCTTTGCGGACGGGTCGTCCACGGCCAGGGTCACCGTCGATGCCCGGGGCACGGTGACGGGATGGAGCGAAGGCGCGCGGCGACTGCTGGGGCATGCCGCCTCGGCGGTCGTGGGGCGGCCGGCGGCCGAGCTGCTCGCCGACACGGCGACGGCGGAATCGGCCGCGCGGGCGGTGGCGGAGGCGAGGCGGAGTCCGAGGAAGCTGTGCAGATGGAGTGGGACGGTCGCGCTGCTGCACCGGGACGGTAGCCGGGTGGACGTAGCGCTGCTGGCACACCTCCGGACCACGCACCCCGGGACGGAAACCGAGCACCCGGGGACGGGAGCCGAGCACCCCGGGACGGGAGCCGAGCACCCGGGGACGGAAGCCGATACGGCTGCGACGGACCCGGTGAGTGTGGCTGACGCGGTGGGCGCGGACGCCCTGGCGGTGGACGAGGAGCCGGCCGAGGACGTGCCGGCGGAGGACGGGCGGGCGGAGGACGGGCGGGTGGACGCTGCGGATGCTCAGGACGCTTCCGCCCCCGAGACCGCCCCGGCCCCTTCCGTTCCTGACTCGTCCCCCCAGGGCCCGCCGTGCCCCGGCGCCGGAGGCCGGGCCGATGTCGAGTGGCTGCTCGTCTCCCCCCTCCACCGCCCCGAACCGTGCGCGGAGGACGAGGAGCTGGTCGAGCGGTCCTTCGCCCAGTCCCCGTGCAAGATGGCGATCTACGACACCCATCTGCGGATGCGGTGTGCGAACGACGACATGGAACATCTGCTGGGCCTGGCGGAGGACGACATACGCGGGCTGCGGCTGTCGGAGATCCTGCCCGGCCCGGAGACCGAGAACACCGAACGCTATATGCGGCTGGTGCTGGAGACCGGTGAGCCCCGGCAACTCGCGTTCTCCCTGTGGATGGTCGGCCATGAACACGAACTCGCCTGGTCGCTCACCATCTCGCCGCTCTGGGACCACGACGACGAGGTGCGGGGTGTGATGGTGGCAACACATGACGTGACGGCGCAGCATACGGCCCGGCAGCGGCTGCTTCTGGTCAACGAGGCCAGTATCCGGATCGGCAGCACCCTCGACATCCAGCGCACCGCGCAGGAACTGGCCGACGTGTCCGTACCGGTCCTCGCCGACTATGTGACGGTCGATCTGCTCCCCGTCGTCAGCGAGGGCGGCGAGCCCCCGCCGGGACCGCTGTCCGGCCGGGTCATGCTGCGCCGCGTCGCGTGCCGCTCGATCTTCGAGGGTGCCCCCGAGGCCGTGGTTCCCGTGGGCGAGACAGCCGTCTACTCCGACTACTCACCCGCCGGCGAGAGCCTCATCACCGCGCGGGGGGTCCTCAGCAAGGTGAACGACCCCGACGCGAACCGCTGGAAGGTCGGGGCCCCCGAACGGGCCTCGAAGATGCGTGAGTTCGGCTTCCACTCGACCATCGCCGTCCCTCTGCGCGCTCGCGGCACCACCCTCGGCGTGGCGACCTTCTCACGGCACCGGCGCCCCGAATCCTTCGAACAGGAGGATCTGCTCCTCGCCGAGGAGATCACGGCCAGGGCCGCCGTCTGTATCGACAACGCCCGCCGCTTCACCCAGGAACGGGAGACCGCGCTGACCCTCCAGCGCAGCCTGCTGCCCAGGAAGCTGCCCGAGAACGCGGCGGCCGAGGTCGCCTTCCGCTATCTCCCCGCCGACACGAGGGCCGGGGTGGGAGGCGACTGGTTCGATGTGATCCCGCTGTCCAGCTCGCGGGTCGCCCTGGTCGTCGGCGATGTCGTCGGCCACGGCCTTCAGGCGTCGGCCACGATGGGCCGGCTGCGGACGGCGGTACGCACCCTGGCCGATGTCGATCTGCCGCCCGACGAACTGCTCACCCACCTCGACGACCTCGTCAACCATCTCGCCGCCGAGGCGGCGAGCAGCCAGAACGCGGCCGCCACGGCGGAATCCTCCGGGGACGTCGGAGCCACTTGTCTGTACGCGGTCTACGACCCGGTCAGCCGGCGCTGCTCGCTGGCCCGCGCCGGGCATCCCCAGCCCGCCGTGGTCAGTCCCGAGGGGGCCGTCGATTTCCTCGACCTGCCGGCGGGGCCGCCGCTCGGGCTGGGCAATCTGCCCTTCGAGAGCGTCGAGGTGCAACTGGCCGAGGGCAGCACGCTCGCCCTCTACACGAACGGTCTGATCGAGACACGCGACCACGGCATCGACGAGACACTGTCCGCGCTGCGCCAGGCTCTGTCCCAGCCCACCGCGCCCCTGGAGGACATCTCCGACGATGTGCTCAAGGCGCTGCTTCCGCCCCATCCCGAGGACGATGTCGCCCTGCTCCTCGCCCGTACCCACGCGCTCGACGCGAGCCAGGTGGTCACCTGGGAGCTGTCCTGCGATCCCGCCGTCGTGGGGCGGGCACGCGGCGATGTCTCCGCCCAGCTCACCGACTGGGGTCTCGACGAGGCCGTCTTCACCACGGAACTGGTGGTCAGTGAACTCGTCACCAATGCCATCCGCTATGCCCAGGCACCCATCCAGCTCCGGCTGATCCATGACCGCAGCCTGATCTGCGAGGTCTCCGACGGCAGCAACACCGCGCCGCATCTGCGCCGGGCCAGGGTGTTCGACGAAGGGGGCCGCGGTCTGCTGCTCGTGGCCCAGCTCACCCAGAGCTGGGGCACGCGCCAGGGCGCCGGCGGAAAGACCATCTGGGCGGAGCAGACGCTTCCGGTCATGAGCCTGTGAGTGGCCTGTCAGTGGCCCGTGCGTGGCCCGTGCGTGGCCCGTGCGTGGTCCGTGACCCTTGAGTCGGCCTCGGCGGCGTGCGCCGTTCCCCGCTGAACGATGATGAACGGGTGCGACTCGAAGCGATCACCTGGGACCGGCTGACCGAGGCCCTCGCGGAGCGGGTCCTGGAGACCGGTGCGACGGACGGCGGGCCCTGGCCGCGCGTCGCGTTCGACGGGGCGCCTGCCGCCGGAACGGCCGAGCGGGCCGAGGCGCTCGCCGAGGCCCTGCGCGTACGGGGCCGGTCGGTGCTGGTCGTCGGCACCGGCGGTTTCCTGCGCCCGGCCTCGCTGCGGTACGAGTACGGGCGCGAGGACCCCGATACGTACTACAGCGGCTGGTTCGACACCGGCGCCCTCTGGCGTGAGGTGTTCGGCCCCCTGGAACCGGACGGCAACGGACTGGTCCTGCCCGACCTCTGGGATCCGGCCACCGACCGGGCGACCCGCAGCCCGCACCGTCGGCTCGCGCCCGGCGGTGTGCTGGTGCTCCACGGACCGCTGCTGCTGGGCCACTGGTTCCCGTTCGACCTCACGGTGCATCTGCGGCTGTCGCCGGGCGCGCTCCGGCGCCGTACCGACCCCGCCGAACTCTGGACGCTGCCCGCCTTCGAGCGGTACGAGGACGAGGTGGACCCGGTGGCGGTCGCCGATGTGGTCGTACGGGCCGACGATCCCCGGCATCCGGCCTGGGGCGGGCTGGACCGGGGCTGAGCGGGCGCGCATCTCTGCTACGGCGGGCCTGTCTCCTCCGGTGGCCGCCCGCCCACCGTCACCACCGCGCGCGCTCCCGCCCGGCTGCCCGCGGCGGCGGCCCGCACGGGGTCCGCGCCCGTCAGCCGCGCCGCCAGGAACGCGCCGGTGAAGGCGTCGCCCGCCCCCGTCGAGTCCAGGGCGCGGGCGGGCACCGGCGCCACGCGGGCGCTCACGGCGCCCGCCTCCGCCACCAGGGCGCCGTCCCCGCCGAGGGTGACCACCGCCACCGGCACCCGCCGGCTCAGCTCGGCGGCGGCCTCGGCCGGATCCGTCAGCCCGGTGAGGAGCCTGGCCTCGTCGACGTTGGGGAGGAGTGTCTCCACGCCCTCCACCGCCGTCAGGAAACGGTCCGCGCCCAGCTCCCCGATGAAGCCCGCCGAGGCGGGATCCACGCTCACCGGGACACCCCGCTCCAGCGCCGACCCCATCGCCACGGCGGCCAGTTCCCGGCTCACCTCGGTGAAGAAGAGATAGCCGGAGAGATGCAGCCGCTCCACCCCGTCGAGCAGGGACGGCGACCAGTCGGCGGCGGACAGCCGGAGCGTCGCGCCGCTGTCCGTGAGCAGCGTGCGTTCGGCGGAGGCGTCGACCAGGCATATCACCGTGGCGGTCGGCACCTTGTCGTCGATCACCAGACGTGCGCGTACCCCTGCCCGCCGCAGCCGCTCCGCGTGCCAGTCGTGGGCGTCCGCGCCCACCCGGGCCAGCAGCCGTACATCGGCGCATCCGCTGTGGGCGGCCCAGCAGGCGGCGTTGGCCCCGGCGCCGCCGGGCAGCGTACGGATCTCGGCGGCCGTGTCCGTGCCGTGTGCGAGGGACGTGCGGTACCGCGCCACCACATCGGTCACCACATCACCGACCACCAGCAGCGCCCCCCTGCCCGAAGACTCGCCCCCTGGAGACTCGCCCCCCGACGCCTCGCCCCCCGACGCCCTGCCGCCTGCCTCCTTGCCGCCTGCCTCCTCGCCGCCCGGAGCCGCGCCACCCGGAGTCTCGCCGCCGCGTGCGCCGCCTCGGGTCACCGGGCCGCGGCGGCGCGGGCCGCGGCGATCCGCGCCGCGAGCCGTACATTGCCGCGTACCGCCGCCAGATTGGCCTCCAGCGAGGCGCCCCCCGTCCGCCGCATGAGATGGTCCAGCAGGAACGGGGTGACGGCCTGGCCGACGATCCCGCGCTCCTGGCACTCGGTGAGGGCCTCCGCGAGCACCCGGTCGTGCAGCGCGGGATCGAGCTGTTCCGCCTCCGGTACGGGGTGGGCGACGAGGAGCGCCGATTCGGGACCGCCCAGCGCGTCCTGTGCGCGCATCACGGCCGCGACCTCCTCGGGCGTACGGACCGTCCAGTCGACCGGCTCTCCTGAGGAGGCCAGATAGAAGCCGGGGAAACGTTCCGTCCCGTATCCCAGGATGCCCACGCCCAGCGTTTCGAGGCGCTGGAGCGTCGCCGGGACGTCCAGGATCGATTTGACCCCCGCGCAGACGACCGTGATCCGCGTCCTGGCCAGCAGAGCCAGATCGGCGGACTCGTCCTGGGTCTCGGTCCAGCCGCGGTGGACCCCGCCCAGCCCGCCGGTCGCGAAGACCCGGATCCCGGCCCTCGCGGCCAGGAACGCCGTGGCGGACACGGTCGTCGCACCGCTCGCGCCCGCCGCGACGGCGGGCGCGAGATCGCGGTGGCCCAGTTTCCGTACGGAGTCGTCCTGGGCGATCCGCTCCAACTGGTCCTTGACCAGGCCCACATGGGGCCGGCCGTCCAGTACGGCCACGGTCGCGGGCACGGCGCCGCCGGCCCGCACCAACTCCTCCAGTTCCTCGGCGACCGCCAGATTGCGCGGACGCGGCAGTCCGTGCGCGATGATCGTCGACTCCAGGGCGACCACGGGACGGCCCGTGGCGAGCGCCTCCCGCACCTCGGGGGACTGCTGCGATGTGATGTCTGGCATGTCCCCATCCATGGCACAACCTGGCCCCGCGCAAACGTCGCCCGGCCCGCGCACGCGCGGGTGTGCGCGCCGCGCACGGCGCCCGGCCCCGTGCGGAACGCCCGTCCCGGCGTAAATCCGCCAGGTCGGCCGGGCGCCGAACCGCGTGCCGTGGGCAGGGAACCGCCTGCGCCGTGGGCAGGGACCGCCCGTGTGGACACGGAATCACCTGCCCTAGGCACGGAACCGCCGACCGGCGGGGAACGCCGGTCGGCGGGACGGATCCGCGTGGGTCGGCCGGATCCGGCCTGGATCAGGCGGCCTTCGCTCCGTCCAGCGCTCCGTGCGGGTTGAGCACATACTTCCGGCTCGCTCCCTGGTCGAACTCCGCGTAGCCGCGCGGCGCCTCGTCCAGCGAGATCACCGTGGCGTTCACCGCCTTCGCGATCTGCACCTTGTCGTGCAGGATCGCCTCCGAGAGGCCCCGGTGGTACTTCATCACCGGGCACTGTCCCGTGGTGAACTCATGGCTCTTCGCCCAGCCGAGGCCCAGCCGGACCTTCAGCGTGCCGGACTTGGCGTCCCGGTCGACACCGCGCGGGTCGTCGGTGACATACAGCCCCGGGATACCGAGCTTGCCGCCCGCCCTGACCACGTTCATCAGGGAGTTGAGGACGGTCGCCGGTGCCTCGTCGGTGTCCTTGCCATAGGCGCGCGCCTCGAAGCCGACCGCGTCGACCGCCGCGTCCACCTCAGGCACACCCAGGATCTGGGCTATGTGGTCCTCCAGCGAACCCAGCGTCAGATCGACGGTCTCACAGCCGAAGCTGCGAGCCTGGTCCAGCCGCTGGCTGTTGAGGTCGCCGACGATGACGACCGACGCGCCGAGGAGCTGCGCCGCTGCCGCCGCCGCGAGGCCGACGGGACCCGCACCGGCGATGTACACCGTGGAGCCGACCTCCGTACCAGCCGTCACGGCGCCGTGGAAACCGGTCGGGAAGATGTCCGAGAGCATCGTCAGATCGAGGAGCTTCTCCATCGCCGCGTCCCGGTCGGGGAACTTGAGCAGATTGAAGTCCGCGTACGGCACCATGACGTACTCCGCCTGGCCACCGACCCAGCCGCCCATGTCGACATAGCCGTACGCCCCGCCGGGACGGGCCGGATTGACGTTCAGACAGATGCCGGTCTTGCGCTCCTTGCAGTTGCGGCAGCGCCCGCAGGCGATGTTGAACGGCACCGACACGACATCGCCGACGTCGAGGAACTCGACGTCGGGCCCCTTCTCGATGACCTCGCCCGTGATCTCATGGCCGAGGACCAGACCTTCGGGGGCTGTCGTACGCCCACGTACCATGTGCTGGTCGCTGCCGCATATGTTGGTGGCGAGGACCTTGAGGATGACCCCGTGCCGGCACTTGCGACCGACATTGGCGGGGGCCACGCCCGGCCCGTCGCGAAGTTCGAGCACGGGGTACTCGGTCTCCCTGACTTCCACCTCACCCGGCTTGATGTAGGCAACCGCCTTGTTTCCTCCGCTCATGCTGACTCGCCGTCCCTTCGGTTCTGCTCGTCCAGCGGATGACTCGGCCTGTGCGCGGGTCATGGAGTCCGGTTCCGCTCGGGCGGTCCGCCCACCCCAGGGGTGCGGACACGGAAAGCCGCCCGGTCGGCGGGGCCGGTTCTTCTGCGCCTCGCACGGTTTCCGCCGGGCTGTACGCGCGGTGGTTCTCCACAAATCAGCCTAAGCCCGGCATTGAAAGCGGACAAGTGACGGTAAAAAGGGCAATGCGCTGCTGTGAGAGCCAGTGCCACGGGGTAATCGCCCGGGTGTCAGCGGGTGTCAGCGGATTTCGGAGGGTGTCTGCGGATGTCAGAGGGTGTCCGCGGATGTCAGAACAGCGGCGCCGGGAGCACGCCCTCCAGGGCCAGCAGCCGTCGCTTCGTCTCCAGCCCGCCGCCGAAACCGCCGAGCCCTCCGTCGCTCTCCACCACCCGGTGGCACGGCACCACCACCGGCAGTGGATTGGAGCCCATCGCCGCGCCGACCGCCTGCGCGGCGCCCGGCCGGCCCGCGCGGCGCGCCAGCTCGCCGTACCCCACCACCGTCCCGTAGGGCACACCCGTCGCCAGCTCGCGCAGCACCTGCCGGTTGAAGCCCCCGGAGAGCGACCAGTCCAGCGGCAGCCCGAACTCCCGCAGCTCGCCCGCGAAGTACGCCGACAGCTCACGTATCGGCTCGGCCAGCAGACCCGACGCGGATTCGACCGGCTCGGCGCCGAGCCGGTCCCTGAGCTGCTGGAGCGCCTTCTCCCGCACCGGCCCGTGGGCATGGAAGGCCACGCTCACCAGCCCCTGACGCGTCGCCGCCAGGAGCAGCGGCCCGATGCCGGTGCCCATGACCGCCCACTCCGGCGACGACTGTCCGTACGTGTTCATGGGGACCACGGTAGGGGCCGCCACTGACAACGGCTCCCGGCCCACCGGGTCACGCGCCGGGCGGCCGGCTCACCGCGTCGCGCACCAGGTCCGGGTTGTTGGTGATGATCCCGTCCACGCCGAGGTCCCTGACCCGGACCGCGCCCGCCGCGTCGTTCACCGTCCATGTGCTGACCGTGAGCGGCTTGCCGTGCGGGCCCTTCAGCCGGTGCACCGCGGCCACATAGCCGGCGGTCAGCGAGGTGTACGAGGGATTGATCTGGTCCGTGAAGGCCGCGTACGCGGGCAGGTCGGCCACCGCCGGCGCCCCGAGGAAGCCCGTCGTGATCCCGGGCCCCCGCTGGTGCACCGTGCGGACGCTGTCCGCGCCGAAGCTCTGGATGACCAGCTTCCCCCCGACATGGGCGCGGTCCAGCCAGCCCTCCTGGCGGAGCACCCGCAGGATGTCGCTCTCGATGCCCGGGTACTGCTCGGGGTTCTTGATCTCCAGGAGCAGCTTCTGGTCATGGGCGTCGACGGTGTTCAGGAACTGCTTCAGCGTCGGCACGCGCTCGCCCGCCCACCGCTCGCCGAACCAGCTTCCCGCGTCGAGCCGGGCGATCTCGGCGGCGGTGAAGTCCTTCACCTTCCACGGCGACCGGTCCGGGAAGAGCCGCTCCACATCGGTGGTCCGCGCGAGGGTGTCGTCGTGCAGCACCACCAGCGCGCCGTCCTTGGTGCGCTGTACGTCGTTCTCCACCCACTCGATGCCCAGTTCACCGGCCCGGTCGACGGCGGCGAGGGTGTTCTCCGGCGCGTACGCCGAGGCGCCGCGGTGCGCGATGACCAGCGGACCACCGTCCCCGGGGGCCGCGGCGGTCGCGGTGGCGGTCGCGGTGGCCGTGGTGGGGGCGACGGCTCCGGCCTGACCGGCGGGCGCAGCGGCGGCGCCCGGCATCATGAACGCGGCGACTCCCAGCAGGGCGCCGGCCGTTGTCGCCGAGGTGCACGTGTACACGGTGGACTCCTCGCGTCGTGGGATGACGGTCGGCCCCGAGGGTGGCAGTCTCCGGCCAACGGGGAACGGGCGGAGGCCGGCCATCACATGAAGCCACACCACGAGACACGCATACCGGACCGTGGGGGTGTGGCGCTCCGTGTCGCCGCATGTCGGCTTCATATTGGCTTCATATCGACAAATCATCCGGTGCCTGTTTGATTACCGGCCCGGCCGTCCTACTCTCGCCCCGGACCGGCGCTTCCGTACACGGAGCCGGGGGGCGAAGGGCACACCGCTATGCAGGGCACCACCGAAGGATTCAGCTACGGCCTCGTCACGCCCGTGGCGGCCTTTCTCATGGCCTGTCTCGGGGCGGCGCTCGGCCTGCGCTGCACCGCGAGATCCCTGCGCAGCCGGGGCCGCTGGAGGCCCGGCGGCCTGGCGCTCGGCGCGGCCTCGATCGGCTCCGGCGTCTGGACGATGCACTTCATCGGCATGATGGGCTTCGCCGTGACCGAGGTGCCCATCGGCTACGACGCGCTCACGACGTTCGCCAGTCTCGTCGTCGGGATCGTGATGGCCGGGATCGGGATCTTCATCGTGGGACACCGCGCCTCGACCCCGATGGCCCTGGTCACCGGCGGTACCGTCACCGGTCTCGGCATCGCCACCATGCACTATCTCGGCATGGCGGGCCTCCGGCTGCACGGACAGGTCGCGTACCACACCGGGTCGGTCGCGCTCTCCGTCCTGATCGCTGTCGCCGCGTCCACGGCCGGGCTCTGGGTGATCGTCACGTACCGGGGCTTTCCGGCCAGTCTCGCCGCCAGTCTGGTGCTGGGCGTCGCGTCGACCGGGATGCACTTCACCGCGATGGCGGGGGTCCGGGTCCATCTCGACAGGGTGGCCGCCACCGACCCCGGCGGCGCCCCGGCCGCCGAGCTGCTCGTGCCGATGCTGGTCGGCCCCGCGGTCTTCCTGCTGCTGGCCGGGGGCGCGCTGTTCTTCGACCCGCTGCTGGTCGCGGGCGGACGCGGCCGGGGGCGCGAGGACCGTGACCGGGACCCCGGCGGGCCTCGTTCCCGCCCCGGCCCGTCCGCGGGGCCCACGCGCGGGCTGTGCGCGTCCAGGAGGCCGGGCGGGGTGCCGGCGCAGCGGACACGGCCGCGTGCGGCCCGTCGTGCGGCCGCCGAACGTACGGCCGCCAGGGCGCCGCGCAGCGGACCCCAGGATCTGCACGACTGGTGACCGGCCGGCTGGTGACCGGCCGGTCACCAGGACGGCGTCCGGCCGCCGGACGGGCCGCCGGGGGCACCGGACGCCGGGCTGCCGGACCGCCTGCCGGACCGCCTGCCGGACCGCCGGGCGGACGGTGACGCGCGGTGGCCGCCCGGTGATCCGGTGTCGCCCGCCGTCCGGCTGCCCCCGACTGTCAGTGGGTGGTCGTACCGTGGTTGCATGCGGCCCGTTTCCCACATCGAACGTACGGTGGCGCCTTTCGAGGTCGTCAGTCCCTACCAGCCCAGCGGTGACCAGCCGACGGCCATCGCCGACCTCGAGCGGCGTGTCCGCGCGGGTGAGAAGGATGTCGTCCTGCTCGGCGCGACCGGCACGGGAAAGTCGGCGACGACCGCCTGGATGATCGAGAAGCTCCAGCGCCCCACCCTGGTGATGGCACCGAACAAGACGCTCGCGGCCCAGCTCGCGAACGAGTTCCGGGAGCTGCTGCCCAACAACGCCGTCGAGTACTTCGTCTCGTACTACGACTACTACCAGCCCGAGGCGTACGTCCCGCAGTCGGACACCTATATCGAGAAGGACTCCTCCATCAACGAGGAGGTCGAGCGGCTGCGCCACTCCGCGACGAACTCCCTGCTGACCCGCCGTGATGTGATCGTGGTCGCCTCGGTCTCCTGCATCTACGGTCTCGGCACGCCCCAGGAGTACGTGGACCGGATGGTGCCGCTGAAGGTCGGCGCCGAGATCGACCGCGACCAGCTCCTGCGCCGCTTCGTGGACATCCAGTACGCACGCAACGACATGGCGTTCGCGCGCGGCACGTTCCGGGTCCGGGGCGACACCATCGAGATCTTCCCGGTCTACGAGGAGCTGGCCGTCCGTATCGAGATGTTCGGCGACGAGATCGAGGCACTCTCCACGCTGCACCCGCTCACCGGTGAGGTGATCAGCGACGACCGCGAGCTGTACATCTTCCCCGCGAGCCACTATGTCGCCGGCCCCGAGCGCATGGAGAAGGCGGTCAACGGCATCGAACGGGAGCTGGAGGAGCGCCTGGCCGAGCTGGACAAGCAGGGCAAGCTCCTGGAGTCCCAGCGGCTGCGGATGCGCACGACGTACGACATCGAGATGATGCGCCAGATCGGTTCCTGCTCCGGGATCGAGAACTACTCGATGCACTTCGACGACCGCCTGCCCGGCACCGCGCCCAACACCCTCCTCGACTACTTCCCCGAGGACTTCCTGCTGGTCATCGACGAGTCGCATGTCACCGTGCCGCAGATCGGCGCGATGTACGAGGGCGACGCGTCCCGCAAGCGGACCCTGGTCGACCACGGTTTCCGGCTGCCGTCCGCGCTCGACAACCGTCCGCTGAAGTGGGAGGAGTTCCAGCAGCGGATCGGCCAGACCGTCTATCTCTCCGCCACCCCCGGCACCTACGAGCTGTCCCGCTCCGACGGGGCCGTGGAGCAGATCATCCGCCCGACCGGCCTGATCGACCCGGAGGTCGTCGTCAAGCCCACCGAGGGCCAGATCGACGACCTGGTCCACGAGATCCGCGAGCGGACCGCGAAGGACGAGCGGGTCCTGGTGACCACCCTCACCAAGAAGATGGCCGAGGACCTCACGGACTACTTCCTGGAGCTGGGCATCCAGGTGCGTTATCTGCACAGCGACGTGGACACCCTGCGCCGGGTCGAGCTGCTGCGTGAGCTGCGCTCGGGGGAGTACGACGTCCTCGTCGGCATCAACCTGCTCCGGGAGGGCCTCGACCTCCCCGAGGTCTCGCTGGTGGCGATCCTCGACGCCGACAAGGAAGGCTTCCTGCGCTCGGGCACCTCGCTGATCCAGACCATCGGCCGGGCCGCGCGCAATGTCTCCGGCCAGGTCCATATGTACGCGGACAAGATCACCCCGGCGATGGAGAAGGCCATCGACGAGACCAACCGCCGCCGGGAGAAGCAGATCGCGTACAACACCGAGCGCGGTATCGACCCCCAGCCGCTCCGCAAGAAGATCAACGACATCGTCGCGACCATCGCCCGCGAGGAGATCGACACCGAGGCGCTGCTCGGCACGGGCTACCGGCAGACGAAGGACGGCAGGCCGGCCAAGGCCCCGGTGCCCACGCTCGGCGTGAAGGCCGCCAAGGGCGCCGGGCGCGCGAAGACCGCGGTGCTCAGCGACCGGCCCGCCGCGGAACTGGCCGGAATCATCGAGGAGATGACCGACCGTATGCGGGCCGCCGCGGCCGAGCTCCAGTTCGAGGTGGCCGCGCGGCTGCGTGACGAAGTGAGTGAACTGAAGAAGGAATTGCGCCAGATGAGGGAGGCGGGGCTTGCCTGACACCCCGGAACACCAGGTGTGTTGCAAGACCGACACAAAAACGGTCCAAGCCTCCTGCACCGCACGCGCGACTGCGTAGGGTGCTGCGCAACCGCATACGGACGGTTGCGGGGGAACCATTCGAGAGGGGACAGCGCGTGGTGGACGTATCCAAGGGCAGTGCGCCCGGGGGCCCTGGCGTCAATCTGACCAAGGGACAGGCCATCAGCCTGGAGAAGAAGGGCGGCGGCACGCTGACCGCGGTGCGGATGGGGCTCGGCTGGCAGGCCGCGCCGCGCCGGGGCCTGTTCGGCTCCCGCACCCGTGAGATCGACCTGGACGCGTCGGCGGTGCTGTTCGCCGACAAGCAGCCGGTCGACGTGGTCTTCTTCCGCCATCTCGTCAGCGACGACGGCTCGGTGCGGCACACCGGTGACAATCTGGTCGGCGGCGCGGGCCAGGGCGGTGACGACGAGGCGATCCTGGTCGACCTTCAGCGGATCCCGGTCCATATCGACCAGATCGTCTTCACGGTGAACTCGTTCACCGGCCAGACGTTCCAGGAGGTGCAGAACGCCTTCTGCCGCATCGTCGACGAGACCAACGGCGAGGAGCTGGCGCGCTACACGCTGGACGGCGGTGGCCAGTACACCGCGCAGATCATGGCGAAGGTGAGCCGCGCGGGTGCGGGCTGGCAGATGACGGCCCTGGGCAACCCGGCCAACGGCCGTACGTTCCAGGACCTGATGCCGGCGATCCTGCCGCACCTCTAGAACGCCGCCCAGGACGCCGGCAAGGAGGCCGCCCAGGACGCCTGGTCCGGCACCGGCCCGGCGTCACCTCGGCGGCACTCCAGCACCACCAGGCACGCACCCGTACGACCCGGCGCCTCGCCGGCACGCGCAGCTCCCGGACGTCAGGTCGCCGGGAGCTGCGCGGCTGCCGGACACCCGTACGGACCCGTCCGCGCGGGACCATCCGTACGGCTCCGCACAAGCTCCGTACAGCCCGCACAAGCTCCGTGAGCACCACCCGACCATCCACAGCCGAACGACGACGCGTGACCGACGAGGGGACAGAGGCGATGACGGCCGAGCTGGTCCGGGGGCAGAACCACCCCTTGCCCCACACCCGCCTGGAGATCCGGGTGACGGCCGGCGCGCCGGTCATGGCCTGCGCCACGCTCGGTGACGCACAGGGCACGGTGCCCGGCACCGACTGGATCGCCCATCCCGGCTCGCCCACACTCCCGGGCATCGAGGTGTCCCGCCAGGCCGCCGCGGGGCTGCGCTTCCACATCGATCTGGAGGCCGTGCCCGAGCGGGCGCATCTCGTGCGTGTGCTGCTCGCCCTGCCCGAGGGGGTCGGCGGACCGGACCGCTTCGGCGCCACCGTGGCCCCCTTCGCCGCCGTCACCTCCACCGACGGCACCGAGGTCGCCAGCTTCACCCTGACCGGTCTGGACGCCGAGTCCGCCGTCGTGGCCCTGGAGCTGTACCGGCGCCAGGGCGCCTGGAAGGTCCGAGCCGTCGGCCAGGGGTACGCGGGAGGGCTGGCCGAGCTGTTCGGCGACCACGGCGTGCCGCAGGCCCACGCCTTCGCCACGGGTGTCCAGGAGACGGTCGCCCGCCATCTCGCCAGTACCGTCCAGGTCCCGCTGCCCGGCGCGCAGGACGGTGTACGGGTCAGGCCCGACGGTCTGCCGTCGCCCACCACACCGGGAGCGGCCGCGTCCACCACGCAGGGAGCGGCCGCCCAGCCCGGACCCGCGACTCAGCCCGGACCGGCCGCCCAGGGCGGCGCCACCGTCCCGCAGCCCGGCACGGGCGGCACGGCAGGTCCCGGTGGCGCGGCCTCCGGCGCTGCGGGCGGTGCGGGAGCCACCGCGGGCGCGGTCAACTACACGCATCCCGGCCGCCGCACCTCCGCGCCCCCGACACCGCCCCCGGCCGCGCCGCCCGCCCGGCCGGGTGAGCCGCCCCGCCCCGTCGCGGGCGACGCCACGGGCTGGTCCATGGACGAGCGGCTCTACAACCAGGTCTGGGGCATGTTCGAGGACCTGGCCCGCACGGTCGCCGCGTACCGCAGCGCGATGGACTTCGCCGAGTCCCGGATGGACCAGGAGCTGGACCGCGTCCTGTCCGATCCACGCCACCGCATCGGCGGGGCGGGCGACGCCGCCCGGGAGGCCGCCCGTGCCAAGCACGACCAGCTCGCCGCCCAGGCCCGTGAGGTCCTCGACCGCGATCTCGCCCAGCTCGTCGCCGAGTGCGAGGTCGTCGAACCGGCCCTGCCCGCCCCCTACGCCCGCTGGGACAACCCCGTCTGGCACGCCTACCGCGTACCGATGGAGATCCCGATGGCGCTGCGCCTGGGCGATGTGCATCTGCCGGAGCGCCCCGAGCTGCGGATCCCGATGCTGGTGAGGCTGCCGCTGGAGCGCGGGCTGTGGGTCGACAGCGGCCGGTCGGGCTCCGAGGCCGCCCTGATGATGGACGAGGCGCAGCTCCGCGGTCTCGCCATGGACACCGCCGTCGCGCTCGCCGGGCGGCTGCTCGCCGTCTATCCGCCCGGCGAGTTCACGGTGCATGTCATCGACCCGGCCGGTTCCGCGGCCCGTTCGCTGGCCCCGCTGACCGCCTCCGGGGTGCTCGACGGCCCGCCCGCCGCCGGTGCCGCGGGGGTGGCCGCGGTCCTCGCGAAGCTCACCGAGCGGGTGGATCTGGTGCAGATGGCGGTGCGCGGCGGCGCCGCCGAGTCGCTGCCGCCCGGTCTGGACACCGCCGAGCAGCTTCTGATCGTCAATGACTTCCCGCACGGCTTCGACGACCGCGGGGTGACCCAGCTCCGCTATCTCGCCGACGAGGGCCCGGCGGTCGGTGTGCATCTGCTGATGGTCGCGGACCGCGAGGACGCCGGCGCGTACGGACCGGTGCTGGACCCCCTCTGGCGGTCCCTGCTCCGGATCACGCCGGTCCCCGACGACCATCTCGCCGATCCCTGGGTCGGCCACGCGTGGACGTACCAGCCGCCCCTGGTGCCGCCGGGCAGCCGGGTGCTGTTCCAGGTGCTGGAACAGGTGGCCGCGGCCCGTCGCTCCTGGCGCCGCTGACCAGCACACATTCGGCGCCTTTACCTCTTTCTTTACCTTTCCTTGGGCTTTCCTGTACTGTTCTTTGGAACGGAGGGGAGTACTCCCACCTCGCGACGTTCCCGTCAATACGGACCGCAATCGGTCCCGGGGCGTCGGCCCGGGACCGGCGGGTGCCGCCCGGGTGGAGGAGACCTCCGGCAGCGACGACGCTGATCAGTTGCCGTACGAAGCCGGAGGCGTAGTGGACGTTTCAGTCAACCTGTGGGTGCTGACCATTCTCGGTCTGTCAGCCCTGATCGCGGTGGACTTCCTCATCGGGCGCAAGCCCCATGACGTGTCGATCAAGGAAGCCGGTATCTGGACGGTCGTCTGGATCGCCCTCGCCGCGCTCTTCGGCCTCGGCCTGATGGTCTTCGGCACGGGCCAGGCGTCCGGCGAGTTCTTCGCGGGCTTCATCACCGAGAAGTCGCTCAGTGTCGACAATCTCTTCGTCTTCGTCCTGATCATGGCGAAGTTCTCGGTGCCGACACATCTCCAGCAGCGGGTGCTGCTGATCGGTGTGCTGATCGCCCTGGTCCTGCGCGCGGTCTTCATCGCGGCCGGCGCCGCGATCATCGCGAGCTTCTCGTGGGTCTTCTTCATCTTCGGCGCGTTCCTGATCTACACCGCGTGGAAGCTCGTCCAGGAGGCGCGCTCCGACGAGGAGGAAGAGGAGTTCGAGGAGAACCGCCTGCTCAAGTCGATCGAGAAGCGGTTCGGGGTCGCCGACAGGTACCACGGCACGAAGCTCTTCATCAGGAACAACGGCAAGCGGGTGCTGACCCCGCTGATGGTCGTCATGCTGGCCATCGGCACCACCGATGTGCTGTTCGCGCTGGACTCCATCCCCGCGATCTTCGGTCTGACCCAGGACCCGTACATCGTCTTCACCGCCAACGCCTTCGCCCTGATGGGGCTGCGGCAGCTCTACTTCCTCATCGGCGGACTGCTCAAGAAGCTGGTGCACCTCAGCTACGGTCTCTCGGTCATCCTGGGCTTCATCGGGGTGAAGCTGGTGCTGCACGCGCTGCACGAGACCGGGGTGCATGTCCCCGAGATCTCCATTCCGGTCTCGCTGGCGGTCATCTGCGGTGTTCTGATCGTCACCACGATCACCAGCCTGATCGCCTCCAAGAAGCAGGCGGAGCGCGAGGCGGAGGCGGAGCGCGAGGCGCAGGCCGGGGCCGACGGCTCGGACAGCAAGGACAGCATCCAGGCCTGATCCGGGAGAGCTGGGAGATACGGGCCGGGGAACAGCCGAGGAATACACGCGGGGCGAGTGGCTGCCGGCCACCCGCCCCGTCGGCCTTCGCGCGCGGGGATCCACGGCCGTGAAGGCCCCCGTTGCCTGGAGGTCCCCCCGGGACGCCCCGGGGCATCACCAGCCGCGGGCGCGCCATTCCGCGAGGTGCGGGCGCTCGGCGCCCAGCGTGGAGTCGTTCCCGTGGCCCGGGTAGATCCAGGTCTCGTCCGGCAGGGCTCCGAAGACCTTGGCTTCGAGCCCGTCCATCAGACTCGTGAACTCGGCCGGGGTCGTGGTCCGCCCGGGGCCGCCGGGGAAGAGGCAGTCCCCGGTGAAGACATGCGGATGGCCGTGCGGGTCGTCGTAGACCAGCGCGATCGAACCGGGGGTGTGCCCCACCAGTCGCAGCGCGGTGAGCCCGATCTCCCCGACCCTGATGGTGTCGCCGTCCTCGACCGGCACCTCGGTCGGCACGGGGATGCCCTCGGCGTCGTAGCGGCCCGCGTAGGTGCGGGCGCCGGTGGCCGCCACGACCTCGTCCAGCGCCTGCCAGTGGTCGCCGTGCCGGTGCGTGGTGACGACGGACGCGATGCCGTCGTCACCGATCAGGGTCAGCAGGGTCGCCGCGTCATTGGCCGCGTCGACCAGGAGCTGTTCCCCGGTGGCCCGGCAGCGCAGCAGATAGGCGTTGTTCTCCATCGGCCCGACGGCGACCTTGGAGATCATCAGGGCGGGCAGCTCGTGCACATCCGCCGGTCCGCCGACTGTCACCGCTCCGCTGTACGTCATAAGGATCACCCTATAGCGGGGGCAGTACGGGCAGGGGGCCGTCCGCGGACTCCAGCGCCGCTCCGTCACGGCGCCCGGCCAGCCAGCCCATCAGATCGGCGGCGGGGCCGGTGACGGGGCGCGGGACGCCCTCCGCGCCGCCGGTGCGCCAGGTGCGGCCGTCGGTCGCCTTCAGGGTCAGCGGCGGGACCGCAGGGTTGCCCGAGAAGCGCTCCGTGAGGAAGTCGATCTCGCGCACGGTGAACTCCTCGGACAGATCCTCCAGCTCGCGGCCGATCCCCAGATCGACATGGTGCAGCTCCACCTCGACCAGCCGGCGGAACGGCAGGCGGGCGGCCACGTCCGTGACACCGTTGCGCAGCACGAGGATCCGGGTCCAGTCGGCCGGCGCGGACGCGGAATGCAGGAACCGCTCGCCGGTGTTACGTACATCGGCGAGCTGGATGTCGAGGGCGCGTGGCGCGTCCCGCTCGATGTCCGCCCCGCGGGAGGCGTCGCTCTCGTACATGGGCCGTCCTTCCAGAACATTGACCAGGGCGTCCGCGTTCCGGGCGAGGTGGGCCAGTACATGGCCCCGGCTCCAGCCGGGAAGGCGTGACGGCGCGGCGACCGCCGCGTTGTCCAGTGCGTCGGCCGCGCCGAGGAGCCGCTCGGTCGCTTCGCGTACGGATACCAGGTCGTGCACGTGGTCGATCATGGCGCCGACGATAGCCGGGCCACTCGATCGGGTGAAGGCGGTGAAGGGCCGCCGTAAATCGAATGCACGTGCTATAGGCTCGGGAGAGGCATCCTGGCATGTAGGCACATCGCATGGAGGCACATCCGAGCCCGGCGCGCACGCGCGCGGGGCCGCTCACCGCTTGGCAGTCAATCGCTCTGGCGTCCCCCTGGTCCGAGAAGGGGGCTCAGCCCCTGTTTCCCCAGAAAGAAAGGTGCGGACCGGCGTGGCCGACCGTCTCATCGTCCGTGGCGCGCGCGAGCACAATCTCAAGAACGTGTCGCTCGACCTCCCCCGTGACTCCCTCATCGTCTTCACCGGGCTCTCCGGGTCGGGCAAGTCCTCGCTCGCGTTCGACACGATCTTCGCCGAGGGCCAGCGCCGTTACGTGGAGTCGCTGTCCTCGTACGCCCGGCAGTTCCTCGGCCAGATGGACAAGCCGGACGTCGACTTCATCGAAGGGCTCTCCCCGGCCGTCTCCATCGACCAGAAGTCGACCTCGCGGAACCCCCGCTCGACGGTCGGCACGATCACCGAGGTCTACGACTACCTCCGGCTGCTCTTCGCCAGGATCGGCAAGCCGCACTGCCCCGAGTGCGGACGGCCGATCTCCCGGCAGTCGCCGCAGGCCATCGTGGACCGGGTGCTGGAGCTGCCCGAGGGCAGCCGCTTCCAGGTCCTCTCGCCGCTCGTGCGCGAGCGGAAGGGCGAGTTCGTCGATCTCTTCGCCGATCTCCAGACCAAGGGATACAGCCGGGCCCGGGTCGACGGCCGGACGATCCAGCTCAGCGAGCCGCCCACGCTCAAGAAGCAGGAGAAGCACACCATCGAGGTGGTCGTCGACCGTCTCACGGTGAAGGACAGCGCCAAGCGCCGGCTGACCGACTCGGTCGAGACCGCGCTCGGTCTTTCCGGCGGCATGGTCGTGCTCGACTTCGTGGATCTTCCCGAGGACGACCCCGAGCGCGAGCGGATGTACTCGGAGCATCTCTACTGCCCGTACGACGATCTCTCCTTCGAGGAGCTGGAGCCCCGCTCCTTCTCCTTCAACTCGCCCTTCGGCGCCTGCCCCGAGTGCACCGGTATCGGTACGCGGATGGAGGTCGACCCGGAGCTGATTGTTCCCGACGAGGAGAAGTCGCTCGACGAGGGCGCGATCCACCCCTGGTCCCACGGGCACACCAAGGAGTACTTCGGCCGGCTGATCGGCGGTCTCGCCCAGGCTCTGGGCTTCCGTACGGACATCCCGTGGGCCGGGCTGCCGCAGCGGGCCAGGAAGGCCCTGCTGTACGGCCACAAGACCCAGGTCGAGGTCCGCTACCGGAACAGGTACGGCCGTGAGCGCGCCTACACCACGCCCGCCTTCGAGGGGGCCGTCTCCTTCGTCAAGCGGCGGCACAGCGAGGCCGAGAGCGACTCCAGCAGGGAGCGCTTCGAGGGCTATATGCGCGAGGTGCCCTGCCCGACCTGTGAGGGCACCCGGCTCAAGCCGATCGTCCTCGCGGTCACGGTCATGGACAAGTCCATCGCCGAGGTCTCGGCGCTCTCGATCAGCGACTGCGCGGAGTTCCTCGGCAAGCTCAAGCTGAACGCCCGGGACAAGAAGATCGCCGAGCGGGTGCTCAAGGAGGTCAACGAACGGCTGAGGTTCCTGGTCGACGTCGGCCTGGACTATCTCTCGCTGAACCGCGCGGCGGGCACGCTCTCCGGCGGCGAGGCGCAGCGGATCCGGCTCGCCACCCAGATCGGCTCCGGCCTGGTCGGGGTGCTCTATGTGCTGGACGAGCCGTCCATCGGACTCCACCAGCGGGACAACCACCGGCTGATCGAGACCCTGGTCCGCCTCCGTGACATGGGCAACACCCTGATCGTCGTGGAGCACGACGAGGACACGATCAAGGTGGCCGACTGGGTGGTCGACATCGGTCCCGGCGCGGGGGAGCACGGCGGCAAGGTCGTGCACTCCGGGCCGTTGAAGGGGCTGCTGGCCAACAAGGAGTCGATGACCGGGCAGTATCTGGCGGGCAAGCGGTCCATTCCGACCCCGGACATCCGCAGGCCCGTCGATCCCGAGCGGAAGCTCACCGTGCACGGCGCGCGGGAGAACAATCTGCGGGACATCGATGTGTCGTTCCCGCTGGGTGTGTTCACGGCGATCACCGGTGTCTCGGGCTCGGGCAAGTCGACGCTGGTCAACGACATCCTGTACACGCATCTCGCACGCGAGCTGAACGGCGCGAAGTCGGTGCCCGGCCGGCACACCCGGGTCGACGGGGACGATCTGGTCGACAAGGTGGTCCATGTCGACCAGTCGCCCATCGGCCGTACGCCCCGGTCCAACCCGGCCACGTACACCGGCGTCTTCGACCATGTCCGCAGGCTCTTCGCGGAGACGATGGAGGCCAAGGTCCGCGGCTATCTGCCCGGACGGTTCTCCTTCAACGTCAAGGGCGGCCGGTGCGAGAACTGCGCCGGTGACGGCACGATCAAGATCGAGATGAACTTCCTGCCGGACGTCTATGTGCCGTGCGAGGTCTGTCACGGGGCGCGGTACAACCGGGAGACGCTGGAGGTCCACTACAAGGGCAAGTCCATCGCCGAGGTGCTGGACATGCCGATCGAGGAGGCCCTGGACTTCTTCGAGGCCGTCCCGACGATCTCGCGCCACCTCAGGACGCTCAACGAGGTGGGTCTCGGCTATGTCAGGCTCGGCCAGTCCGCGCCGACCCTGTCGGGCGGCGAGGCGCAGCGGGTGAAGCTGTCGAGCGAGCTCCAGAAGCGTTCGACGGGCCGTACGGTCTATGTCCTGGACGAGCCCACGACCGGTCTGCACTTCGAGGACATCAGCAAGCTGATCACGGTGCTGTCCGGGCTGGTCGAGAAGGGCAACTCGGTGATCGTCATCGAGCACAACCTGGATGTCATCAAGACCGCGGACTGGGTCATCGACATGGGGCCCGAGGGCGGCAACGGCGGCGGTCTGGTGATCGCGGAGGGCACCCCGGAGCAGGTGGCGGGGGTCCCGGCCAGCCACACCGGGAAGTTCCTGCGGGAGATCCTGGACGCGGAGCGGATCAGCGACGCGGCGCCGGCGAAGAAGGCGGCGCCACGGAGGAAGGCGGCGCCGAAGAAGGCGACGACGGCGTCCCGCCGCGCCTGAACCCGGCCTCGGGGGCCGGCCCGGCCCGCCCCCGAGGCCCAGGCCCCAGGCCCCAGGCCCCGGTCCTGGTCCGAGGCCTGGCCGTGTTCCGGCCCTCGGATCCTGCCCGGCCTGGGACCCCGGGCCCGGCTTCCGGCCCGGCGGCCACAGCCTCGGGCCCCAGCTCTGGCTTCGGGGCCCTGGCTCCGGCTACGGGCCCCGGCCCAGCCGCCCGGGGCCGAGCGCGGGAGCGGCTCAGGGGCCATGCCCTCGGGCCGGGGTCCCGATCCGAGGGCATGGTCGTGCCCCGGCCTCGGATCCTGCCCGGTCTCGGACCCCGGGACCGACTTCCGGCCCCGGCGGTCACGGTCTCGGGCCCCGGCCGTGGCTTCGGCCCTGGTCCCGGTCCGTGGGGCGGTCGTCGGGCCGGTGCGGGACGGGGGGTTTCGGTGGGGGCCGGTATCGTCGGTTGTGCCAGCGACACCCTGACCTGTGGAGACACCATGACCGGCCCGTCCGCGCCCCGCCGTACCGTGTTGAAGGGGGTCGCGCTCGCCGGGGTCGCGGGGGCGGGGATGGCGGCGTGTTCCACCGAGTCGAAGCTCGGGCACGCGGAGGACCCCACGCCCACCGCGGCCGTCGAACTGGGCGCGGCGCGGGACATCCCGGTCGGCGGCGCCAAGCTCTACCGTGAACAGCGTCTGGTGGTGAGCTGCCCGGCGCGCGGGGAGTACAGGGCGTTCAGCGCCCAGTGCACCCACGCGGGCTGTCTCCTGGAGAAGCTGGAGGGCACGGTGGGTGACTGTCCCTGCCACGGCAGCAAGTTCGACGTCACCACCGGCAGGGCGATCCAGGGTCCGGCGACCGTACCGCTGCCGGAGGTGCCGATTACGGCAGAGGGCGGCAGGCTCATCGCCGGTCCCCGGGCCTGAGAGCCGCCGGGAAGGTCCGACGGCCGCCAAGAGCGGCCTCTGCCCTCCGGGGCGTACCGCACCCCCGGCGAGGCCGCACTGTCCGTCGCCGACAGTAGGGTGGACGGCATGGCCGACCCCTCCAGCTACCGCCCCAAGCCGGGACAGATCCCCGACTCGCCGGGGGTCTACAAGTTCCGCGACGATCACCACCGGGTGATCTACGTCGGAAAGGCGAAAAGCCTGCGCCAGCGGCTCGCCAACTACTTCCAGGACCTGGCGAGCCTGCATCCGCGCACCCGTTCCATGGTCACCACGGCCGCCTCCGTCGAGTGGACGGTCGTCTCCACCGAGGTCGAGGCGCTCCAGCTCGAATACTCCTGGATCAAGGAGTTCGACCCCCGCTTCAACGTCAAGTACCGCGACGACAAGAGCTATCCCTCGCTCGCGGTGACGCTCAACGAGAAGTACCCCCGCGTCCAGGTCATGCGCGGCGCCAAGAAGAAGGGCGTGCGCTACTTCGGACCGTACGGACACGCCTGGGCGATCCGCGAGACCGTCGATCTGATGCTCCGTGTGTTCCCCGTGAGGACCTGCTCCGCGGGCGTGTTCAAGAACGCGGAGCGGACCGGCCGGCCCTGTCTGCTCGGTTATATCGGCAAGTGCTCGGCACCCTGTGTCGGCCGGGTCACCCCCGAGGAGCACCGCGAACTGGCTGAGGAGTTCTGCGACTTCATGGCCGGCCGCACCGGCACGTACATCCGCCGTCTGGAGCGGCAGATGACGGCCGCCGCCGAGGAGATGGAGTACGAGAGGGCCGCCCGGCTCCGGGACGACATAGGCGCCCTGCGCCGCGCGATGGAGAAGAACGCCGTCGTGCTCGCCGATGCCACCGACGCCGACCTGATCGCGGTCGCCGAGGACGAACTCGAAGCCTCCGTGCAGATCTTCCATGTCCGCGGCGGCCGGGTCCGTGGCCAGCGCGGCTGGGTCACCGACAAGGTCGAGGCCGTGGAGACGGCCGGTCTGGTCGAGCACGCGCTCCAGCAGCTCTACGGGGAGGAGCGCGGCGACTCCGTTCCCAAGGAGGTGCTTGTCCCCGCCCTGCCGGAGGACGCCGAGGCCGTCGCCCAGTGGCTCAGCGAGCGCCGTGGCGCCCAGGTCTCGCTGCGCGTTCCGCAGCGCGGTGACAAGAAGGACCTGATGGAGACGGTCGGGCGCAACGCGCAGCAGGCGCTCGTCCTGCACAAGACCAAGCGCGCCAGCGATCTGACCACCCGCTCCCGCGCCCTGGAGGAGATCGCGGAGGCCCTCGCCCTGGACAGCGCGCCCCTGCGGATCGAGTGCTTCGACATCTCGCATCTCCAGGGCGACGACGTGGTGGCGTCGATGGTGGTCTTCGAGGACGGCCTCGCGCGCAAGAGCGAGTACCGCCGCTTCCAGATCAAGGGCTTCGAGGGCCAGGACGACGTCCGGTCCATGCACGAGGTGATCGGCCGTCGCTTCAGGCGCTATCTCTCGGAGAAGGAGCAGACCGGCGAGTGGCCCGAACAGCCCGACGGCCACGGTATGGACGATGAGCCGGCGGTGGACGCCACGGACCGCGAGCCGCCGGTGGGCTCCGTGGACCACGCGCCGCCGGGACCGCCCGGGGTGACGGCCGTACCGGCGCTCCCGGGCGAGGAGCCGGCCGGCGGGCCCGGCAGGGACGACGACGGCAGGCCCAGGCGCTTCGCCTACCCGCCCCAGCTCGTCGTGGTCGACGGCGGACAGCCCCAGGTCGCGGCGGCCAAGCGCGCCCTCGACGAGCTGGGCATCGACGATGTCGCCGTCTGCGGTCTCGCCAAGCGCCTCGAAGAGGTCTGGCTGCCCGGGGACGACGATCCGGTCGTACTGCCCCGCTCCAGCGAGGGTCTCTACCTCCTCCAGCGGGTACGGGACGAGGCACACCGTTTCGCCATCACCTATCAGCGGGCCAAGCGGGCCAAACGCGTCAGGACCAGCCCGCTCGACGATGTCCCGGGCCTCGGCGAGTCCCGCAAACAGGCGCTCATCAAGCATTTCGGCTCGGTGAAGCGGCTGCGGCAGGCGACAATCGACCAGATCTGCGAGGTACCGGGCCTGGGCCGCAAGACGGCCGAGTCCGTCGTCGTGGCCCTCGCGAAGACGGCCCCGCCGGCACCCGCCGTGAACACGGCAACAGGAGAGATCATGGAAGACGACGGGGGCAGCACGCATGACTGAGCACGACCGGGACGGAGCGGAGCACGTGAGTACGGGCACCACGAAGGAGGCCGGTGAGAGCGCCGGCGACACGGCCATTCCCGAGCTGGTGATCATCTCCGGTATGTCGGGCGCGGGCCGCAGCACCGCCGCCAAATGCCTGGAGGACCTCGGCTGGTTCGTCGTGGACAACCTGCCGCCCGCGCTGATCCCCACCATGGTGGAGCTGGGCGCGCGCTCGCAGGGCAATGTGGCGCGGATCGCCGTCGTCGTGGACGTACGCGGCAGGCGGTTCTTCGACAACCTCCGCGAGTCCCTCGCCGACCTCGACGCCAAGGAGGTCACCCGGCGGATCGTCTTCCTGGAGTCCTCCGACGAGGCGCTCGTCCGCCGCTTCGAGTCCGTGCGGCGTCCGCACCCGCTCCAGGGCGACGGCCGGATCGTGGACGGCATCGAGGCCGAGCGCGATCTGCTGCGCGAGCTGCGCGGCGACGCGGATCTGGTGATCGACACCTCCAGCCTCAACGTGCACGAGCTGCGCGCCAAGATGGACGCCCAGTTCGCCGGCGACGAGAAGCCGGAGCTGCGGGCCACGGTGATGTCCTTCGGCTACAAGTACGGACTGCCGGTCGACGCCGACCTGGTGGTGGACTGCCGCTTCCTGCCCAACCCGCACTGGGTCCCGGAGCTGCGCCCGTACACCGGACTGAACGAGGAGGTGTCCGCGTATGTCTTCAACCAGCCGGGCGCCAAGGAGTTCCTCGACCGCTACACCGAGCTGCTCCAGCTCATCGCCACCGGATATCGCCGCGAGGGCAAACGGTATGTGACCGTCGCGGTCGGCTGTACGGGCGGCAAGCACCGCTCCGTCGCCATGTCCGAGAAGGTCGCCGCCCGCCTCGCCTCCGAAGGAATCGAGACCGTCGTCGTCCACCGGGACATGGGGCGCGAGTGACCGGACGCACCTTGCGGATGCGCCGGCTGCGCAGGGGAGCCCCCGCGCTGTCGGCGCGCGGGCGCGGCGCCCAGCCCAAGGTCGTCGCGCTCGGCGGCGGCATGGGTCTGTCCGCCTCTCTCGCGGCCCTTCGCCGCATCACGGGCGATCTCACCGCCGTGGTCACCGTCGCCGACGACGGGGGCTCCAGCGGGCGGCTCAGGGAGGAGCTGGGGGTACTGCCGCCCGGTGATCTGCGCAAGGCCCTGGCGGCGCTCTGCGGCGACGACGACTGGGGCCAGACGTGGGCGCGGGTCATCCAGCACCGTTTCCAGTCCCAGGGGGACCTCCATGAGCACGCGGTGGGCAATCTGCTGATCGTCGCCCTCTGGGAGCAGCTCGGCGACCATGTCCAGGCGCTCGACCTGGTCGGCAGGCTCCTCGGCGCCCACGGCAGGGTGCTGCCGATGTCCGCCGTGCCGCTGGAGTTGCAGGCGCTCGTACGGGGCCATGACCCGGCGTACCCCGACGAGGTGAACACGGTGCGGGGCCAGGCGACGGTCGCGCTGACCCCCGGCGAGGTGCAGTCGGTGCATCTCGTGCCGCACGACCCGCCCGCCGTCCCCGAGGCCGTCGCGGCGGTCAGGGACGCCGACTGGGTGGTGCTCGGTCCCGGCTCCTGGTTCTCCTCGGTGATCCCGCACCTTCTGGTGCCCGAGCTGCTCGACGCGCTCATGGAGACGAAGGCCCGCAGGGTCCTCTCGCTGAACCTCGCACCGCAACCCGGTGAAACCGATGGCTTCTCACCGCAGCGTCATTTGGAGGTTTTGGGGCGACACGCCCCTAAACTCGCCCTGGACGTGGTGCTGGCCGACAAGGCCGCCGTGCCCGACCGTGAGTCACTCTCCGATGCCGCCAGACGGTTCGGTGCCGCGGTCGAGCTGGCGCCGGTGGCAGCGCCCGACAGTTCGCCGGTCCACGATCCGGAGCTGTTGGCAGCCGCGTACGACCGTATTTTTCGGATGCATGGAAGGATCGGCCCATGGCGATGACGCCAGCGGTGAAGGACGAGATCGCCCGCCTCCCCGTCACCCGGACGTGCTGCAGGAAGGCGGAGGTCTCGGCGATCCTTCGGTTCGCGGGCGGGCTGCACCTGGTGAGCGGCCGCATTGTGATCGAGGCGGAGCTGGACACCAGCATCGCCGCGCGCCGGCTCCGCAAGGACATCCTGGAGATCTTCGGGCACAACTCCGAGCTGGTGGTGATGGCCCCCGGCGGGCTGCGCCGCGGCAGCCGTTACGTCGTACGGGTGATCACCGGCGGTGATCAGCTCGCCCGGCAGACGGGTCTGGTCGACGGCCGGGGACGCCCGATCCGGGGGCTGCCGCCGCAGGTGGTCTCGGGGGCCACCTGCGACGCGGAGGCCGCCTGGCGCGGCGCGTTCCTGGCGCACGGCTCGCTCACCGAGCCGGGCCGTTCCTCCTCGCTGGAGGTGACCTGCCCGGGTCCCGAGGCCGCCCTCGCGCTCGTCGGTGCCGCGCGCAGACTCCAGATCGCCGCGAAGGCCCGTGAGGTGCGCGGCGTCGACCGGGTGGTCGTACGGGACGGGGACGCCATCGGCGCGCTGCTGACCCGGCTCGGCGCGCACGAGTCGGTGCTGGCCTGGGAGGAGCGGCGGATGCGCCGCGAGGTCCGCGCCACGGCCAACCGCCTCGCCAACTTCGACGACGCGAATCTGCGCCGCTCCGCCCGTGCGGCGGTCGCCGCAGGCGCCCGGGTGCAGCGCGCGCTGGAGATCCTCGGCGAGGAGGTGCCCGAGCATCTCGCCGCCGCCGGCCGGCTGCGGATGGAGCACAAGCAGGCCTCCCTGGAGGAGCTGGGGGCGCTCGCCGACCCGCCGCTGACCAAGGACGCGGTCGCGGGCCGGATCCGCCGGCTGCTGGCCATGGCCGACAAGCGCGCACAGGACCTGGGGATTCCGGGGACGGAGTCCAATCTGAGCGAGGAACTGGCCGACGGTCTCGTCGGCTGAGCCCGCCGGCCGTCGCCCTTCCGGCCGTACTCGCCCCGCACACCCGCTGCCGGTACCGAACAGGTGCCGGCAGCAGGCATGTTGACCTGCCCTCAGAGTGCACTTGACATGATCATGGAGCATGGTCAGCCTGACGTCAGTTCACGGACGTGGCAGACAACAGCAAGAGGGGCACATGAGACGTAGAGCGAGATCGGTACTCGCCGCAGGCGCACTGCTGCTGGCCGGTGTGACGGCGGCGCCCGCCGCCCAGGCACGGCCGGGACCGGAGTCCGCCGCCGGCGCGGACGCGGTGAAGGTCTTCGACGCCGAGGTCACCCAGGAGCAGATACCGCTGCTTCTCTCGGCGGGCCAGGACGCCCATGAACTCACCGAACGGGCCCCCGAGAAGGGGACCGCGAAGGTCGAGCTGTTCCTCACCGACGCCCAGGCACGCGCCCTGGAGAAGCAGGGCGTCGAGGTCACCGAGCGCACGGTCCCCGCGAAGGCCACGGCCCGGACGCGGGCCGCGGGCGACGGGGTCTTCCGCCCGTACAGCGGCGAGGGCAATCTCCAGGAGGAGATCGTCGGGACCGGGCAGGCCAACCCCCGTATCACCAAGGTCGTCTCCATCGGGAAGACCGTCCAGGGACAGGACATCCTCGCGCTCAAGGTCAGCAAGGGCGCGCGCACCACCAAGGACGGGGCCAAGCCGTCCGTGCTCTACATGTCGAACCAGCATGCGCGGGAGTGGATCACTCCCGAGATGACGCGCCGGCTGATGCACCACTATGTCGACAACTACGGCAAGGACCCACGGATCACGAAGATCGTGGACTCCACCGAGCTGTGGTTCGTGCTCTCCGCCAACCCGGACGGGTACGACTACACCCACGGCTCGGACAGCGCCCGGCTCTGGCGCAAGAACCTCCGTGACGTCAACGGGGACGGACAGATCACCTCCGGCGACGGTGTCGACCTCAACCGGAACTTCGCGTACAAGTGGGGCTACGACGACGAGGGCTCGTCCCCGCAGCCCGCGAACGAGACCTACCGCGGCGCGGGCCCCAACTCCGAGCCCGAGACACAGGCGATCGACCGGTTCGAGAAGCGCATCGGCTTCGAGTACGGGATCAACTACCACTCCGCCGCCGAACTGCTCCTCTACGGCGTGGGCTGGCAGGTCGCCACCCCGACCCCCGACGACGTGCTCTACCAGGCGCTCGCGGGCACGCCCGAGAACTCCGCCGTCCCGGGCTACTACCCGCAGGTCTCCTCCGAGCTGTACACCACCAACGGTGAGGCCGACGGCCACGCGGCGAACGTCAACGGAACGATGATGTTCACCCCGGAGATGACCACCTGCCAGACGGCCTCCGACCTCGACCCCGGTGACGCGTGGGAGGCCCGGGACTGCCGCTCCGGCTTCAACTTCCCCGACGACGAGAAGCTGATCCAGGAGGAGTTCGCCAAGAACGTCCCCTTCGCGCTCTCCGTCGCCGAGACCGCCGCCCACCCCGACCAGCCCGTCTCCTCGGTCGGACTGACCGCCCCCGACTTCACCGTCGACCCGTTCACCACCTCGTACGCGCGCGGCGCCGACCAGGAGGTCTCCGTCACCGCCCGCAAGTCGGTCCGTGACAAGGAGCTGAAGTACCGGATCAACGGCGGGCGTACGCAGGACGAGAACCTCAGGGCCTGGAAGGGCGGCGAGACCTACGGCGGCGAGGACAACCTCCACTTCGACCAGTACCGCGCCGAGGTCGAGGACGCCGATCCCGGTGACACGGTCGAGGTCTGGTTCACCGGCCGGACCGCGAAGGGGAAGTCCGTCGCCAGCGAGCACTTCACCTACACCGTGGCCGAACGCCCCCGCGCCGACACACTCGTGATCGCCGAGGAGGGCGCACCCGCCCAGCAGACCCGCGCCTACACCGACGCCCTGCGCGCCAACGGCCGTACCGCCGTCGTCTGGGACGTGGCCGCCCAGGGCGCACCGCACGCGCTGGGTGTCCTCAGCCACTTCTCCACCGTGGTCCACTACACCGGAGCCGTGGCCCCCGGCGGGCCGACCCAGATCGCCGTGCGCGACTTCCTCAACGAGGGCGGCAAGCTGATCGAGGCCGGTGAGCAGGCCGGCGGGAACGCCCGGGTCGGCCGGGCGCAGACCAACGACTTCAGCCAGTACTACCTGGGCGCGTACGGACGGACGTCCATCGCGGGCCCCGCCGGCTTCGGCGGCGCCGGAGCGCTCTCGGGAGTGTCCGGAGCGCTCGGCGCGGCACCGGGCAACCCGCTGAACGCGGCGGGCGGCTACACGGTCACCTCCGACACCCTGGACCCGAAGACGTTCCCGCAGTTCAGGAGCGCGCAGGGCGGCGCGTACACCGGGATCGCCAACCCGTACGCGCCCTACGCGGGCGTGTGGATGGCCGCCGCCAGTCACGCGGACAACGCCTGGCGCCGGCTCACCCGTACCGTCGATCTGACCGGTGTCAGCGCGGCGGACAAGCCGGAGCTGCGGCTCGCGCTCAACTGGAACACCGAGCCCGAGTACGACCACGCGGTCCTGGAGGCCCACACCGCGGGGGCCGACGACTGGACCACCCTGCCCGAGGCCGGCGGCGCCACCGGCACCGCCGTCCCCGCCGAGTGCGAGGCCGGGTTCTTCCTCAACGCCCATCCGTTCCTGGGCCGCTATCTCACCCTCGGGGACGACGGCTGCACCGCCACCGGCACCACCGGCGCGTGGAACAGCTTCACCGGCACCTCGAACGGGTGGCGTCAGGTCGCCTTCGACCTGAGCGCCTACGCGGGCACCAAGGCCGAGCTGTCGCTCAGCTACATCACCGACCCGGGCAGCGGCGGGCGCGGGCTCTTCGTGGACGACGCGCGCCTCGCCGTGGGCGGCGTGGAGCAGGCGTCCGAGGGCTTCGAGACCTCGCTGGGCGTCTGGGCCACCCCGGGCGCGCCGGAGGGCAGCCCGGTGGTGGAGGGGGACTGGGCACGCGCCCAGGAGCTCTTCAAGTCCTACGCGTCGGTCACGACGCGTGACACCGTCCTGCTCGGCTTCGGTCTGGAACACGTACCGGACACGGCGGAGCGCGCGGCGCTGCTGGGCAAGGCGCTGCGGGCCCTGCGGCACTGATCCGCACGGCCGCACGCGGTGGCCCGTACCCGTACTCGCGGGTACGGGCCACCGTCGGCTCGCAGGGCCACTCGATGTCACCACGCGCGCCGTGGAGAGGTAGGGTCATAAGCGGTCGGGGACATCCCATACAACTCGCCGGCGTCGAAACCCGGCGTACCTAACGAGGAGATCGGTTCGTGACGATCCGCGTAGGCATCAACGGCTTTGGCCGCATCGGTCGTAACTACTTCCGCGCGCTGCTGGAGCAGGGTGCAGACATCGAGATCGTGGCTGTCAACGACCTGGGTGACACTGCGACCACGGCACACCTTCTGAAGTACGACACGATTCTGGGGCGCCTCAAGGCCGAGGTGACCCACACCGCCGACACGATCACCGTCGACGGCCACACGATCAAGGTGCTCTCCGAGCGCAACCCGGCCGACATCCCCTGGGGCGAGCTGGGCGTCGACATCGTCATCGAGTCGACCGGTATCTTCACGAAGAAGGCCGACGCCGCGAAGCACATCGCCGGCGGCGCCAAGAAGGTCCTCATCTCGGCTCCGGCCAAGGACGAGGACATCACCATCGTGATGGGCGTCAACCAGGACAAGTACGACGCGGCCAGCCACCACATCATCTCCAACGCCTCCTGCACCACCAACTGTGTGGCGCCGATGGCCAAGGTTCTCCTGGAGAACTTCGGCATCGTCAAGGGCATGATGACCACGGTCCACGCGTACACGAACGACCAGCGCATCCTGGACTTCCCGCACAGCGACCTGCGCCGTGCCCGCGCCGCCGCCGAGAACATCATTCCGACCACCACCGGTGCCGCCAAGGCCACCGCGCTGGTGATCCCGGAGCTGGCGGGCAAGCTCGACGGCATCGCGATGCGTGTCCCGGTCCCGACGGGCTCCGTCACCGACCTGGTCATCGAGCTGGAGCGCGAGGTGACCAAGGACGAGGTCAACACCGCGTTCCAGAAGGCCGCCGAGGGCCAGCTCAAGGGCATCCTGGACTACACCGAGGACCCGATCGTCTCCTCGGACATCGTCAACTGGCCCGCCTCCTGCACCTTCGACTCCTCCCTGACCATGGTCCAGGGCAAGAACGTCAAGGTCATCGGCTGGTACGACAACGAGTGGGGCTACTCCAACCGTCTGGTCGACCTGACCGTCTTCGTCGGCGGCCAGCTCTGATCCAGGGCCCCTGAGTTCAGGGCCGGTAGGCAACTCGGTATGAGCGACAGGGCTCGGTCGGCGCACACGCTGCGCCGTTCGAGCCCTGTCGGCCTGTCCAGACATCCCAAGGAGTCCAGCAGCAGATGAAGACGATCGACGAACTTCTCGCCGAAGGGGTCGGCGGCAAGCGGGTATTCGTCCGTGCCGACCTCAATGTGCCGCTCGACGGCACCACCATCACCGACGACGGCCGGATCAGGGCCGTCCTGCCGACGGTCGCCCGGCTCGCCGAGGCCGGCGCCCGGGTGATCGTCGCCTCCCACCTGGGCCGCCCCAAGGGCGCCCCCGACCCCGCCTTCTCCCTCGCCCCCGCCGCCGCGCGCCTCGGTGAACTCCTCGGCGCCGACGTGGCGTTCGCGACCGACACCGTGGGCGACTCCGCCAAGGCCGTCGTCGCGGGCCTGGCCGACGGCCGGGTCGCCGTCATCGAGAACCTGCGCTTCAATCCGGGCGAGACCTCGAAGGACGACGCCGAGCGCGGCGCCTTCGCCGACCAGCTCGCCGGGCTGGCCGATCTCTACGTGGGGGACGGCTTCGGCGCGGTCCACCGCAAGCACGCCTCGGTCGTCGACCTCCCGGCCCGTCTGCCGCACGCCGCGGGCGGACTGATCGCCACCGAGGTCGCCGTGCTCAGGAAGCTCACGGACGAGGTCCGGCGGCCCTACGCCGTCGTCCTCGGCGGCGCCAAGGTCTCCGACAAGCTCGGGGTCATCGACCATCTCCTGGAGAAGGCCGACCGCATCCTGATCGGCGGTGGCATGGTCTTCACCTTCCTCAGGGCGCAGGGCCACGAGATCGGCTCCTCGCTGGTCCAGGAGGACCAGATCCCGGCCGTCCAGGAGTATCTGAAGCGGGCCGACGAGCGCGGGGTGGAGTTCGTGCTCCCCGTGGACGTCCTGGTCGCGGCCGAGTTCCCGGACCTCAGGACCAAGGCGCCCGCACACCCCGACACGGTGGCCGCGGACGCCATCCCGGCCGGAAAGATGGGCCTGGACATCGGCCCCGAAACCGGCCGGCTGTACGCCTCGAAGCTCCGCGACGCCGAGACCGTCTTCTGGAACGGCCCCATGGGCGTCTTCGAGCACCCCGACTACGCCGAGGGCACCCGGGCCGTCGCCCAGGCGCTCGTCGACTCCCCGGGCTTCTCCGTCGTCGGCGGTGGTGACTCCGCCGCCGCCGTCCGCATCCTGGGCTTCGACGAGAACGCATTCGGCCATATTTCGACCGGTGGCGGTGCCAGCCTCGAATATCTCGAGGGCAAGACGCTTCCCGGCCTCGCCGCACTGGAGGACTGACCCGCATATGAGCACCCGTACCCCGCTGATGGCGGGCAACTGGAAGATGAACCTCAACCACCTGGAGGCCATCGCCCATGTCCAGAAGCTCGCCTTCGCGCTGACGGACAAGGACTACGACGCCGTCGAGGTCGCCGTACTGGCGCCCTTCACCGATCTGCGGTCCGTGCAGACCCTGGTCGACGGCGACAAACTCAAGATCAAGTACGGTGCCCAGGACATCTCGGCGCACGACTCCGGCGCGTACACCGGCGAGATCTCGGGCCCGATGCTGTCCAAGCTGAAGTGTGCCTATGTCGCCGTGGGCCACTCCGAGCGCCGGCAGTACCACGCCGAGACGGACGAGATCTGCAACGCCAAGGTCAAGGCCGCGTTCCGGCACGGGCTGACCCCGATCCTCTGCGTGGGCGAGGGCCTGGACATCCGCAAGGCCGGTGACCAGGTCTCCTACACCCTGAGCCAGCTCGACGGGGGCCTCAAGGACATCCCGGCCGAGCAGGCAGGGACCGTGGTGATCGCGTACGAGCCGGTGTGGGCCATCGGCACCGGCGAGGTCGCCACCCCCGAGGACGCCCAGGAGGTCTGCGGGGCGATCCGCGGCCGGCTGGCCGAGCTGTACTCCCAGGAGCTGGCCGACCAGGTCAGGATCCAGTACGGCGGCTCGGTCAAGTCCGGGAACGTCGCCGCGATCATGACCCAGCCCGATGTGGACGGCGCCCTGGTGGGCGGCGCCGCGCTGGACGCCGACGAGTTCGTCAAGATCGTCAGGTTCCGGGACCAGTAAGTATGCGGTAGCACGGATCCGTCGTACCCTTGCGGGGGCCGGCCCGGGACGGTGGAACATCTCCCGGCGGGTCCCCGCAGTCCGTATCAGAACCGTTGGTCTGACTCACAGCCCTGCCGGTTCTGTCCGTCCCGAGGAAGTTGGTCCAGCCGTGGTTATGGGGTTCTCGATCGCCCTCATCGTCTTCAGCCTGCTGATGATGCTGCTCGTGCTGATGCACAAGGGGAAGGGCGGCGGCCTCTCCGACATGTTCGGTGGCGGAATGCAGTCGTCCGTCGGCGGCTCCTCGGTCGCCGAGCGTAACCTCGACCGCATCACCGTTGTTGTCGGTCTGCTGTGGTTCGCGTGCATTGTGGTGCTTGGTCTGCTGCTGAAGCTGGACAGCTAGGCACACGTACGGTACGGCGCCGCGGGCGCGGCCTATCATGGGGGTCCGCGCCGGGCGGCAGGGGGGTAACTCCCTTCACTGGACGCGCGTTGGGCCTTACGTAGACTGGGGCGCCCGGCAGCGGAGCTGCCTATCGATGCTTTGCGGCACCATCACGCAGGGAGTTACGACCGTGGCAAGTGGCAACGCGATCCGGGGAAGCCGGGTCGGAGCGGGGCCGATGGGTGAGGCCGAGCGTGGCGAGTCCGCGCCCCGCCTGCGCATCTCCTTCTGGTGCTCCAACGGGCACGAGACGCAGCCGAGCTTCGCCAGTGACGCACAGGTTCCGGAGACGTGGGACTGCCCGCGCTGTGGATTCCCGGCCGGTCAGGACCGGGACAATCCGCCGGACCCGCCGCGTACCGAGCCGTACAAGACGCACCTCGCCTATGTACGGGAGCGACGCAGCGACGCCGACGGCGAGGCGATCCTCGCCGAGGCGCTCGCCAAACTGCGCGGCGAGATCTAGACACACCGGGATCCAGACACATCGAGACCAGACACACTTCGAGATCTGGACACACTTCGGACCGGCCGGGCACTCGACCAGTGCCCGGCCGGTCCGTTTGTGCGCCGGGTCCGTGCCGTTCCCCGGGCTCCGGTCGTCCCGGGTCCGGCTCTCCGTGGCGGCCGTCGCCTCGTGGCCACCTCGATCGCATAGGTTTGGTCGGGCAGCAGGGCACGCAGGCACGCACGCAGGCATGCACGCAGGCACGAGAAGAAGTGGACCGATGTCCGAGATGAACGCAGAAGGCCGTACCAGGCTCAACCGGACGCCCGAGTGGAACGCGCTCGGCAAACACCGTGAACAGCTCGGGCAGACGCATCTGCGGGAGCTGTTCGCCGCCGATCCGGCGCGCGGCACCACCTACACCCTCCGGGTGGGCGACCTCCACCTGGACTACTCCAAGCACCTGGTGACGGACGAGACGCTGACACTGCTCCGTGAGCTGGCCGCGACGACCGGGGTGACGGAGCTGCGGGACGCCATGTTCCGCGGGGAGAAGATCAACACCACCGAGGACCGCGCCGTCCTGCACACGGCGCTGCGCGCCCCGCGCGACGCCGTCATCGAGGTGGACGGGGAGAACGTCGTCCCTGCGGTGCACGCCGTGCTGGACAGGATGGGCGCGTTCGCCGACCGGATCAGGTCCCGTGAGTGGACCGGTCACACCGGGCGTCCCATCAAGAACGTGGTCAATGTCGGTATCGGCGGCTCCGACCTCGGTCCCGCGATGGCCTACGAGGCGCTCCGGTCCTTCACCGACCGCGACCTCACGGTCCGCTTCGTCTCCAATGTGGACGGCGCGGATCTGCACGAGGCCGTACGGGACCTGGACCCGGCCGAGACGCTGTTCATCATCGCGTCCAAGACCTTCACCACCATCGAGACCATCACCAACGCCACCTCCGCCCGCGACTGGCTGCTGACCGGTCTGGGCGCCGGGCAGGAGGCCGTCGCCCAGCACTTCGTGGCGCTCTCCACCAACGCGGAGAAGGTCACCGAGTTCGGGATCGACACGGCCAACATGTTCGAGTTCTGGGACTGGGTCGGCGGGCGCTACTCGTACGACTCGGCCATCGGGCTCTCGCTGATGATCGCGATCGGTCCCGACCGGTTCCGCGAGATGCTCGACGGTTTCCATCTGGTCGACGAGCACTTCCGTACCGCGCCGCCCGAGGCCAACGCGCCCCTGCTGCTGGGGCTGCTGGGCGTCTGGTACGGATCGTTCTTCGACGCCCAGTCGCACGCGGTCCTGCCCTACAGCCACTATCTGTCGAAGTTCACGGCGTATCTCCAGCAGCTCGACATGGAGTCCAACGGCAAGTCGGTGGACCGGGAGGGCCGGCCGGTCGACTGGCAGACCGGACCCGTGGTCTGGGGCACCCCGGGCACCAACGGACAGCACGCGTACTACCAGTTGATCCACCAGGGCACCAAGGTCATCCCGGCCGACTTCATCGGCTTCGCCCGGCCCGTGGACGATCTGCGGCCCGGTCTGGCCGCGCAGCACGATCTGCTGATGGCCAACTTCTTCGCGCAGACCCAGGCGCTCGCCTTCGGCAGGACGCCCGAGGAGGTACGCGCCGAGGGTGTGCCGGAGGAGCTGGTGCCGCACAAGACGTTCCGCGGCAACCACCCGACGACCACGATCCTCGCCGAGGAACTCACCCCGTCCGTACTGGGCCAGCTCATCGCGCTGTACGAGCACAAGGTCTTCGTCCAGGGAGCCGTCTGGAACATCGACTCCTTCGACCAGTGGGGTGTGGAGCTGGGCAAGGTGCTCGCCAAGCGGATCGAGCCCGTGCTCACCGGCGAGGAGCCGGGCGACGGGCTCGACGGGTCGACCGCGGCGCTGGTCGCCACGTACCGCTCCCTGCGCGGCCGCTGAGCCGGTGGAGGAGGGGGCGCGGCGGCTCCGGCCGCCCCAGAACACACTGAACGGGCGCGCCATCGGCTGGTGGCGCGTGCAGTGGCTGGCGCTGACCGTGGCCGTGGCCGGGGTACTGGCCGTGCTGGGGGCGTTCATCGCCCCCGCACGGCCCTGGCTGCTGGTCCCCGCCGCCGTCCTGGCGGTGCTCGGCCTCGCCTGCGCGGCGCTGATACCCGTGTGGTGGTTCAGGGTGCACCGCTGGGAGGTGACGGAGGAGGCGGTCTACGTCCGTACCGGCTTCTTCTGGCAGGAGTGGCGGATCGCGCCGATGTCCCGGATACAGACCGTGGACACCGTGCGCGGTCCGCTGGAGCAGCTCTTCCGGCTCTCCACGGTGATCGTCACCACCGCGTCCTCGAAGGGCGCGCTGCGCATCGGGGGGCTCGACCACGAGCTGGCCGCGGAGCTGGCCGAGCGGCTCACGCGGATCACCGAGGCCACGCCCGGGGACGCCACATGAGCGAGTCCCCGGGCGAGGGCGAGGCGCGGGCCCTGGGGGAGGGCGTGCGGGAGGCGCGGGCCCCCGGGGAGGCGGCCGAGGAGGTCTGGCGGCGCCTCGACCGGCGCACCCTGCTGGTCACCGCCGTGGTCATGGCGGGGGTCGTGGTGGGCACCGGGGTGCCGGTCGGCGTGGGGCTGGCGGGCAGGCTCCCGCTCGGCGAGACGCTCGCCTGGGTCCTGACGGGGGCCGTGCTGCTGATCGTCTGCGGTACGGGCGGGGACTACGTCCGCTGGCGCCGCACCCGCTACCGCACGGGGCCCGAGCGCGCGGAACTGCACACGGGTCTCTTCCTGGTCAAACGGCGCTCGCTGGCCCGTGAACGGATACGTACGGTCGATCTGACGGCCAACCTGCTGCTGCGGCTGCTCGGGCTGGTCAAGGTCCGGATAGGGACCGGGGAGCAGACCGGCGGCGAGTCCACGCTCGAACTGGACCCGGTCACCAGGGCCGAGGGCGAACGGCTCCGTACGGAACTGCTGGGCCGGGTGCCCCGTACGTCCGAGGACACCGGCGACGGCGTGCTGGCGGCGTTCGACCCCGGCTGGATACGGTACGCGCCGCTCTCCTTCCTCAGCCTGGCGCTGGCCGGAGCGGGCGTCGGCGGACTCTTCCAGCTCAGCGAGTGGTTCGGCGTACAGGACCGGGTGATCGACTGGGTGGGCGGCCATCTGCGGGGCATCTCCCCCGTCTGGGGGATCGTGCTGCTCGCCGGGTTCCTGGTGCTGGCGGGGATCGCGGGGGTCGTCGGCGCCCTCGCCCTCTGGATCGAGATGTGGTGGAACTACCGGCTGGAACGGGAGCCCGGGGGCACCCTGCGGGTCCGGCGCGGGCTGTTCACCTCCCGCTCCGTCTCCATCGAGGAGCGGCGGCTGCGCGGGGTGGAGCTGGTCGAGCCGCTCGGCGTCCGGCTGGCCGGAGCGGCCAGGCTGGACGCGGTCGCCACCGGGCTCGCCCACGACGAGGAGGAACAGCAGGCCGAGCAGAAGAGCCTGCTGCCTCCCGCGCCGCGCGCGGTCGCGGACGAGGTGGCGGCGCGGATACTGCGCGAGCCCGTGTCCCCGACCCGGACGGTCCGGCTGGTCCCGCACCCCCGCGCGGCCCGTGCGCGCCGGCTGCGCTGGGCGCTGTCCGCCGCGCTGCTGCCGCCGGCGCTCCTCGCGGTCCTCGGTCTGCTGCTGACCGAGGTGCTGCTCACCGTCGCGGCGGCGGTCGCGGTGGTCCTGGTGCCGGTCGCCGTGCTGCTCGCGCTCGACGCGTACCGCAATCTGGGCCATGGCCTCGGCGGCGCCTATCTGGTGACCCGTTCGGGCACGCTGCGCCGTACGACCGTCGCCCTCCAGCGCGCCGGGGTGACCGGCTGGACCATCCGGCAGTCCTCCTTCCAGCGCCGGGCGGGACTGCTGACCGTGACGGCGACGACGGCCGCGGGAGACGGCGCGTACCACGTGTACGACACGGCGGAGGGGGAGGGCCTGGCCTTCGCGGCGGAGGCCGTCCCCGGCCTTCTGGAGCCCTTTCTGACACGCGTGGAATCCGGCGGAGCCGTGGAGGAACGCCCCGGACCCCGCCCCTGAGCCGAGCGCCCCCGCCCGACTGTCGGGCCTCCCCCCGTCCCGCCCGACCACACTCGGCGGGCGGGACGGGACGGGGGAGGGGAGGAGGAGGCCCGGACCTGCGGAGGCCCGGATGGAGGCCCGGACGTGCGGAGGCCCGGACGTGCGAAGGCCCGGACCGCCTGTGCGAGGCGGTCCGGGCCTTCGAGGACCCAGCCGGGTGGCCGTCAGGCCGAGGCCGGCGGGTAGAGGCCGCGCGGCAGCCCCGAGGCCGCCGCCGCGTCCAGCAGCCACAGCGTGCGGCTCCTGCCGTACGCGCCCGCCGCCGGGGCCTGGATCTCCCCGGCGCCCGAGAGGGCGATCTCCACCGCCTTCGCCTTGTCCTCGCCCGCCGCGAGCAGCCACACCTCGTGCGCCGCGCGGATCGCGGGCAGGGTGAGCGAGACCCGGGTCGGCGGGGGCTTGGGAGCGCCGTGCACGGCGACCACCGTGCGCTCGGTCTCCCGTACGGCGGGCAGCTCGGGGAAGAGCGACGCGACATGCGTGTCGGGTCCGACCCCCAGCAGCAGGACGTCGAACGTCGGCACGGGACCGTGGTCCTCCGGCCGTGACGCCGCGGCCAGCGCGGTGGCGTACGCCGCGGCCGCGGCCTCCACATCGCTGCCGTACGGACCGTCCGAGGCCGGCATGGCGTGCACCCGGGACGGATCCACCGGCACCGAGTCGAGCAGCGCCTGCCGGGCCTGGGTGATGTTCCGCTCCGGGTCGCCCTCCGGCAGGAAGCGCTCGTCGCCCCACCACAGGTCCAGCCGCGACCAGTCGACCGCGTCCCGGGCCGGCGCCGCCGACAGCGCGGCCAGCAGCCCGTTGCCGTTGCGCCCGCCCGTCAGGACCACCGAGGCGGAGCCCCGCGCGGCCTGGGCGTCCACGATCTTCGTGATCAGCCGGGCCGCCGCGGCCTGCGCCATCAGCTCCTTGTCCCGGTGGACGACCACCTGCGGGACACTCACTTGGACGCCGCCTTCTTGGCCGGAGCCTTCTTCGCGGGGGCGCTCGTGGCCGTACCGCCCGAGGCACCGGACGTCGCGGCCGCGACCGCCGGCTCGGCGCCGTCGCCCAGCCGCTCCACCCCGAACCGCAGCGCCGACGCGTAGATGTCGTCCGGGTCCAGCCGGCGCAGCTCCTCCGCGATCAGCTCCGAGGTCTCCCGGCGCTTCAGCGCCACCGCGCGGTCCGGCTGCCCGTCGATGGAGAGGGTCGCCAGCGAGCCGTCCGCCCGGTGCAGGCTGATCGGGCCGCAGGTGGTCTCCATCCGTACGGCCGTGAGCCCAGGCCCCGAGGAGACGGCGCGCCGCACCGGCACATGCAGCCGGTCCGCGAGCCACATGGCGAGCAGCTCACAGCTCGGATTGTGCTGCTCGCCCTCCACCTCCACCGAGGTGACCGCGCAGTCCACCTGGTCCAGCGCGGCGGCCAGCATCGAACGCCAGGGCGTGATCCGGGTCCAGGCCAGATCGGTGTCGCCCGGGGTGTACGTGTCGGCGCGCGAGGTCAGTTCGTCGGTCGGGTTCTCCGCCGCGTGCGTGTCCGTCACGCGGCGCTGCGCCAGCTTGCCCAGCGCGTCCCTGGCCGGGTCGACCGGCGCGTTCACCGGCCACCACACCACGACCGGGGCGTCGGGCAGCAGCAGCGGCAGCACCACCGACTGGGCGTGGTCGATGACCTCGCCGTACAGCCGCAGCACGACCGTCTCACCGGTGCCCGCGTCCGCGCCCACCCGTACCTCGGCGTCCAGCCGCGCCCTGGACCGGTCGCGCGCCGAGCGGGAGACCCGCTTGACGACGACCAGCTTGCGCGAGGGGTGCTCGCGGGACGCCTCGTCGGCGGCCTTGAGCGCGTCGTACTGGTTCTCCTCGTCGGTGACGATGACCAGGGTGAGCACCATGCCGACGGCGGGCGTGCCGATCGCCCGACGCCCCTGCACCAGCGCCTTGTTGATCTTGCTGGATGTGGTGTCCGTAAGGTCGATCTTCATGGCCGACGCCAGCTCCGTCCGTCTCGTGCGAGCATTTCGTCCGCCTCGACCGGACCCCAGGTCCCGGACTCGTACTGCGCGGGCCTGCCGTGCTTCTCCCAGTAGTCCTCGATCGGGTCGAGGATCTTCCAGGACAGCTCGACCTCCTCCACGCGCGGGAAGAGGTTCGAGTCGCCGAGCAGCACATCGAGGATGAGCCGCTCGTACGCCTCGGGGCTGGACTCCGTGAAGGACTCGCCGTACGCGAAGTCCATCGAGACGTCCCGCACCTCCATCGAGGTGCCCGGCACCTTGGAGCCGAACCGCATGGTCACGCCCTCGTCCGGCTGGACCCGGATGACCAGGGCGTTCTGGCCCAGCTCCTCCGTGGAGGTGTGGTCGAAGGGGGAGTGCGGAGCGCGCTGGAAGACCAGCGCGATCTCGGTGACCCGGCGGCCGAGCCGCTTTCCGGTGCGCAGATAGAACGGCACGCCCGCCCAGCGGCGGTTGTCGATCTCCAGCTTCACCGCGGCATAGGTGTCGGTCTTCGACCTGCTGTCGATCCCCTCTTCCTCCAGATAGCCGACGGCCTTCTCGCCGCCCTGCCAGCCCGCCGCGTACTGCCCGCGCACCGTGCCCGTGGCCAGGTCCTTCGGCAGCCGCACGGCGCCCAGCACCTTGGTCTTCTCCGCGACCAGCGCGTCCGCGTCGAAGGAGGCGGGCTCCTCCATGGCGGTCAGCGCGAGGAGCTGGAGGAGGTGGTTCTGGATGACATCGCGCGCGGCGCCGATGCCGTCGTAGTACCCGGCCCGGCCGCCGATGCCGATGTCCTCGGCCATGGTGATCTGGACATGGTCGACGTACGAGCGGTTCCAGATCGGCTCGAAGAGGGTGTTGGCGAACCGCAGCGCCAGAATGTTCTGGACGGTCTCCTTGCCCAGGTAGTGGTCGATCCGGAAGACCTCGTTGGACGGGAAGACCTCGTGGACGACCTTGTTGAGCTGCTGCGCCGAGGTCAGATCGTGGCCGAACGGCTTCTCGATGACCGCCCGCCGCCAGGAGCCCTCCTTCTGGTCCGCCAGCCCGTGCTTCTTGAGCTGCTGGACGACCTGCGGGAAGAACTTGGGCGGTACGGAGAGATAGAACGCGAAGTTGCCGCCGGTGCCCTGCGTCTTGTCGAGATCGTCGATCGTCGCCTTGAGATTCTCGAACGCCTCGTCGTCGCCGAAGTCGCCCTGGACGAAGCGCATCCCCTGGATGAGCTGCTGCCAGACCTCCTCACGGAACGGCGTGCGCGCGTGCTCCTTGACGGCGTCGTGCACCTCCTGCGCGAAATCCTCGTCCTTCCACTCACGGCGGGCGAAACCGACGAGCGAGAAGCCCGGCGGCAGCAGACCGCGGTTGGCCAGGTCATAGATGGCGGGCATCAGCTTTTTGCGGGACAAATCGCCCGTGACACCGAAGATGACCAGGCCCGACGGCCCCGCGATACGCGGGAGCCGTCGGTCCGCGGCGTCACGGAGCGGGTTCGCTCCGTGGGTTGCGGTCAAGGAAATCAGCCCTCCGAAGGGGCGAGGCGCTTCAGCTCCGCCTCGGTCGACTTGAGCAGGTCGTTCCAGGACGCCTCGAACTTCTCGACGCCCTCGTCCTCCAGCACCTGCACGACGTCGTCGTACGAGATGCCCAGCTTCGCGACGGCTTCCAGATCCGCGCGTGCCTGGTCGTACGTGCCGCGCACCGTGTCACCGGTGATGGCGCCGTGGTCGGCGGCGGCGTCGAGGGTCGCCTCCGGCATGGTGTTCACCGTGTTGGGTGCGACCAGCTCGTCGACGTACAGCGTGTCCTTGTAGGCCGGGTCCTTCACACCGGTCGAGGCCCACAGCGGACGCTGCTTGTTGGCCTGCGCCCGGTCCAGGGCCGCCCAGCGGTCGGAGGAGAAGACCTCCTCGTACGCCTCGTAGGCGAGCCGCGCGTTGGCCAGGGCCGCCTTGCCGCGGGCCTCCTTGGCCTCCGGCGTGCCCAGCGCGTCGAGCCGCTTGTCGATCTCGGTGTCCACCCGGGACACGAAGAAGGACGCCACCGAGTGGATCTTGGAGAGATCGAGACCGGCCGCCTTGGCCTTCTCCAGACCCGAGACATAGGCGTCCATCACCTTGCGGTACCGCTCCAGGGAGAAGATCAGTGTGACATTGACACTGATGCCCCGGCCGATGGTCTCGGTGATGGCCGGGAGACCGGCCTCCGTCGCCGGGATCTTGATCAGGGTGTTCGGGCGGTCCACCAGCCAGGCGAGCTGCTTGGCCTCGGCGATGGTCGCCGCGGTGTTGTGCGCCAGGCGCGGGTCGACCTCGATGGAGACCCGGCCGTCCTGGCCCTGTGTCTCGTCGAAGACCGGCCGCAGGATGTCGGCGGCGTCCCGGACGTCCGCCGTGGTGATCATGCGGACGGCCTCCTCGACGGTGACCCTGCGGACCGCGAGATCGGCGAGCTGGGCGTCGTACCCCTCGCCCTGGGAGATCGCCTTCTGGAAGATCGACGGGTTGGTGGTCACCCCCACCACATGCTGCTGGTCGATCAGTTCGGCCAGATTGCCGGACGTGATGCGCGTGCGCGACAGGTCGTCGAGCCAGATCGCCACGCCTTCGTCGGAGAGGCGCTTGAGTGCGTCAGTCATGAGAGTTGCATCTCCTACTGTTCGTATACGGGCGTCAGCGCGCCGAATCCGCCAGAGATTCCCGGGCCGCGGTGGCAACCGCCTCCGCGGTGAAGCCGAACTCACGGAAGAGGACCTTGGCGTCGGCCGAAGCGCCGAAGTGCTCCAGCGACACGATGCGGCCCCGCCGGCCCACGTACCGGTACCAGGTCAGTCCGATGCCGGCCTCGACCGCCACCCGCGCCGTCACGGAAGGCGGCAGAACACTGTCCTTGTACGTCTGGTCCTGCTCGTCGAACCACTCGACCGAAGGCATCGAGACCACCCGGGTCGGGATGCCGTCGGCCTGGAGCTGCTCACGCGCCGCCACGGCGAGCTGCACCTCGGAACCCGTGCCGATCAGCACGACCTCGGGAGCACCGCCCTCGGCCTCGAACAGCACATAACCGCCCTTGGCGGCCTCGTCGTTGGGCGCGTACGTCGGCACGCCCTGCCGGGTCAGCGCCAGACCGTGCGGAGCGCCCTTGTCGTGGCGCCGCAGGATCTCGCGCCAGGCGATCGCCGTCTCGTTGGCGTCGGCCGGACGGACGATGTTCAGCCCCGGGATGGCACGCAGCGCGGAGAGGTGCTCGACCGGCTGGTGGGTCGGACCGTCCTCGCCCAGACCGATCGAGTCATGCGTCCATACATAGGTGACGGGCACCCCCATCAGGGCCGCGAGCCGCACCGCCGGACGCATGTAGTCGGAGAACACCAGGAAAGTGCCGCCGTAGATACGGGTGTTGCCGTGCAGCGCGATGCCGTTCATCGTCGAGCCCATGGCGTGCTCGCGGATGCCGTAGTGCACCGTGCGGCCGTACGGGTCCGCGCCCGGCAGCGGGTTGTCCGCGGGGAGGAACGACGACGTCTTGTCGATGGTGGTGTTGTTCGAGCCCGCCAGGTCCGCGGAGCCGCCCCACAGCTCGGGGATGACCGCGCCGAGCGCCTGGAGCACCTTGCCGGACGCGGCACGCGTGGCGACCGACTTGCCGGCCTCGAACGCGGGGAGCTTCTCCTCCCAGCCCGCCGGGAGTTCACCGGCCCTGATCCGGTCGAAGGTCGCCGCGCGCTCCGGGTTGGCGGTGCGCCACGCGGCGAAGGACTTCTCCCACTCGCCGCGGATCTCACGGCCCCGGTCGAGCGCCTCACGGGTGTGCGCGAGCACCTCCTCCGCGACGTCGAAGGACTTGTCCGGGTCGAAGCCGAGGACCTTCTTGGTGGCCGCGACCTCCGCGTCGCCGAGCGCCGAGCCGTGCGCGGCCTCGGTGTTCTGCGCGTGCGGGGCGGGCCAGGCGATGATCGAGCGGGCCGCGATGAAGGAGGGACGCTCCGTCTCGGCCTGCGCGGCCTTCAGCGCCCGGTACAGACCGGCCGGGTCCAGATCGCCGCTGGGGAGCTGCTCGACGCGCTGGACGTGCCAGCCGTACGCCTCGTACCGCTTGAGGGTGTCCTCGGAGACCGCGGTCTCCGTGTCGCCCTCGATCGAGATGTGGTTGTCGTCCCAGAGCAGCACCAGATTGCCCAGCTTCTGGTGGCCCGCCAGCGACGACGCCTCGGCGGAGACGCCCTCCTGGAGACAGCCGTCACCGGCGATCGCCCAGATGGTGTGGTCGAACGGGGAGGAGCCCGCCGGGGCGTCCGGGTCGTACAGACCGCGCTCGTACCGGGCGGCCATCGCCATGCCCACCGCGTTCGCGACACCCTGGCCGAGCGGGCCGGTGGTGGTCTCGACGCCGATGGTGTGCCGGTACTCCGGGTGGCCCGGGGTCTTCGAACCCCAGGTGCGGAACGACTCCAGATCGCTCAGCTCCAGGCCGTACCCGGCCAGGAAGAGCTGGATGTAGAGAGTCAGGCTGGAGTGGCCCGCCGAGAGGATGAACCGGTCACGGCCGGTCCACTGGGCGTCGGCGGGGTCGTGCCGCATGAGCTTCTGGAAGAGCACATAGGCGGCAGGGGCCAGGCTCATGGCCGTACCGGGATGGCCGTTGCCGACCTTCTGTACGGAATCCATGGCCAGGACGCGAGCGGTGTCCACCGCCCGGCGGTCCAATTCGGTCCACTCGAGGTCTGTCGTGGTCGGCTTGGTGCTCACCCTGAGTCAGGGCTCCTCTCCACATGTCCAGTCCCGGTGTCTGAGGGCGCACCGGTTCGCTGTCGAGCCTACCCTCGTAGCCTCACCCAACCTTTCCCGTGCGTAACCAGGGTGCGACGCACATGTGGACTTCGCCTCCCGGCGAGGCGTACGGACCCTTCCGAGGGGGTGCCCGGCACGCTTCACGGACCACCCACCCCCGCGAAGATCGGCGTCTGGGCAACGTCTAGAGTGGCGTGGTACGCGCAAGTCTTCACCGGGGCTGCACGCCCGGAGCTTGCTGGGATTTCTCTGTCAGGGGTGTGCGTGACGGCCGTCGAGTCCCGACCCGCAGGGGTCGTCCAGACTCCGAGCCCGGGGGGCCATCGGCCGTTCGGGGCCCGTGTCAAAGCGTTCGTGGCGCTGACCAAGCCGCGGATCATCGAATTGCTGCTCATCACCACCGTACCGGTGATGTTCCTGGCCGCCCGAAGCGTGCCGGATCTGTGGCTGGTGGTCACTACGTGTGTCGGCGGCTATCTCTCCGCCGGGGGCGCCAACGCGCTGAACATGTACATCGATCGCGACATCGACGCGCTGATGGACCGCACCGCGCGGCGTCCCCTGGTGACCGGCATGGTCTCGCCGCGCGAGGGGCTGGTCTTCGGCCTCACCCTGACCGTGGTCTCGACACTCTGGTTCGGCTTCCTGGTCAACTGGCTCTCGGCGGCGCTCTCGCTGGGCGCGCTCCTCTTCTACGTCGTCGTCTACACGATGATCCTCAAGCGCCGTACCGCGCAGAACATCGTCTGGGGCGGCATCGCCGGCTGTATGCCGGTGCTGATCGGCTGGTCCGCCGTCACCAACTCGATGTCCTGGGCCGCCGTCATCCTCTTCCTCGTCATCTTCTTCTGGACGCCGCCGCACTACTGGCCGCTGTCGATGAAGGTGAAGGAGGACTACGTGCGCGCGGGCGTGCCGATGCTCCCGGTCGTCGCGACCAACCGTGTGGTGGCCCGGCAGATCGTCCTCTACAGCTGGGTGATGGTCGTCGTCTCGCTGCTGCTCACCCCGCTGGGGTACACCGGCTGGTTCTACACGACGGTGGCGCTGGCGGCGGGCGGCTGGTGGCTGTGGGAGGCGCACGGACTCCAGTCACGCGCCAGGGCCGGTGAGACCGGCGGCAAGCTGAAGGAGATGCGGCTGTTCCACTGGTCCATCACCTATGTGTCGCTGCTCTTCGTGGCGGTGGCGGTGGATCCCTTCCTGCGCTAGGGAGGCCCTTCCTCCGCCAAGGGAGGCCCTGGACGCTGTCCGCACGGGCGGGACGCGTGGCACAGGCCACGCGTCCCGCCCGTCGCCCGTTGATCTACCCGTGGGTAGCATCGAGTTCATGGCAGAGACCCAGCAGGTTGACCAGAGCGACGAGAGTGGCGGGAGCGCCCCGGGCGGCGAGAGCGCGCCGAGCGGCGAGAGCGCCCCGAGCGGTGAGGCCGAGGCGGCCCCGGACCGGCGGGCGGCGCGCGCGGAGCGCAGGGCCGCGCGGCTGGCCCGGCAGATCAACGCCTTCGCCCGGCGGCACGGCGGCGCGGAGGGCCGGCTCGCGTACCTCGGACAGGCGGGCACCCGCATCGTGCTCGTGGGCGAGGACGGCGGCTGGGGCGATCTCGTCGCCCCCACCCACGCCGTCGCCCGCAGCGCCGCCCAGAAGGCCGGACTCACCCTGCACGAGTCCTTCGACGGGGAACTGGCGGCCAAGGTCCGCACTGGTCCGTACGAGTGGAAGCGGATGGCCGGGATCCAGCTCGGCGGCTGATACGGGAGCCGCTGACACGGCACCCGCGCCGGGGCCGGTCCCGCCGGTCGGCGCGCGGGCCGGCGGGGCCCCGACGCGGCCGTTGGGCGCCACCCGATCGCGGTTCGCCCGTTAGGACTGTAGGAGTACGGTCCACGACGGGAATCCCGATGATCGAAACTGCGTCCCTGGTGGACCAGTACTGCCACGGTGTGCTCCGCGGGGAGCTGGGCCTCGGTACCTTCGAGGCCCAGTTGGGCAGGACGGCGGAGCCACCGGCCGCGGGCACCACGTTCTTCGACACCCAGACCGGTTTCGCGGTACGCCGCTGGTGCCCGCCCGTACTCGGCCTCGAACCCCACTGCCCGCCGGCCCGCTATCTGGCCCGCCGCAGGGAGCTGGGCGTGCTGGAGGCGGGCCGACGGCTGCTGCGCTCCACCGGGATCGCCACCTATCTGGTGGACACCGGGGTGCCCGGCGATCTGACCGGCCCCGAGGAGATCGCGTCCGCGGGCGCGGCCGAGGCCCGTGAGATCGTCCGGCTCGAACCGCTCGCCGAGCGGGTCGCCGATGCCACGGGCGGAGTCGGCACCTTCCTCGCCGGTCTCGCCGAGTCCGTGCACACCGCCGCCGCGTCGGCCGTCGCCTTCAGCTCCGTCGCCGGGATCCGGCACGGCCTCGCGCTGGCCCCCGAGCCGCCGGGACCCGGCGAGGTACGCGGCGCCGCCGGCCGCTGGCTGGCCGGCCGGGCGGCCGGGGCGCCGCTCACCGATCCCGTACTCCTGCGCCATCTGCTCTGGACCGCCGTGGGCTCCGGACTCCCTCTGCAACTGCACACGGGCACCGCCGGTGTCCTGCCGCCGGCCGGCCGCTCCGAGCCGCTGCCGCTCTCCGGCTTCGCGGCGGCCACGGCCGGGCTCGGCACCGATCTGGTCCTGCTGGGCGCCTATCCGCACCACCGGCACGCCGCCCAGCTCACAGGGGTCTTCCCGCATGTGTACGCGGATCTGGGGCCCGCGCTCGCGTATACGGGAGCGCGGGCCACGGCCGTACTCGCCGAGATCCTGGAACTCGCCCCGTTCGGGAAGCTCCTGTTCTCCAGTGGTGCGCGCGGGCTGCCCGAGCTGCATGTGGTGGGGGCGCGGGTGTTCCGGGAGGCACTGGCGCGGGTGCTCGGCGGCTGGGTGGCCGACGGGGCCTGGGCGCCCGGGGACGCCCAGCGCGTCGCCGGGATGATCGCCGCGGGCAACGCCCGCCGGCTCTACCGGCTGCTGGGCGACTGACCGCCGCGTGTCCCCCGGGGCCGCCCGCGCGTCCCGCCCGCGCCTGATCTTCACGTTCGCGAACATCATCCGCCGGTGCTGCGTCCTGCCTCTCGTCCTGCCTCTCGTCCTGCCTTCCGTCCTGCCTTCCGTCCTGCCTCCCGGTCTGTCCTCCGCCCCGCGTTCCGCTCCGGATGATCCGGATGATGACGATGGATGACGAAGGGGAGTCAGGCTTGTTTCATTTAATTAGTAATAATCGTTGACAGGGTCGGACCGCCGGGTCACAGTCTTCGTCGTGGCGCCGCCGCCGCGCTCTCGGGACGGGAGGGCGGCGGCGTGACGCCCTTGGACCCCAATCCTCGGGAGACACAGTTGACTTCGCATCGTGCAGGGATGGTGCGTGCCCGGCGGGCCGGAGCGATTCTCGGAGTCGCCGCGCTGGCCGGGGCGGCGATGCCCACGGCGCACGCCCTCGCGCCGGACGCCTCCGCCCCACGGCCCTCCGCGCCGCGCGCCGCCGACGACCAGGGCGCGCCCCGGTACTACGACAGCGGTCTGGCCCCCACGCCCTACATGGGCTGGAACACCTACTACGGTCTGGGCGCCCCGACCGAGAGCGCGGTGAAGGACGTCGCCGACTACCTGGTCAGCAGCGGCCTCAAGAGCAGCGGCTACGACATCGTGTGGCTGGACGGCGGCTGGCAGGCCGACAACCCGCGGGACAGCCGGGGACGGCTGGCCGCGCACCCGGACCGCTTCCCCTCCGGCATCCCCGCGCTGGTGACCTATCTCCATCAGCGCGGACTCAAGGCCGGTATCTACACCGACGCCGGTGAGTACGACGGCGGCAAGAGCTGCGGCCTCGGCAGCCGTGGCCACTACACCGAGGACGCCCGGCAGTTCGCGGGCTGGAAGATCGACGCGATCAAGGTCGACTTCCTCTGCGGTATCGGCGCGAAGCTCGACCCGGGCCCCGCGTTCAAGGAGTTCAGCGACGCGGTCGCCAAGTCCGGCCGGCGGATGCTGCTCAATCTGTGCAACCCGCTCACCGACGACTGGGGGCTGCCGCACACCCCGGAGCAGGACGCGCACAACGCGTATGTCTACGGCCCCACGATCGCCGACTCCTGGCGCACCGGCACCGACCTCGCGTTCGGCACGCCGTACCCCGGCAACTGGACCAACATCCTGCGCAGCGCCGACGCCAACGCCTGGCACCCCGAGGCGCAGGGCCCCGGTCACTACAACGACCCCGACTATCTGCTCCCGATGCGCAAGACCGCGGACGGCTCGTACGAGCTGAACGAGGAGGAGTCCACCAGCCAGTTGGTGCTGTGGGCCGTCATGGGCGCACCGCTGGTCATCGGCTCCGACCCGCGCACCCTGCCGCAGTCGATGATCGACACCCTGCGCAACCCCGAGATCCTCGCCGTCGACCAGGACCCGCTGGCCATCCAGGGGGTACGGGTCGCCACCGACGCCACCGGCGATGTCTACAGCAAGGTGCTCCAGGGCGCGGGCAAGCGGGCGGTGGTGCTGCTCAACCGTTCCGAGCAGCCCGCCGAGCGCACGGTGAGCTTCGCCGACGCGGGACTCGGCGGCCCGGTCGCGGTACGGGATCTGCGCGCCAGGAAGAACGCGGGCACGCACACCGGCTCGTACACGGTGACGGTCCCCGCGCACGGCACGGCCTTCCTCCGGCTCTCCGGCACGGACGAGGCCCCCGGGGTGCCGCTCGGCGTGGCGTCCTCGGCCGATCCCGCGCTGGTGGCGGACGGCGCCGGCGTACTGACCGCCTTCACGCGCGGTACGGACGGTTCGCTGCGGCAGCAGACAGGACGTGACGGCCACTGGCCGGCGCGCACCACCGCGCTGGGCGGACCGACACACGGCCGGATCCTCGGCCAGCCCGCCGCGTACGCCTCGGCGGGCGGCCGGATCGATGTCTTCGTCCGCGGTACGGACAACGCGGCGTACCGGCGCACCTCCGTCGCCGGACACTGGGGCCCCTGGCAGAAGCTCGGCGGCACGCTCACCGACGCCCCGGGTGTCGCCTTCCGGGGCCCGGACGACTGGACGCTCTTCGCCCGGGGCGAGGACGGCACCATCGCCTCGCGCGGACCGTCGGGCGGTCCCTCGGCACACTGGACCCCGCTCGGCGCGCCGGAGGGACTGATCGTGTACGGGCGCCCCTCGGCCGTCACCGACGCGGCGGGCCGTACCCATCTCGCCGTACGCACCGCCGACGACGCGGTGTGGACGAGGACGCGGGACGGATCAGGCGCCTGGTCGGCGTGGTCCTCGCTGGGCGGGACCGTCGGGGGCAGCCCGACCCTCGTCTCGTCGGGGAACACCGTGCACCTCTACGCCCGCGCGAGCGACTACACCCTCTGGACCCGTGCGTACCCGGCGGGCAGCGCCGACGGCTGGGGCGGCTGGGGGCCGCGCACCGAGTTCAAGAGCGATGTCTTCCGAGGCGCGCTCGGGGCCACCGCGGGACCGGACGGCCGGGTGCTGACCGTCTTCCGCGGGGTCGGCGACCGCGTCCACCAGAGCGGTCTCTGACCGCACGGCGCCGCACCGCGGTCCGCCCGCGGCCCGGTTCGCACCCGGGCCGCGGCGCGGACCGCCCCGGCCTCCGGCCCCCCGGCCTCCGGCCCCCCGGCCTCCGGCCCCCCCGGCCTCCGGCCCCCCCGGCCTCCGGCCTCATCCCCCTCCAGTCCCCGCCCCCACAGACTTCTCTAGCCATCAGGGAGCACGTCCATGAACAGTTCAGCCCCCAGCCGCCGCCGCTTCCTGGCGGGCACCGGAGCGGTCGGCGCCGCCGCGCTCATCAGCGGCTGTGTCACCTCGGGACCGAGCGGCAAGGCCTCCGCCGGCGGCGGCCCCGTCACCCTTCAGTCCAATCTCTCCTCGCCGCAGGCGAAGAAGGCCATGGAGGATCTGGTCGCCGCGTTCAACAAGCGCGGCGGCGCGGAGGCCTCGCTCAACACCGTCGCCTCCGAGACCTTCCGCACCCAGCTCCCGACCTATCTGACCTCCGCCCAGCCGCCGGACCTGCTCACCTGGTACCCCGGCTCGGTGGCGGACTCGTACGCCAGGAAGGACCTCCTGCTCGATGTCGGCGACCTCTGGGAGAAGCCCGAGCTGTCCGGCTACAGCGAGGCGCTCAAGAAGCTCTGCACCTCCTCGGCGGGCAAGAAGGTCTTCGTGCCGGCCACCTACTACTGGTGGGGCTGCTTCTACCGCAAGTCGAACTTCGCCAAGTGGGGCGTACAGGAGCCGAAGACCTGGGACGAGTTCCTCGACCTGTGCGACACGCTCAAGTCCAAGGGCGTCGCGCCGATCGGCCTCGGCGCCGGCGGCAACACCGCCTGGGTGGCCTCCGCCTGGTTCGACTACCTCAACATCCGGATCAACGGGGCGCAGTACCACCGCGACCTCCTCGCCGGAAAGCACCGCTTCGACGACCCCGAGGTCCACAAGGTCTTCGACCGGTGGACCGAGGCCCTGCCCTACTTCGACCCCAACGGCACGGCCCTGGCCTTCCAGGACGCCACCACCGCGCTGCTCCAGGGCCGTACCGGAATGATGCTGATCGGCACCTTCTTCGCCGACTCCGCGCCCAAGGACCAGCTCGACGACATCGACTTCTTCCGCTTCCCGGTCATCGACCCGAAGGTCCCGGTGGCCGAGGAGGGCCCCACGGACGGCTACTTCGCCAGCGCCCGCAGCGGCCACCGGGACGAGGTCAAGGAACTGATGGCCTTCATGGCCACCGCCGAGGCGCAGGAGATCTATCTCAAGGGCTCCTCCGGCACCGCGCTGCCCACCAACCCGAAGGCCAAGGACACCGGGACCCCGCTGGTCAAGAAGGGGCGCGCGCTGATCGAGAGCGCCGCGGACGTCACCCAGTTCTTCAACCGCGACTCCAGCGACGCCCTCCAGCCCACGGCGGACACCGCGCTCACCCGCTTCCTCGCCAAGCCCAAGGAGATCAACTCGATCCTCACCACCTGGCAGCGGGACGCCCAGAAGATCTGGGGACAGTGACGTGGCGGTGCTGACCGAACCCCGGTCCGGACGGCGGGGCGAGCGGCGACGGCCGGGAGGCCGGGGACGGCCCGCGGGCCCGGGACGCCGGGGTGCGACCCGGGTCAGGCCCGTGGTCCTCGTCTTCGTCCTCGTCCCCCTGCTCGCCGAGGCCTTCTGGGTGTTCTGGCCGGCGGCCCAGGGCTTCTATCTCTCGCTCACGAACTGGGACGGTGTCTCGGCGCCGGAGTTCGTCGGCCTCGCCAACTACCGCGAGATGTTCGGCGACACCATCTTCCGCACCGCCGTGCTCGACACCGTGCTGTGGCTGCTGCTCTTCGGCGGTCTCTCCGCGCTCCTCGGCCTCGGCGCGGCCCTGCTGCTCCAGCAGGAGCGCCGCGGGATCGGCTTCTACCGGGCGGCGCTCTTCCTGCCCGTGGTGTTCTCGCTCACCGCCACCGCCCTGGTGTGGCAGGCGATGTACCAGCCCGACGGTCTGATCAACAACACCCTCGACGCCGTGGGGCTCGGCAGCCTCCGGCACGCCTGGCTGGCCGACCAGGACACCGCCCTCTACGCCGTGATCGTGCCCGCCCTCTGGCGCCAGATCGGCTATGTGATGGTGCTCTACCTCGCCGGTCTCAAGGGCATCGACCCGGTGCTCTACGAAGCGGCGAAGGTCGACGGCGCGAGCCGGTGGCAGCAGTTCCGCCACATCACCCTGCCCCAGCTCAGCAGCGTCAACGCGGTGGTCCTGTCGGTGATCGTCATCGACTCGCTGCGCTCCTTCGACGTGGTCTGGGCGCTCACCCGCGGCGGTCCCTACCACTCCTCGGAACTGCTCAGCACCTATATGTACTCCACCGCCTTCCAGTCCCTGCGGCTGGGATACGGCTCCGCACTCGCGGTCGTGATCTTCGTACTGGCCTTCGGGGTCATCGTGACCTATCTCGTCCGCGCCTTCCGGGAGGCCGACTCATGAGCGTCACCCGAGCCGCCGCACCGCCGGCCGGGAAGCACCCCGCCCGGCCCGGCACCCCGCCCGTGACCACCCGGCGCTCCCGGCGCCGCGCCTGGTCCACCGCCGGCTTCCACCTCGGCGCGGGCGCGCTGTCCCTGCTGTGGCTGGTGCCGATCCTCCTCGTCCTCGTGACCAGCACCCGGTCCTTCGACGACATCGCCGCCAACGGCCTCGGCGGACTGCCGCACTCCTTCACCCTGAGCGGCTTCGGCCAGGCCTGGGTCGACGGCGGACAGGGCCGCGCCCTCGCCAACAGCCTGCTCGTCACCGTGCCGACCGTGCTGCTGTCGCTCGCGCTGGCCTCCCTGGCGGCCTTCGCACTGGCCCGCTACGACCTGCCGCTGCGCCGCACCCTGCTGCTCCTGATGCTCGGCGGCAATCTGCTGCCCCCGCAGATCCTGCTGATCCCGGTCTCGAAGATCAGCGAGTCACTGGGGCTGTACGACTCGCTGTACGCGCTCATCGGCGTCCAGGTCGGCTTCGGCGTCGGCTTCTACGTCTTCGTGCTGCACGGCTTCATGCGCGCCATCCCGCCCGAGATCCAGCAGGCCGCCGTCATCGACGGCGCGAGCCCGTGGCAGATCTACCGGCGCATCATCATGCCGCTGGCCACGCCCGCCCTCGCCGCGCTGAGCGCGCTCTCCTTCACCTGGATCTTCAACGACCTGCTGTGGGCCATCACCGTGCTGCGCACGGACAGCAAGATGCCGGTCACCGCCTCGCTCATCGGCCTCCAGGGGCAGTACGTGTCGATGTGGAACGTCATCGCGGCGGGTTCGGTGATCGCGGCGGCCCCGACCGTGATCGTATTCCTGCGGTTCCAGCGGCACTTCGTCGCCGGACTCAATCTGGGAGCAGTCAAGTGACGACGCACGACCCGCACGCGCGGGACGACCGGTGGCTGCTGCGCACCGAGAACACCACCTACGCGGTCGTCCTCGCCGGCGACGGACGCTGGGCCGAACTGGCCGCGTGGGGCCCGCACGGAGCCGAGACCGGACCCTCCGCGCTGGACTGGTCACGGCGTACGCACTTCATCACCCCGGCCGATCTGGCGCCCGCCGAGTACATCCCGTACGGGCTGCGGCCGTTCACCGGCGCCGATCTGGTCGCCCAGCGGCCCGGCCAGGAGCGCGGGGTGTGGTGGCACTTCGCCGGGGCCACGCACCCCGACGACTCCTCCCTGCGGCTGGTCTTCACCGACGAGACCCTCGGACTGACGACGGCCCTGTGCTACGAGACCGTCCCCGGCACCGATGTGATCCTCCGCTGGACCGAACTGACCTGCCTCGCGGAGACCGGACTGCGGCTGGAACGCTTCGACTCCGCCGCCGTCACCGTCCCCGTCACGGGCGGCGCCCGGCTGACGTACCTCACCGGCCAGTGGTCCCAGGAGTTCCAGCTCACCCAGCTCGAACTGGCCCGTGGCAGCTTCGGGATGGCCTCCACCCAGGCCGTCCCCGGCCATGCCTACGCCCCCTGGCTCGCCGTCCAGGACGCGTCGTTCCCCGCCGAGGGGGCCACCCCCACCTACGGCATCGCCCTGGAGTGGTCCGGCAACTGGCACATCACCACCGACGCCGAGCCCGGCGGCGCCGTCCGGGTCCGTGCGGGACGCGTCCCGCACGAGGGCGCGGTACGGCTCGCCCCCGGCGAGACGCTCAGCACCCCCCGGCTCGCCTGCGCCTTCAGCCCCGACGGCCTCGACGGGCTCACCCGGGTCTGGCACCGCTACGAGCGCCGGCTCACCGGCGACCGGATGGACCGGCCCCGCAAGGTCCTCTACAACTCCTGGGAGGCCACCGGCTTCGACGTCGAGGCCGGGACCCAGCTCGAACTGGCCCGGATCGCCGCCGGGATGGGAGCCGAACTCTTCGTCGTCGACGACGGCTGGTTCACCGGGCGTCCCGACGACACCGGCGGGCTCGGCGACTGGTACACCGATCCGGCGTCCTTCCCGGACGGACTCGACCACTTCATCGCCCAGGTCCACGGGCTGGGACTGGACTTCGGACTGTGGGTGGAGCCGGAGGCGATCAGCCCCGCCTCCGGGCTGTACGCGGCGCACCCCGAGTGGGTCTACCGGCTGGAGGGCCGCCCCGCCACCCTCGTACGCAACCAGCTCCTCCTCGACCTCGGCCGCGAGGACGTCCAGGAATTCGTCCTCGGCACGCTCGACCGGCTGCTCGGCGACCACGCCATCAGCTATCTCAAATGGGACATGAACCGCCCGCCCACCGAACGCGGCAGGCCCGGCGGCGGCCCCGTCGAGCGGCAGGACCTCGACGCCGCGCATGTCGCCGGGTATCTGCGGGTCCTCGACCATCTCCGCACGCACCACCCGGAGGTCACCGTCGAGGGCTGCGCGGGCGGTGGCGGCCGCATCGAGCACGCCACCCTCGCCCGTACGGACGTGGTGTGGCCCAGCGACAACACCGCGCCGCTCGACCGGCTCGCCATCCAGTACGGCTATCTCCACGCGCACGCCCCGCACACCATGAGCTCCTGGGTCACCGACGCGCCCGGTGTCTTCGACCCGCGCCCGCGCTCGCTCGGTTTCCGCTTCGTCACCGCGGCGGCCGGCGTGCTCGGCATCGGCGCCGACATCCGTACCTGGACGCCGGAGCAGCGCGCCGAGGCGGCGGACTGGATCGCCCGGTACAAGGAGATCCGCGCGGTCGTCCACCACGGGGAGGCGCGGCTGCTGAACTCCCCGGCCGACCCCACCTGCGGGGCGCAGTACGAGGAGCCGGGCGGCGCCAGGGTCGTCGTCACGGCGTGGAACACCGGACGGCTGGACGGCGCGCCGCTGGTCCCGGGGCGCCCGGCCCGCCTCCGGCTGCGCGGACTCGACCCGGCGGCCCGCTACCGGGACACCGCGTCGGGCGTCCTGTACAGCGGGGCCCATCTCCTCCACTCCGGGCTGCCGTTCGCCTGGACGGAGCGGTACGACGCGGAGCTGGTGGTCCTCACGCGTGAGTGACCGGACCGGACCGCACGGTCACTACAGTCTTCATGTCGCCCAGGACACACCGGCGTTGACCCCGTCACCGGTCCCCGGCGGCCGGCCCGCCGTCCACCGTCCCGACACCCCGCCCCCACCCCCCAAGGAGTCGACCCGTCCCATGAACGGAACCGCCCGATTCACCGACCGCGTCGCCGTGGTCACCGGAGCCGCCTCGGGCATCGGCGCCGCCACCGCCGAACGGCTCGCGGCGGAAGGCGCAGCCGTGATCCTCGCGGACATCGCGGCGGAGCGCGGGGAAGCCGTCGCCGCCGGTGTCCGCGCGGCCGGCGGCAGCGCCACCTTCGTCCCGGCGGATGTCTCCGACGAGGGAGACTGGGAGCGGATCGTGGCCGCCGCGCACACCTACGGACCGGTCGGCGTCCTGGTCAGCAACGCCTACACCGTACGGGTCGCGCCCGCCCACGAACTCTCCCTCGACGCCTGGGAACGCCAGCTCGCCGTCAATCTCACCGGCGGCTTCCTCGGCTTCCGGGCCGTTCTGCCCGATCTGCGCGCCCAGCGCGGGGCGGTGGTCCTCACCTCGTCCGTCCACGCGCACAAAGGCATCCCCGGACACCCCGCGTACGCCGCCTCCAAGGGCGCGCTGCTCTCGCTCAGCGGACAGCTCGCCGTGGAGTACGGCCCCGAGGTACGGGTCAACGCCGTCCTGCCGGGACCGATCCTCACCGCCGCCTGGGACCGGGTGCCGGCGGCGGACCGGGAGCGCAGCGTCGCCGAGACCGCGGCCCGCCGCTTCGGGAGACCCGAGGAGGTCGCCGCGGCGATCGCCTTTCTGGCGGCCGAGGAAGCTTCGTACATCACCGGATCGAGCCTGCTCGTGGACGGCGGCTGGAGCGTGGTGAAGGCGTCGGCCTGACCCCAGGACCGCCGACACCGCGCCACCACCGCCGGACAACGACCGACCAGCAGAAAGGCATTACGACATGACGCCGTACGCGCGCCGCGGAGTACACGGCCAGACCGTGGAGATTCTTGCGCGCCGGGTGCTCAGCGGGGAGATTCCCGAGGGGGCGACACTCGATCTCGTGGCGTTGCAGCGCGAGCTGGACGTCAGTCTGACCGCCCTGCGCGAATCGCTGAAGGTGCTCGGGGCCAAGGGGATGGTCGACGCACGGCAGCGCAGAGGCACGTTCGTCAGAGCCCGTGCCGACTGGAACCTCCTCGACGCGGACGTCCTGCGCTGGCAGTTCGCCGACGGCACCAGCTCCGACGCCGACCTCGGTCTGCTGCGCAATCTGGGAGAGGTACGCGGGATCGTGGAGCCGGCCGCCGTACGGCTGGCCGCCGCGCGCCGCACCGACGACGATCTCGCCGAGCTGGAGGCGGCGTTGACGGCGATGGGCCGGACGACGGAGGACGACAGCAGCGAGGCCGGCGGGGCGGCCCGCGCGGTCGAGGCCGACCTCGCCTTCCACCGGGCGCTGCTCGCGGCCACCCACAACGAACTGCTGGAACGGATGGAGATGGTCATCGAGTCCGGACTGGCCCACCGCGACCAGATCGTGCACAGCTCCCCGCACGGCGAGGACCCCGTACCCAGTCACCGTGCCGTCCTCGACGCCGTACGGGCGGGGGACCAGGACGCGGCGGAGCGCGCCATGCGCGCCCTGCTCGACCAGGCGGTGCGCGACCTCGACAAGGTGCACGGCGCTCCCCGCGCGGACACCGAGGAGAAGGGCCCCGAGGCCAAGTGAAGATCGTTCGAGTGGAGACGTTCCTCGTACCGCCCCGCTGGCTGTTCTGCCGGATCGAGACCGACGAGGGCGTGGTGGGCTGGGGCGAACCGGTGGTCGAGGGCCGTGCCGAGGTCGTCCGGGCCGCCGTCGGCGTCCTCGCCGAGTATCTGATCGGCCAGGACCCGCTCAGGATCCAGGACCACTGGCAGGTGCTCAGCAAGAGCGGCTTCTACCGGGGCGGCCCGGTGCTCTCCAGCGCCGTCGCGGGGATCGACCAGGCGCTGTGGGACATCGCGGGCAAGACCTACGGGGCACCCGTGCACGCCCTGCTCGGCGGACCCGTACGGGACTCCGTGCGCGTCTACGCGTGGGTCGGCGGTGACGAACCGGACCGGCTCACCGAGGAGATCACCGAACAGGTCGAGGCGGGCTTCACCGCCGTCAAGATGAACGCGGCGGGCCGTACGTCACCGATCACCACCCTGGCCGAGACCACCGCCGTGGTGGAACGGGTGGCCGCGGCCCGCGCGGTCCTCGGCCCGGACCGCGATGTCGCTGTGGACTTCCACGGGCGCTTCGGCCCGGCCGGTGTGCGCCGTGTCCTCCAGGAGATCGCCCCGCTGCACCCGCTGTTCGCCGAGGAGCCCCTGCTGCCCGAGCACGGGCATCTGCTGCCCGCGCTCGTGGCGGCGAGCCCGGTGCCCATAGCCACCGGTGAACGGCTCTACGGGCGGGCCGAGTTCCTGCCCGCGCTGGCGGCGGGGATCGCCGTGGCACAGCCGGACCTCTCGCACGCGGGAGGCATCTCGGAGGTCCACCGGATCGCGTCGCTGGCGGACACGTACGGGGCGCAACTGGCGCCGCACTGCCCGCTGGGGCCCATCGCGCTCGCCGCCAGCCTCCAGATCGCCTTCTGCACACCGAACTTCCTCATCCAGGAACAGAGCCGGGGCATCCACTACAACAAGGACGCCGATCTGCTGTCGTACGTCGTCGACACCGAACCCTTCCGGTTCGAGGCGGGGCAGGCGCACCGCACCGGGCTGCCGGGCCTCGGCATCACGGTCGACGAGGACGCGGTACGGGCCGCCGACCGCGCGGGGCACGCGTGGCGCAACCCGGTGTGGCGGCACGCGGACGGGTCGTTCGCGGAATGGTGAGGGCCGGGGCCGCCGCGCCCCTGGTGGTCACGGACCCGGCCCACGGCGGGCGTTGGACGTCGCTGCGGGGCGGCGGGGACGGCCGGGACGGCGGCCGGGAGTGGCTGTGGTTCCGGGACGAGCCGCGCCGGGCGGGCGTCCGGCCGGGGGACGCGTTCGCCGACGCGGGCGGCCTGGAGGAGTGCGTCCCCACGATCAGGGGGACACCGGATCACGGTGACGCGTGGTCCCGGGTGTGGCGGCGGGCCGAGGAGAGCGGGCCGGGGGTGGCGGAGGCGGTCGACTGCCCGGACTTCCGGCTGCTGCGGCGGATCAGCGCGCAACCCGCGCGTACGGTCGTGGACTACCGGCTGTCCGCCGCGCCCGGCTACCGGTTCCTCTGGGCCGCGCACGCGCTGCTCGAACTCTCCGTGCGGGCCCGGGTGGTGATGCCCGAGGGGGCGGCGGTCCGGCTGTATCCCGACGGCGGCGCGGGCCTGCTCCCGGGCCGCTGGCCCACGGTGGCGGGCGTGCCGCTCGACCGGCTCGGCCCCGCCGACGGTACGGCCGTGGGCGCCGTGGTCGACACGTCCGAGGTGTCCGTACGGGACGGGGCCGACGAACTGTGCCTGTCGGTCGAGGCCGGGGGACAGCCGGTCTCGGTCGCGCTCTGGCGCAACCTCGGCGGCTTCCCCGAGGACGCGCCGTACCGCTCCCTCGGGGTCGAGCCGATGCTCGGGCGCGTCTTCGACCTGGCCCACGCGGGGGAGGAGGACGCGGCACGCGTCCCCGCGTCGGGCGAGGTCCGCTGGCGGCTCACGCTGTCGGTGCGCCGCCCCGCGTGAAGCGCGCCGGAGCGCCGCCCCGCGCGCACCGGAGCCGCCGTCGATGCACAGCCCGTGCACAGGCCCTGCCACAGCCCACGCACAGGCCCTGCACGGGCGCCGCCCATGAAGCCATCCCATCCATGAAGAAGAGGAAGAGAAGAGGAACCCCGTGGATCTGCTGAGCGCGCTCCGCGCCCACCGGCTGGTCGCCATCGTGCGCGGCGCCGATCCGGACGCGGCGCTGAGGACCGTACTGACCCTGGCCGAGGAGGGCGTCGCCCTCATCGAGGTGTCGCTCTCCGGACGGAACGCGCTGGAGGTGATCGCCCGCGCCCGTGCCGCTCTCGGCCCGGACGCGCCGCTCGGCGCGGGCACGGTCCTCGGCCCCGACGACGCGCGCGCCGCGCACGCGGCGGGCGCCGACTTCATCGTGACCCCGGCGGTCAGCGACGGCATCACCGTGGCCAGGGAGCTGGGCATGCCCGCCCTCGCCGGGGTCATGACACCGACGGAGATCCTGAGCGCGGTGCGGCTCGGCGCCGAGGCGCTCAAGCTCTTCCCGGCCGGGCAGACGGGCGGCCCGGCGTATCTGCGGGCGCTGCGGGGCCCCTTCCCCGACCTGCCGTTCGTCCCGGTCGGAGGAGTGGACGCGGCGGCCGCGCGCGCGTATCTGGCGGCCGGGGCGGTGGCGGTGGGGGTCGGTTCACCGCTGGTCGGGGACGCGGCGGACGGCGGAGACCCCGACGCACTGCGCACACGGGCGAGGGACTTCCTCACCGTGGTGCGCGAGCGGGCGGAGGCGGGGCGATGAGCGGCGCGGGGGCCGAGCCCCGCTGGACGGACCGTCTCGAACTGGGCGAGGGAATCCGCTGGGCCGACGGCCGGATCGTACTGGTCGACATCCTCTCCGGGCGGCTGCTGACGGCGCCGTCCGGCGACCCCGCGGGCACGGGAGCGCTGGCCGAGCTGGCGCGGCTGCCGGTGGCCCTCGGCGCGGTGGCCCCGGTCGAGGGCCGTCCCGGAAGCTGGATCGCGGCGGCGGGCCCGGGGATCTGTCTGCTCGACGCCGACGGGAACACTGACGCCGATGCCGATGCCGACGGGAACGCCGACGCCGACGGGAACGCCGATGCCGACGCCGACGCCGAGACCGGCGGGGGCGCGGACGCGGGCGGCCGGGTCCGGTGGCTGGCGCGTCCGGAGGACGGCGCGCCCGTACCGATGCGGATGAACGACGGGACCGCCGATCCGCACGGCCGTTTCTGGGCGGGCAGCATGGCCTACGACGGGGTCGAGGGCGCGGGATCCCTCTACCGCGTCGACCGCGACGGAACCGTCCACCGGGTGCTGGGCGGCATCACCGTACCGAACGGCCCCGCGTTCTCCGGCGACGGAGCGACCCTGTTCCTCGCGGACAGCGCGCGGGGGCTCATCCGCCGGTATCCGGTCGACCCGGGGACGGGCGCGCTGGGGGAGCCGTCGGTGTTCACGAGGCTGGCGGCGGGCGGGCCCGACGGTATGGCCGTCGACGCGGACGGCGGTCTGTGGACCGCCGTCTGGGGCGAGGGCGTGGTCCACCGCTACCGCCGGGACGGCACCCTGGACCGGGTGGTTCCTGTCCCCGCGTCACAGCCCGCCGGGGTCTGTCTGGGCGGGGAGGACGGGCGCACGCTGTACATCACCAGTGCCCGTACGGGGCTGTCCCGGCCGGGGCCCCTCGACGGCGCGGTTTTCACCGTACGGGTCGAGGTACCGGGACCGCCGGCGGCGGCCTACCGCCCGGACCCGGGCAGCGGCTCATGAGCACCCCGCGCGTGCCGGACGGCGGACTCCGGCCGATCGGGGCGGGGCCCGTCGTCTGTGTCGGGGAGACGATGGCGGCCCTGGCGCCCGAGCCGGTCGCCCCGCTCGACGACGCGGAGCTGCTCCGGCTGGACATCGCGGGCGCCGAGTCGAACGTGGCGATGTATCTGGCCGACCACGGGGTGCCGGTGCGCTGGGTGTCCGCGCTCGGCGACGACCCGTTCGGCGGACGGATCCGCGAGCGGGTGGCGTCCTTCGGCGTGGACGTCACCGGCGTACGCACGGATCCCACCCGGCCGACGGGTCTGCTGATCAAGAACCCCGGCGCCGACGGCACCCGTGTGCACTACTACCGGCGCGGCTCCGCCGCCTCGGCGCTCGGCCCGGAGGTGCTGCGGTCGGCGGCCGTACGGGGAGCGGGACTCGTCCATCTCACCGGCATCACCCCCGCGCTGTCGGAGAGCTGCCGGGCCCTGGCCGAGGAGGCGCTGGCACCCGGCCGGCCGTATCCGGTCAGCTTCGACGTGAACCATCGCGCCGCGCTGTGGACCGGCCGCCCGGCGGGGGAGTCGGCGGGGGAGATCCTGCACGCGCTCGCCGACCGCGCCGATCTGGTCTTCGTGGGTCTGGACGAGGCCCAGGCGCTGTGGGGCCCGGCGGTGACGGACGCCTCGGCGGTACGGGCCCTGCTGCCGGGGCCGCGCGTCGTGGTGGTCAAGGACGGCGGACGGGCGGCCACGGCCTATCTCGGCCAGGTGCCGCACACCGTCCCGGCCCTGCCGGTCGAGGTGGTGGAGCCGGTGGGCGCGGGCGACGCGTTCGCGGCGGGCTTCCTGGCCGGGCTGCGGGCGGCAGGCGACCCCGTGCACGCCGTGCGCCTGGGGCATCTCACGGCGGCGGCGGCCCTGCGCGTCACGGCGGACCACGGCCCGCTGCCGCCGGCGGCCCGGATGAGAGAGCTGCTGGCGGCGGACGAACGGACCTGGGCGTCCCAGGCCCCGTGAAGTCCCGCCGGACAGGACCGAGCGAGAGGCCCTAGCTAGCCTGCGACCGGGGAGAGCGTGGACTCCGGCTGCGCCGGGATCTCGGGTGTGGCGTTCGGGCGTTCGCGCAGGCTCATCGCCAGCCGCAGCACGGCGATCCAGACCAGACAGGAGCCGAGCATATGGGCGCCGACCAGGATCTCCGGGACATCGGTGAAGAACTGCACATAGCCGATCGCGCCCTGGCCGAGCAGGACCAGCAGCAGTTCCCGGGCGCGCGCCCGGGTGTCCGACGGGGCGTCCACCACCCGCAACACCAGCCACATCGCCACGGCCAGCGCGCAGACGAGCCAGGCGAACACCGCGTGCACATGGGCGGCGGTGACCCAGTCGAACGGCATGCGCGGCACATCGCTGCTGTCGCCCGCGTGCCGGCCCGAGCCCGTCACCGTCGTCCCCGCCGCGATCAGGACCACGGCCGCCCCGGTCAGGGCCCAGGACAGCTTGCGCACGGGGCGCGGCACACGCGGCCGGGCCGCGCCGTCGCCCTCGCGGGTGCGCAGCCAGGTGAGCGTGGTGACGGTGATCAGGCCGGTGGCGAGGAAGAAGTGGCCCGCCACGGTCCACGGGTTGAGGTCCATCAGCACCGTGACGCCGCCGATCACGGCGTTGCCCATGACGATCCAGAACTGGGACCAGGCGAGCCGGGTCAGCCCGCGCCGCCGGGGCTTCGCCGAGCGCACCGCGATGATCGCCCAGCCGACCGCCGCGCACAGCACATACGTCAGCATCCGGTTGCCGAACTCGATCGCACCGTGGATGCCCTGCTCGGGCGTGGCGAACAGGCTGTCGTCCGTGCACTTGGGCCAGGTGTCGCAGCCGAGGCCGGAGCCGGTCAGCCGGACCGCGCCACCGGTGACGACGATCACCACGCTCATCACGACGGCGGTGAGCGCGGCGCGCCGGACCGTACGGGGCGAAGGCGTCCAGCGCTGGGCGATAGAGGCGAGGGGGGTCAGCACGGCAACCATCGTAGGCGGGAGCTTGTGCAGCTTTTCACGAGGGGGGCGCGCACCCCGGGACGGGGCGCCCACCCCCAGCGGGACGGGGCGCCCACTGCCGGCGGGACGGGGCGCTCCTCCCGGCGGGACGGGGGCGCTCACTCCCAGCGGAAGAGCGCCGCGGCGGCGCCGAGGCCGAGCGCGGCCCAGCCTGCCAGCACCCCCAGATCGCCCCAGGGCACCGCGGCGCCGTGCTGGAGGACGTCCCGCAGACCGTCGGAGAGCGCCGAGATCGGCAGCAGCCCGAGGACGGACCCGGCCGTGTCGGGGAACCGGTCCAGCGGCACGATCACCCCGCCGCCCACCAGGAGCAGCAGGAAGACCAGATTGGCCGCGGCCAGTGTCGCCTCCGCCCGCAGCGTGCCCGCCATCAGCAGACCGAGCCCGGAGAAGGCCGCGGTGCCCAGCACGAGCAGCAGCACGACGGTGAGCGGGTTTCCGTGCGGGGACCAGCCCAGCGCGAGGGCGATCACCGTCAGCAGCGCGATCTGGAGCACCTCGGTGACCAGGACGGAGAGCGTCTTGGCGGTCATCAGGGCCCATCGGGGCAGCGGGGACACGGCGAGCCGCTTGAGCACGCCGTACCGCCGCTCGAACCCCGTGGCGATGGCCTGTCCGGTGAACGCCGTGGACATCACGGCCAGGGCGAGCACACCGGGTGCGAGGAAGTCGACCGCCTCGTCCGCGCCGGTGTCGACGATGTCGACCGTCGAGAACAGCACCAGCAGCAGCGAGGGGATGATCACGGTCAGCAGGAGCTGTTCACCGTTGCGCAGCAGCAGTCTGGTCTCGAACGCGGTCTGGGCCGCGATCATGCGGAGCACGGGGGCCGCGCCGGGTGCCGGGGCGTACGTTCCCGCCCCCGCTCCTGTGCCCGTGGCCGCTCCCGCGCCCGTGGCCGCGCCCGTGCCGCTGCTCGTGTCGGCGGTCATGAACGCAGCTCCTTGCCGGTCAGTTCGAGGAAGACGTCCTCCAGCGTGTGCCGCTCGACGGAGATCCCGTCCGGCATCACCCCGTGCTGCGCGCACCAGGAGGCCACCGTGGCGAGGAGCTGGGGGCCGACCGAGCCGCTGATCCGGTACGCCCCCGGGGACAGCTCGTCGGCGCCCGTCCCGTCGGGCAGCGCCTTCAGCAGGGAGCCGAGGTCGAGACCGGGGCGCCCGGTGAAGCGCAGGGTGTTCTCGGCGCCGCCGCGGCACAGCTCCTCCGGGCTGCCCTGGGCGATCACCCGGCCCGCGTCGATGATCACGACCTCGTCGGCGAGTTCTTCGGCCTCGTCCATGAAATGCGTGGTCAGTACGGCGGTGACCCCGTCGGCGCGCAGCTCGCGGACCAGCTCCCAGGCGGAGCGGCGGGCCTGCGGGTCCAGCCCGGCGGTCGGTTCGTCCAGGAAGACCAGTTCGGGGCGGCCGACGACGGCCAGGGCGAGCGCGAGCCGCTGCTGCTGGCCGCCGGAGAGCCGGCGGTAGGTGGTACGGCCGCAGTCGCCGAGGCCGAGCCGTTCGATCAGCGCGTCCACGTCCAGCGGACGCGCGTGCAGCCGGGCCATGTGGCGGAGCATCTCCTCCGCGCGCGCACCGGAGTACACACCGCCCGACTGGAGCATCGCGCCGATGCGCGGGCGGAGCCGGGCGCCGTCCGCGACGGGGTCGAGACCGAGGACGCGCACGCTGCCCGCGTCGGCCCGGCGGTAGCCCTCGCAGATCTCGACCGTCGTGGTCTTGCCCGCGCCGTTGGGGCCGAGCACGGCGGTGACCGTACCGGCGCGTACCACCAGGTCGAGGCCGTCGACCGCGGTTCTGGACCCGTACCGCTTGACCAGACCGCGGACCTCGACGACGGGCTCTCCGGGGGCCGGGCCCGTGGCGGTACCGCGGTCGGGCAGGGAGCCGCCCGGGAAGACGCTGCGCATGCCGGGAAGTCTAGGCAGGGCGCGGCGGCCCCCGGCCCGCGGGGCCGAAAGGGGCCGCCGGGGGGCCGGAAGGCGCTGTTTGCCCTGTCGGTGAGGGGGACCTCGTACGGCGTTCGGGAAGCCGTCCCACGCGCGCGGGAGCCCTTGTCCCACACCGCGAAACGCCACTTCTTAGGTAACCCTAAGTGATGGAACCCACCGCCGGCCGCTGCGGACCGTGGTTGTCAGGGCCGCCGGAATTACGCAACAATGGCGTTGTGAAATACGTTGGCGAGGCTCCTCAGGAGGAACTCGCGACCGGTGAGCACTCCACTCGCAACCGGGTCGCGCGCTCCATCCTGGACCATGGCCCCTCCACGGTCTCCGAGCTCGCGGGGCGCCTCGGGCTCACCCAGGCGGCCGTCCGCCGTCATCTCGACGCCCTGGCCGCCGACGCCGTGGTGGAACCCCGTGAGCAGCGGGTCTACGGCTCACGCGGGCGGGGCAGGCCGGCCAAGGTGTTCGTCCTGACCGACTGCGGCCGGGACGCCTTCGACCAGTCCTACGACCAGCTCGCCGCCGACGCCCTGCGCTGGATCGCGCGGGCCGCGGGCGGCGGCGAGCGCGGTGAGGCGGCCGTCGCGGCGTTCGCGCGCGCCCGCCTCGCCGACCAGTCCGAGACCTACCGCGCGGCGGTCGAGTCCGCCGAGCCCGACAAGCGCACCGAGGCTCTCGCCAGGGCACTGAGCGCCGACGGGTACGCTGCTACGGCGCGTAGCGCGCCGAACCAGCAGGGCGAGCAGCTCTGCCAGCACCACTGCCCGGTCGCCCATGTCGCCGAGCAGTTCCCGCAGCTCTGCGAGGCGGAGACGGAGTCCTTCTCCCGACTGCTCGGCACCCATGTGCAGCGGCTGGCCACCATCGCCCACGGCGACGGTGTCTGCACGACGTTCATCCCCCGCGCCAGCGCCACCCAAGAGACCACCCATCACGCATCTGAAAGCACAGCCGGGAGGAACCCCGAATGACGCTCCCCACGGAGACTGCCCACCCCGAGCTCGAGGGTCTGGGTACGTACGAATTCGGCTGGGCCGACTCCGACGCCGCGGGCGCCGCGGCCAAGCGCGGTCTCTCCGAGGCTGTCGTCCGCGACATCTCGGAGAAGAAGAACGAGCCGGAGTGGATGCTGAAGCTGCGGCTCAAGGGTCTGCGCCTGTTCGGCAAGAAGCCCATGCCGAGCTGGGGCTCGGACCTGTCGGGCATCGACTTCGACAACATCAAGTACTTCGTCCGGTCCACCGAGAAGCAGGCCGCTTCCTGGGAGGAACTGCCCGAGGACATCAAGAACACGTACGACAAGCTCGGCATCCCGGAGGCGGAGAAGCAGCGCCTCGTCGCCGGTGTCGCCGCCCAGTACGAGTCCGAGGTCGTCTACCACCAGATCCGCGAGGACCTGGAGGAGCAGGGCGTCATCTTCCTGGACACGGACACCGCGCTCAAGGAGCACCCCGAGCTGTTCCAGGAGTACTTCGGCACGGTCATCCCGGTCGGTGACAACAAGTTCGCCTCGCTGAACACGGCCGTGTGGTCCGGCGGATCGTTCATCTACGTGCCGAAGGGCGTGCACGTCGACATCCCGCTCCAGGCCTACTTCCGTATCAACACGGAGAACATGGGCCAGTTCGAGCGGACGCTGATCATCGTCGACGAGGACGCCTACGTCCACTACGTCGAGGGCTGCACCGCCCCGATCTACTCCTCGGACTCGCTGCACAGCGCCGTGGTCGAGATCATCGTCAAGAAGGGCGGGCGCTGCCGCTACACGACCATCCAGAACTGGTCGAACAACGTGTACAACCTGGTCACCAAGCGCGCCGTCGCCTATGAGGGCGCCACGATGGAGTGGGTCGACGGAAACATCGGCTCCAAGGTGACCATGAAGTACCCGGCCGTCTATCTGATGGGCGAGCACGCCAAGGGCGAGACCCTGTCCATCGCCTTCGCGGGCGAGGGCCAGCACCAGGACGCCGGCGCCAAGATGGTCCACATGGCCCCCAACACCTCGTCGAACATCGTCTCCAAGTCGGTGGCGCGCGGTGGCGGCCGCACCTCCTACCGTGGTCTGATCGAGATCGGTGAGGGCGCCGAGGGCTCCAAGTCCAATGTGCTCTGCGACGCCCTGCTGGTGGACACCATCTCCCGCTCCGACACGTACCCGTACGTGGACGTCCGTGAGGACGACGTGTCCATGGGCCACGAGGCCACCGTCTCCAAGGTCTCCGAGGACCAGCTCTTCTACCTGATGAGCCGCGGTCTCTCCGAGTTCGAGGCGATGGCGATGATCGTGCGCGGCTTCGTCGAGCCGATCGCCAAGGAACTGCCCATGGAGTACGCGCTGGAGCTCAACCGGCTGATCGAACTCCAGATGGAAGGCTCCGTCGGCTGACCCCGGCCCGGCGGCGCCCCCGCCAGTGACCGTTATTCCTTACGCAGAGGCAGAGAGAGAGCACGACGACAGCCATGGCTGAGGCTCAGAACATTCCGGCGGGTTCCACCACCGCCGGTTCGATCGCGGTGGCCGCCGAGTCGACCGTCGCCACGCGCATGAGCGCGCCCCCCTCCTACGACGTGGCGGACTTCCCCGTCCCGCACGGCCGTGAGGAGGAGTGGCGGTTCACGCCGCTGGAGCGGCTGCGCGGGCTGCACGACGGCACCGCCGTCGCGGCGGACGGCGTCACGGTCGAGGTGACCGCACCCGACGGCGTCGTCGTCGAGACCGTCGGCCGGGAGGACGAGCGGATCGGCCGCGCCGGTGTTCCGGTCGACCGGGTCGCCGCCCAGGCGTACTCCTCGTTCGAGAAGGCCTCGGTCGTCTCGGTGCCGAAGGAGACCGTGCTGAGCGAGCCGATCAGGATCAGCGTCCACGGCGAGGGCGGCACCGCCTACGGGCACCAGATCGTCGAGCTGGGAGCCTTCGCCGAGGCGGTCGTCGTCATCGACCACACCGGCGACGCCGTGCTCGCGGCCAATGTCGACTACCTCGTCGGCGACGGCGCCAAGCTGACCGTCGTCTCGCTCCAGGACTGGGACGAGAAGGCCGTCCATGTCGCCCAGCACAACGCGCTGGTCGGCCGGGACGCCTCCTTCAAGTCCGTGGTGGTCACCTTCGGCGGCGATGTCGTACGGCTCACGCCCCAGGTGAGGTACGCGGCCCCGGGCGGTGAGGCCGAGCTGTTCGGTCTGTACTTCACCGACCGCGGCCAGCACCAGGAGCACCGTCTCTTCGTCGACCACAACGCCCCGCACTGCAAGTCCAACGCGGCCTACAAGGGCGCGCTCCAGGGCAGCGACGCGCACGCGGTCTGGATCGGTGACGTACTGATCCGGGCCTCGGCCGAGGGCACCGACACCTATGAGATGAACCGCAACCTGGTCCTCACGGACGGCGCGCGGGTCGACTCGGTGCCGAACCTGGAGATCGAGACCGGCGAGATCGCGGGCGCCGGCCATGCCTCGGCCACCGGCCGGTTCGACGACGAGCAGCTCTTCTATCTGATGGCCCGCGGCATCCCCGAGACCGAGGCCCGCCGGCTGGTGGTCCGCGGCTTCTTCGCCGAGCTGGTCCAGAAGATCGGCCTGCCGGACGTCGAGGAACGCCTGATGACCAAGATCGACGCGGAGTTGGAGGCATCGGTCTGATGGCCTTCGTCCGTGTCTGTGGGCTGGGCGAGCTGGCGGAGGACACCCCGAAGCGGGTGGAACTCGACGGCACGCCCGTCTCCGTCGTCCGTACCGGCGGCGAGGTGTTCGCGATCAACGACATCTGCTCGCACGCGAATGTCTCGCTCTCGGAGGGCGAGGTCGAGGACTGCATGATCGAATGCTGGCTGCACGGCTCCAGCTTCGACCTCCGCACCGGGAAACCGTCCGGTCTGCCCGCGACGCGCCCCGTCCCCGTATACCCCGTAAAGATCGAAGGGGACGATGTGCTCGTCTCCGTCACCCAGGAGTCCTGAGTCACCCATGGCAACGCTTGAAATCCACGACCTGCACGTCTCCGTCGAGGCCGAGGCCGGCCCCCGCGAGATCCTCAAGGGCGTCGACCTGACCGTCAAGCAGGGCGAGACGCACGCCATCATGGGCCCCAACGGCTCCGGCAAGTCGACCCTCGCCTACTCCCTCGCGGGCCACCCCAAGTACACGGTCACCGGCGGCACCGTGACCCTGGACGGCGAGGACGTCCTCGGCATGACCGTCGACGAGCGCGCCCGCGCCGGGCTCTTCCTCGCGATGCAGTACCCCGTCGAGGTCCCCGGCGTCTCGGTCTCCAACTTCCTGCGCACCTCCGCCACCGCCGTGCGCGGCGAGGCCCCCAAGCTGCGCACCTGGGTCAAGGAGGTCCGGGAGACCATGGAGCGCCTCCAGATGGACCCCGCCTTCGCCGAGCGCAATCTGAACGAGGGCTTCTCCGGCGGTGAGAAGAAGCGCCACGAGATCCTCCAGCTCGAACTGCTCAAGCCCGCGATCGCGATCCTCGACGAGACCGACTCCGGCCTCGACGTGGACGCGCTGCGGGTCGTCTCCGAGGGCGTCAACCGCGTCCGCGGGACCGGCGAGGTCGGCACCCTGCTGATCACGCACTACACGCGGATTCTCCGCTACATCAAGCCCGACTTCGTGCATGTCTTCGCCCAGGGCCGTATCGCCGAGTCCGGCGGCGCGGAACTGGCCGACAAGCTGGAGGAAGAGGGCTACGAGGCATATGTGAAGGGTGGCGTGAGCGCGTGACAGAGCTGCCGGGCCTTCTCACAGCGTCGGATCGACTGCTCGACGAGGCGATCCGCAAGGATTTCCCGATCCTCGACCGGGTGATCCACGACGGCAAGAAGCTCGTGTACCTGGACTCCGCGGCGACCTCGCAGAAGCCGCGCCAGGTGCTCGACACACTCAACGAGTACTACGAGCGGCACAACGCGAACGTCCACCGGGGCGTGTACACCATCGCCGAGGAGGCCACGGCGCTGTACGAAGGCGCGCGCGACAAGGTCGCCGCCTTCATCAACGCTCCCAGCCGCGACGAGGTGATCTTCACCAAGAACGCGTCGGAGTCACTGAACCTCGTGGCCAACATGCTCGGCTGGGCCGACGAGCCCTACCGCGTGGACCACGAGACCGAGATCGTCATCACGGAGATGGAGCACCACTCCAACATCGTGCCGTGGCAGCTTCTGTCGCAGCGTACGGGCGCGAAGCTGAAGTGGTTCGGCATCACCGACGACGGCCGTCTCGACCTGTCCAACATCGACGAGATCATCACCGAGAAGACGAAGATCGTCTCCTTTGTGCTGGTCTCCAACATCCTGGGCACCCAGAACCCGGTCGAGGCGATCGTCCGCCGCGCCCAGGAGGTCGGCGCGCTGGTCTGCGTCGACGCCTCGCAGGCCGCCCCGCACCAGGTGCTGGACGTCCAGGCGCTCCAGGCCGACTTCGTGGCCTTCACCGGCCACAAGATGGTCGGACCCACCGGGATCGGGGTGCTCTGGGGCCGTCAGGAACTGCTGGAGGACCTGCCTCCGTTCCTCGGCGGCGGCGAGATGATCGAGACCGTGTCGATGCACTCGTCGACCTATGCGCCGGCCCCGCACAAGTTCGAGGCGGGTACGCCCCCGATCGCGCAGGCCGTGGGCCTCGGCGCGGCCGTGGACTATCTCTCCGCGATCGGTATGGAGCGGATTGCCGCGCATGAGCACGCCATCACCGAGTACGCGGTGAAGCGGCTGCTGGAGGTCCCCGATCTGCGGATCATCGGCCCGGCCACGGCCGAGGACCGGGGCGCCACGATCTCCTTCACGCTCGGTGACATCCATCCGCACGATGTGGGCCAGGTCCTCGACGAGCAGGGCATCGCCGTCCGGGTCGGCCACCACTGCGCCCGGCCGGTCTGCCTGCGCTACGGAATTCCCGCGACCACGAGAGCGTCTTTCTATCTGTACTCCACTCCGGCCGAGGTCGACGCTCTGGTCGAGGGGCTGGAGCACGTCCGTCAGTTCTTCGGATGAGGACTTGAGAGGCTGTCCGTGAAGCTGGATTCGATGTACCAGGACGTCATCCTGGACCACTACAAGCACCCGCACGGGCGCGGTCTGCGGGACGGCGACGCCGAAGTGCACCACGTGAACCCGACCTGTGGTGACGAGATCACGCTGCGTGTGCGGTACGAAGGTTCGCGGATCGCGGATGTCTCGTACGAGGGCCAGGGCTGCTCCATCAGCCAGGCCAGCGCATCCGTACTGAATGAACTGCTGGTCGGCAAGGAACTGGCCGAGGCGGACAAGATCCAGGGCACCTTCCTGGAGCTGATGCACTCCAAGGGCCAGCTGGAGCCGGACGACGCGATGGAGGAGGTGCTGGAGGACGCGATCGCGTTCGCCGGCGTCTCCAAGTACCCCGCCCGCGTCAAGTGCGCACTGCTGAGCTGGATGGCATGGAAGGACGCGACGGCCCAGGCCCTGGGCGAGAGTGCGACGAAGGAGACCGCATGAGCGAGAACGAGACCCTGACGATCAAGCCGGCCTCGGAGGACGAGGTCCGCGAGGCGCTGTACGACGTCGTCGACCCCGAGCTGGGTATCGATGTCGTCAATCTCGGCCTGATCTACGGCATCCACATCGACGATTCCAACACCGCCACCCTGGACATGACCCTGACGTCGGCGGCCTGTCCGCTGACGGATGTGATCGAGGACCAGGCGAAGGCGGCGACGGACGGCATCGTCAGCGAACTCAAGATCAACTGGGTCTGGATGCCGCCGTGGGGCCCGGACAAGATCACGGACGATGGCCGCGAGCAGCTCCGCGCACTGGGCTTCAACGTCTGATCCGATCCTCCGGCGCCCCCCCCCGAGCGGGGCGCCTCGTGTTTCCCGGCCGCCGGCCGGGCCGTCTCCGGCCCGGCCGGCGTTCGTGTGCACCGGGTCAGCCCCCGGGCCGGTCCGCCGCCTCCGCGGCGGCGGCGAGGGTGGGGGCCAGATTCTCCGCGCGGATGCGCTGGTCCACATAGAGCAGATTCAGCACGAGCTGCGGGAAGGCCGTCAGCACGATCTGGCTGAGGAACTGGCCGGCCAGGGAGAGCGCCAGCGAGGCGACGAGGGTGACCAGGACCGCCCCCGCGGTGGGGCCGTCGTCGTCACCCGCGCCGGGTACGGCGGGGAACAGCCCGGCGAGGTCGATCAGTTGCTGGAGGACCATGCCGGCGAAGGCCGCCATGACATAGGCCAGCAGCGAGATGCCGAAGATCCGCCACCAGGCGCCGCGCACCAGCTCCGCCGAGCGGCGCAGGGCCGCCACCGGGCCCTGGGACTCGATCACGGCGGCCGCGGGGGCCAGAGCGAACCGGACCCAGAGCCAGACCGCCGGGGGCGTGAGCGCGAGCGCGCCCGCGAAACCGGCCACGATCAGCCAGAGGGCCAGGTGCGACCCGTCCCGCCGGACGAGCGGGACCACCGTGGCGATGGACGCCGCCAGGAACAGCGCCATCGGGACGAGGGCGATCAGCCAGCTCAGGGCGGCCGTGCCGAGGACCGCGGGCAGGCGCGCCGAGGCCCGCCGCAGCGTCGCGCGCAGGGTGGTCCGCCGGCCCAGGACCGCGTGCCGGACCAGCTCGGGGCAGGCCGCCTGCACCAGCGCGTTGGCGAGCAGCAGCGCGAGCATCCCGATGACCCAGACCCAGAGGAAGGCGAGCAGCAGCGGCCGGACGTCGTGCCAGGCCGGGGCGGTGGGGTAGCCCGGGTCGGAGAGTCCGCGCAGATCGTCGCCGACCGCGCGGTAGGCGACGGCCAGCGCGGCCGCGGCCACGAGGGCGGCGCATCCGTACGCGAGGGCGGCCACACCGAGAAGCGGTCTCCAGTGGCGGCCCATGGTGGCGAAGGCGCCGCCCAGCAGGTCGCCGAGGCCGAGGGGGGCGAGCGGGATCACACCGGGCCTGGGCGGCGGGGGAGGAGGCGTCCGGCCGCCCCGGCCGCCCCAGCCGTACGGACCGTTCCCGTACGGACCGTTCCCGTACGGACCGTTCCCGTACGGCGGTGGCCCGTGCGGTCCTCGCGGCCCGCCGCCGTACGGGCCGTTTCCGCCGGGCACGCCCGCGTCCCCGTGCGCGTCTTCGCCTCCGTGCGGGCCCGCGCCCCCGTCCGGGCCGTTCTCCGGAGAACCGGTTCCGTCGTCCCGCCCCATGCCCTGTGTCACGCCCCACCCCGTTCGCACGCGCCCCCTGCGGACGGCACACCGTAGCCGGTGCGCGGGGGTTTGGCCAGCAGGTTTGTGTACGGTCGTACACAGTCATGTGTACCCTCGTACACATGGGATATGGACTGCTCGCCGCGGCGATAGCGGCGGAGGTGGCCGGCACGACGGCCATGAAGTACAGCGAGGGCTTCACCCGCCTCTGGCCCTCGCTGATCACCGTGGCCGGATATCTGCTCGCCTTCACCCTGCTCGCGCAGACCCTCAAGACCCTCTCCGTGGGCACCGCCTACGCGATCTGGGCCGGCGCGGGCACGGCGGCCATCGCCGTCATCGGCATGCTCTTCATGGACGAGTCCGCGAGCGCGGTCCGGCTGACGGGCATCGCCCTGGTGATCGCGGGCGTCGTCGTCCTCAATCTAGGAGGGGCCCACTGATGACCCGTCGTTACGACCCCGAGCGGCGCGGGCGGATCATCGACGCCGCGATCCGGGTGGTCGGGCGCGCCGGTATCGCGGGGCTGAGCCATCGCTCGGCCGCCGCCGAGGCCGATGTGCCGCTCGGCTCGACCACGTACCACTTCGCCTCCCTCGACGAACTGCTGGTCGCCGCGTTGCGCCGGCTCAACGAGAACTTCGCCGCCGCCCTCGCGGAGAGCGGCGCCCTCGCGGATCCGGAGTCCGGTCTCGCCGGTGAACTGGCCCGGTTCATGGGGGAGTGGCTCGGCGGGGAGCGTACGGGCGTGGAGCTGGAGTACGAGCTGTATCTCGCGGCCCTGCGGCGGCCCGCGCTGCGCCCGGTCGCGGCGGAGTGGTGCGCCGCCGTGGTCGAGGTGCTGTCCCGGCGTACCGATCCCGTCACCGCGCGGGCGCTGGTCGCGCTGCTGGACGGGATCTGTCTCCAGGTGCTGCTGACGGACACGCCGTACGACGAGGAGTACGCGCGCGAGATGATGGCGCGGCTGATCCCCTGACCCGTTGACCCGTTGACCCGTTGACCCGTACGGTCCCTCCTCGCCGGTCCTTCCCGGCCGGCCCGGTCCGGGTCCGGGCGGCCGGTCCGGTGCGCGGTAGGTTGATCGGATGAGCAACTCCTCCCCGGGGCCCGAGATCACCTACGCGGAGTGCCGGCAGTGCGGAACCCTGATCGCCGGGCTCGACGGGCGCTACAGCTGCGGCGTCTGCGGCTGGGTCAACCACCACTCCGAGGGGCACCGCCCGCTGCCGCGCGCGGAGGACGACACCGACCACGCGGCGGACCGCCCCGACGACAACCGGCTGAGCTGACCGGACCGCCGGGGCACACGCCCGTCACCTGAGACCGGTTCGCCCGTGTGCCGCCGGGAACGTTAAGTTCTGACCATGACCGACACTGCTTCTGCCCGTCCCTCCCGTACCACCGGCGCCGTCGCCGCCGGTCTCGCCACCCTCACCGGGGACGGCACCGTCCTGGACACCTGGTTCCCCGCCCCCGAGCTCGCCGCGGAGCCCGGACCGGCCGGTACCGAGCGGCTGTCCGCCGAGCGCGCCGTGGAGCTGCTCGGCGAGGGCGCCGCCAGGGCCGTCGGGCCCGACGCGCGCCGCGGGGTCGAGGTCGTCGCCGTCCGTACGGTCATCACCTCGCTCGACGACAAGCCGCTGGACGCGCACGACGCGTATCTGCGGCTGCATCTGCTCAGCCACCGGCTGGTCCAGCCGCACGGCCAGAGCCTGGACGGCCTCTTCGGGCTGCTCGCCAATGTCGCCTGGACCTCGCTCGGCCCGGTCGCGGTCGACGCGCTGGAGACGGTACGGCTCAACGCGCGCGCCGAAGGCCTGCACCTCCAGGTGACCTCGGTCGACAAGTTCCCGAGGATGACCGACTACGTGGCGCCCAAGGGCGTGCGGATCGCCGACGCCGACCGGGTGCGCCTCGGCGCGCATCTCGCCGAGGGCACCACCGTGATGCACGAGGGCTTCGTCAACTTCAACGCGGGCACGCTCGGCACCTCCATGGTCGAGGGCCGGATCTCCGCGGGCGTGGTCGTCGGCGACGGCTCCGACATCGGCGGCGGCGCCTCCACCATGGGCACGCTCTCCGGCGGCGGCAAGGAGCGCATCGTGATCGGCGAGCGCTGTCTGATCGGCGCGGAGGCGGGGGTGGGGATCGCGCTGGGCGACGAGTGCGTGGTCGAGGCGGGGCTCTATGTCACGGCCGGTACGCGTGTCACGCTGCCCGACGGCCAGATCGTCAAGGCGCGTGAGCTGTCCGGCGCGAGCAATATCCTCTTCCGCCGCAACTCCGTCACCGGCGCCGTCGAGGCCCGTCCGAACAACGCGGTCTGGGGCGGCCTCAACGACGTGCTCCACAGCCACAACTGACGGCATCGGGGTCGCGCGCCGCGCGCGCAGCGCGCTCGGGGCGGGGGTCGCGCGTCACCCGGCGACGAGTTCCCCGGCGAGTTCCCCGTACAGCTCCAGCAGCCCGTCGGCCGTCTCCCGGCCGGCGGGCAGCAGCGGTTCGCGGACCGGCCCCGCGGGCAGACCGAGCGCGCCGAGCAGCGCCTTCGCGGTGACCGTGCCGGGCAGCCCCGACGCCATCATCGCGGTGACCAGCGGCAGGGTGAGCCGGTGGAGCCGCGCGGCCTCGGCGCACGCCCCCGCGTCGTACGCGTCGAGTACGGCCCGCAGAGGGCGGGGCGCGGCGTTGGCGACCGTACTGACGAACCCGGCGCCGCCCACCGCGTACAGCGGAAGGTTCAGCTCCTCGCAGCCCGCGTAGTACGCCAGTGAGGTGCGGGCGATGACGGTGGAACTGCCGAGCAGGTCGTACGCGCAGTCCTTCACCGCGACGACGCGCGGGTGCCCGGCGAGGCGGAGCATGGTCGCGGGCTCGATCCGGGTGCCCGTGCGGCCCGGGATGTCGTACAGCATCAGCGGGATGCCCGTCGCCTCCGCGACCCGCAGGAAGTGCGCCTCCACGGCCTCCTGCGGCGGGCGGCTGTAGTACGGCGCGACCACCAGGAGGCCGTGCGCGCCCGCCTGTTCGGCGGCCCGCGCCAGCGCGACGGTGTGCCGGGTGTCGGCGCTGCCGACGCCCGCGACGACCCGGGCCCGGTCGCCGACCTCCTCGCACACCGCCCGTACGAGCGCGGTCTTCTCGGCGTCCGTGGTGGTGGGGGACTCGCCGGTGGTGCCGTTCAGGACCAGTCCGTCACAGCCCTCGGCCACGAGCCGGCCGGCGAGCGCGCGGGCACCGGCCAGGTCCAGTTCCCCGGTGGCGGTGAAGGGCGTGACCATCGCGCAGAGGGCGCGGCCGAAGGGGCGTGGGGTGCTCATGGCGAGCAGTCTCCGTCCGCCGGACTGTGAAGGTCTACTTAGATCTGCTTGGAGTGAGGGTGAAGCAGCACTGAAATCCGGAGGGCTCACGGCCGTCTGGCATGATCGGCCGCGGTGCCGTCCGGTGCCGCGGGGGAGGGATCGTATGAGGCGCACAGGCCGTTCGGCCATGGCGGCGATGGGTGTGCTGGCGCTGGTCACGGGGGTGGCCGGCTGCTCGGACCTCCGTCATGAGATCGCCGCCGAGCGGAACGCGCCGGGGCCGCGCGCCGACCGGACCGGGACACCCGCGCCCGAGGTCTCCGGTCCGTCGAGCGGCTCAGACGGCCCAGGCGGCCCAGGCGGCTCCGGGGAGTCCGGGGAGTCCGGGGAGTCACCGGCGGACGGGCGGCACGGAGCCGGGCCCACGGACCCGGCCGGATCCGTGCCGTCCGCAGAACCGGCCGGCTGTCCCCCGTCGGGGGTGTCCGTCCGGCCCGGTCCGGTGGACGCGGCCATGGGACACCGGGCCGTCGTGATCACACTGGAGAACTGCGGCGAGCGGCCCCTGCGCGTCAACGGCTATCCGGAGGTCGGTGTCCTCGACGCGGACCGTGAGCCGCTCACGGTGAAGCTGACGCACGGTCACGCGTACACCGACGCGGGGCGGGACCAGGGGCCGCGGCCCTACACCCTGGAGCGGGGGGACACCGTCCAGTCGGTGCTGCACTGGAACAACCGGATCACCGACACCCGGCCGGCCGGCTCCGGCGCGTATGTGGTGATCGCGCCGGCCGAGGGGGCGCGGCGGAACACGGTGCCCCTGCTGCTCGACATCGGTACGTCCGGGGAGCTGGATGTCACGGCCTGGGCCCGCGGACCGGCGCCGAGGCCGTCCTGAGCGGTCCGGGTCTGCCCTCTGCAGTATTCCGCTGTCCATCGTTCGGCGTTCGTATATCGGCATCGAACAGTGATCGGCCGTCCGTTCGGGATGCGGCAGGATGCTCCCATGATGCGTATGCCGCGGCGACCGACGCCGTCGCCGTTACCGACCCCCGCCCTCGCGGCCGCGGCCTGCGGGAACGAGAGGGCGCACACCCGCGTACCGGCGCGCGACGGTTCAGTCCGGTACCGCGTCTTTGGCGGTACGCACGCGTACGCGCGGGCCGAGGACGGCCATGTCGTACGGCTCGGCGGTGAGCGACGGACGGTGGACCGCGGGACACCGCGGCGCGCCGCGGAGGCCGCGCGCCCCGCCACGGACGCCGAACTCGACGCGCCGCCGCCGGAACAGACTGCTCCGGCGTCGCCGGCCGAACGGGGAGATCTGCCTCCCGTGGGCGACGGCGCTCCCGACAACAGCGTGCCGGAGGGAGCTTCGGGGTAGCAGGGGCCGGACTGTCAGTGGGTGCTGGTCCACTAGGGGACATGGAGGGCATGGAGAGTATGGAGAACGAAAACGCCCACCGGGGCGAAGCAGACCGGGGTGACCGCGGCGCGGACGATCCGGGCGCGGCCGACCGGGGTGAACTCGACGCGCTGCGCGCGGCCTTCCCGCCGGAGCACTGTCTGCCGCCGCTCGGCTGGGACGGTGTGCGCGCCTTCGAGCGCGAGCAGGGAATCGTCCTGCCCGAGCCGTACCGCACGCTGGTCGCCGAGATCTGCGACGGATGCAGCGAGGGCCCGGCCGATGTCGACGGGCTGATACCCGTGGCGGCGGTGCCCGCCGACTGGGGATGCGCGCAGACACAGCGGGTGCTGTCGAGGCCCTTCCCGCTCACCGAGGCCTGGGTGTGGGAGGACGACCTCCGGCCGTACGAGGAGATCGAGCCGCTCATCGACGAGGTCTCCAACCACGGGAGCGTGGTGCTGGGCACCGACGGCTGCGGAATGTACTGGCACCTCGTGGTCACGGGCCCCCAGCGGGGCCGGATCTGGAACATCAGCGACGTGGGGGCGGCGCCGTTCGGGGCGGCGTTCGGCCATACGGCCGCGGGGGACGGGTTCGCCGGCTGGGTGGCCCACTGGGCCACCACCCGGCGGCCATGGTTCGACGTGGTGGTCTGACGGGGACCACGACCGGGCCGGACGACATGGGCGGTCCGCCGATGTCGTCCGCACTTCCTCTCCGAGCATGGTGGCGAGGGCGCACCGCGGGGGTGCGCCACCGAGGAGGGACCACCCTGTCCGTACGGTCCGGTGCCGTACCCGGGACCACCCGCCCGGCGCGGGCGTGGAGTGCGCCGGCCCGGCCGTATGTGGGGTACGGCCGGACCGCCGCGGTCCCGGGGGTGCGACGCCCCTCGTACGGGGTCTTCCGGCAGCTTCCGGAAGAGCCGCGCGAGGGGTGTTCTACGCGCGTAATCTCCTTGCTGGGCGGGGCGGTTGTCAAGGGTGCCCCGGCCCGTTCCACCTGTCGGGTACATGAACCGGGTGGGATGGGTCCAAATACGTCTACGCTGGGGGCCGCCGTCCATCCGTATGCCGCGAGGAGACCCACCAGATGACCGGAGACCGCCCCACCGTGCCCCCGGTGCGACTGCCCTCGGACGCGGAACTGGCGCGGGACGCGCTGGCCGCGCCCCTGCTCGCCCGAGCCGTGCGGCTGGCCCGCTGGGCGGGGCCCGGGACGCGTGTCGGAGCGGGCGGGGAACTGGCGGACGAGCAGCTTCCCGAGGCGGCGGCGGTGCTCGGTCTCGCGGACGGCCACTCCGAGGGCGACGGCGAGGCCTACGCGAGCGAGGCGTGGCGGGTCGCGGTCGACACGGGCCTGGTGACGGTCGAGGACGGCGACACGGAGGACGGCGCGGACGACGGCGCCACGGGCCGTGTCACCGCGGGCGACCAGCTCGCCCTTCTCACCTCCGGCTCCCCGCAGGACGTCCTGGGGCTCTGGCTGGACGCCCTGGACGTCGTGTTCGCGGACGCGACCGCGCCGGTCCTGGACGATCTGGCCGCCGCCATCGGCGAGGACGGCGGGATCGACTTCGAATCGCTCGACTGGGACCCGGAGTCCGAGGCGGAGTTCCTGGAGGGCGTGCTCGGCAATCTCTATCTGCTGACCGTCGCGGACGCGGGAGGGGGCGGGGCGTCGGGACCGGGACCCGTACCGCTGCCCGTCCTCGCCGCGTCGATGATCGTGCCCGACGACATGGGCGAGCCCACCGACGACGTCCTGGAGCAGGTCTCCGAGGCGATGATGCGGCTGGACGACCAGTTCCGGCTGCTGGAGCCGGTCGGGCTGGTCTCGTACGTACCCGTGGACGAGGCCCTGATGGAGGAGGAGGCCGGCGGCGCGGCCGATGCCTCGCTGCCCGTCGACGAGGAGGACGTCGCCCGCTACGGCATGGTCCGGCTGACGCCGCTCGGGCTCTACGGGATCAGGTCCCGGATGCTGGAGGCGGGGGTCGACGCGCCCGTGGTCGGCGACCTCATGGACAAGGACGCGCACGCGCTGCTGGACGGGGTCGCGCACTTCCCCGAACTGTCCGCCCGCGCCGAGACCGAACAGTGGCTGGCCCGCCGCGCGCCGGCCGACGCGGCGGCGGAACTGCTGGCCGCCGCGCGCGGTTCGGACCAGGGCGCGCCCCTGCGCCGACTCCACTGCCAGCAGGCGCTCTCGCTGGTCGGCACGGAGGCGGAGTCGGCGGTACGTGACGTACTGGACGACGCGGAACTGGGCGGTCTGGCCCGGGTCTGGCTCGCCGAACTGGGCGCGCGGGAGGTGCCGCCGCCGCCGGAGTCGATGATCTTCTGGCTGGCCATCGACACGATCGCGGCGCAGCTCGACGCGGAGGGCGAGCCGGACGAACTCCAGGAACTGGTCGAGGGGCTGGTCGGCCGGCACAGCGGCTTCTTCGACACGGCCTGGCGGATCGACCACCCGGCGACGGCGGAGGTCCTGGAGGCGATGGGGTGGCTGCACCGGGACAAGGGGGTCTCGAAGGAGGCCCGCAAGGCGGCGTTCAAGGCGAGGTCGCGGGGATAACGGGCCGCCGTCCGGCGGTGCGCCTCCCGGCGGTGCGTCGTGGTTTCGGGTGCGTGGTGGCGGGGGCCGGTGGTGGTGTGCGGGTTGTGGGTGGTGCCGGGTGCCGGGGCCTCCGGAGGTACATGTCCGGACGGCATGATGTACGGCGCCCCTGGGCGGCCGCCGGATGTGTGGCGTCCGGACGCCCATATCCCACGCACCGCCAAGGGCGCCGTACATCATGCCGTCCCGGATGTGCCCCCGGAACGACCCCCCGGCCACAACCCGCACCCGAAAACCGGCCCCCGCCACAACGCACCCAGAACCACGGTGCTCACCGCAGGTGTGACGCGCCGTTGAGGTCCAGGACCGCCCCCGACGACCACTCCGCCCCCGGCGACGCCAGCCACAGCACCGCGTCCGCGATCTCCTCCGCCGTCGCCACCCGGCCGAACGGGCTCTGCGCGCGGATCGCCTCGCCCTCCGGCCCGCTCAGGCGGTGCGCGACCCGTTCCGTGTCGAAGAAGCCCGGGGCCACGGACGCGACGCCGATGCCGTACGGGGCCAGGGAGACGGCCAGGGACTGGCCCAGCGCGTGGACCGCCGCCTTGGTCGCGCCGTAGGCGGGATGGTCCGGCTCGCCGCGGAAGGCTCCGCGTGAGCCGATGTTGACGATCCGGCCGCCCGTGCCCCGGTCGATCATGGAGCGGGCGGCACGGTGGCTGAGCAGGGCCGTGCCCAGCAGATTGACGGACATATGGTGCTGCCAGGCCGTCGCCCACTCCTCGTACGACGTCGAGGTCAGCGGATGGCGTTCGTTCACCGCCGCGTTGTTGACCAGCACATCGATCCCGCCCAGCGCCTCCGCGGCCTCGTCCGCGATCCGCGCGGCCCCGGCCGGTTCCGACAGGTCGCCGCCCACCAGGGTGTGGCCCGTACCGGCCAGGGACTCCAGGGTCAGCCGGGCGTCGGCGGACCGGCTGCCGTAGTGGACGGCGACCCGGTCGCCATTGGCGGCGAAGGCCCTGGCGACGGCGCGGCCGAGACCCCGGGACGCGCCGCTGACGAGGACACGGCGGCCGGTGGCGGGCAGATTCATGGAAGCGGGCCTTTCGATGTCGGCCGGTGTTCAACCGGCGTTCTTCCGTGGGCGGGAGCGTCGGGAGCGTACCCCTCGCCATGTGCCCTTCAGGAGACCGCGATGTCGTTGACCCGCAGGGAATTCACCGGAAGATCCGCACGTACCGGGGCGGGCTTCGTCCTGACCGGCGCGGCGGGCGCGCTCGCCACCGCGCCCGGCGCACTGGCCGCCGAGGACGCTCCCGAGGTCGCCAGTGGCCCGGCCCTGGAGCCGGGGTACGGTCCGCTGCGCCCCGACCCGCGGGGGATGCTCGCGCTGCCCGCCGGATTCTCGTACCGGGTGATCACGCACAGTGGTGTCACCACACTGGAGAGCGGCGAGGACACGCCCTCCCACCACGACGGCACCGCCGCCTTCGAGGGGCCGCGCGGGGTCACGCTGCTCGTCAACAACCATGAACTGGACGGTCCCAGGGGCGAGGTGGAGTACCCGGTGCCGCTCACCGAGGGGCTGGTCTACGACCCCGCCGCGCCCGGTGGCTGCACGGTCGTGGAGACGCACCGCGACGGGCGTACCGCCGAGTGGGTCGGGATCTCCGGTACGGCCAACAACTGCGCGGGCGGAAGCACTCCCTGGGGCACCTGGCTCACCTGCGAGGAGAACTCCGACCGCGCGGGCCAGAACGGGATGACCAAGGACCACGGCTATGTCTTCGAGGTCGACCCGTACGACCGCAGGGCCAACCGGAACCCCCGGCCCGTCAAGGCCTTCGGCCGCTACGACCACGAAGCGGTCGTCATCGACCCCCGCACCGGCTACGCCTATCTGACCGAGGACGCCTCGGACCCCAACGGCCTCTTCTACCGCTGGGTCCCGCCGCACGGCTTCAAGCACGGGCGCGGACAGCTCCGCCGTCTCGCCGACGACGCGGGGGTCCTCCAGGCACCGCGCTGCTTCGACGCCGGAGGCCGGTTCGTCGACGATCTCTCGCGCGCCGCCAAGCTCGGCACCGTGTACGGCGTGGACTGGGTGGACGTACCCGACCGGGACGCCAGGACCGTCGATGTACGGCAGCAGTTCGACGGTGAGGACATCACCCGTGCCAGAAAGCTGGAGGGCATGTGGTGGGCGGACGGCGGCGCGTACATCGTCTCCTCGTACGCCCGTGACGAGAGCCCCGGCAGGCCGCACGACGGCCAGGTGTGGTTCTACCACCCCAGGCGCCGCACACTGACGCTCAAGGTGCTGCTGGGGGTCAACGCCGACCCCGGCCAGGACGGCGCGTTCGACGGCCCGGACAACATCACCGTCTCGCCGTACGGCGGGCTCGTCATCGCGGAGGACGGCGAGGGGATCCAGCATCTCTTCGGCGCGACGGAGCGCGGACGCACCTATCCGATCGCCCGCAACGACCTCAATGACAGTGAGTTCACGGGTGTCGTGTTCTCGCCCGACGGCCGCACCCTGTTCGCCAATGTCCAGGAGCCGGGCATCATGCTCGCCATCACCGGCCCGTGGCGGCGCTCCCCCCGGCACTGACCACCGCCGGACCGTACTCCCACGTTTTTCGGCGGTGGGCGGCCTCGTGTTCGGAGGGGAGGCCGGGGCGGCGGTTCCAGAGGGGCGGAAGAGGCTCCTGAGCGGCCGGGGAAGGGCTCAGGACGGGGGCGCGCAGGGTATCCGGAGGGCTTCGGGAGCGGGCCTGGAAGGGGTGATCCGGCGGCCCGTCGGCCGACGGGCATGGCGCGGCGGGGCTCATTGGGCGCATACTTCCAAGTAATGACAAAGTCAGCCGGATCCCGGCGCCACCTGCCGTCCAGTCCCTTCAACCGCCAGGCCCCGGCCTCACCCCCGCCCGAGCAGTTCGATGTGGGAGACCGTGTCTCACATGACCAGTTCGGGCTGGGCAGAGTCATCGGAGTCGAGGGCGAACACGCCGTGCTCATCGATTTCTCGGGGCGACAGGGGAGGATCCTGAGCCCCTTCGCCAAGCTCACCAAGCTCTGAGGCGGAGCCCCGAACGCCGAGCCCCCGGGCCGCCGCGGGTCCTGACGGGACCCCGTGGCGGCCCGTAGGCCCGACGTGCGGATGTCCGACGCCCCTGGTTCAGATCAGGACCAAGGCCCTCAGAGGATCTTCGCGGCGGGCTTCACCATGCCGCGGACCGTACGCGACTTCACGAACTCCCCGAGGCCGGTCATCTCCCACTCGCCGGAGAACTGCTTGATCAGCTTCGCCATCATCACGCCCGTCTGAGGCTCGGCGGTCGTGAGATCGAAGCGGACCAGCTCCTCACCGGTGGCCGCGTCGAGCAGCCGGCAGTACGCCTTGGCGACCTCGGTGAACTTCTGGCCCGTGAACGAGTTGACCGTGAAGACCAGTCCCGTCGCGTCGGCGGGCAGCCGGCCCAGATCGACGACGATCACCTCGTCGTCGCCCGCGCCCTCCCCGGTGAGATTGTCACCGGAGTGCTTGATGGCACCGTTGAGGATGGACAGCTTGCCGAAGTAGCAGCTGTCGAGATGGTTGCGGTTCGGACCGTAGGCGATCACGGACGCGTCGAGGTCGATGTCCTTGCCCCGGTACGCGGGCTCCCAGCCGAGGCCCATCTTGACCTGGCTGAGCAGCGGCTTGCCTCCCTTGACCAGCGACACCGTCTCGTTCTTCCGGAGGCTCACCCGGCCCTTGTCCAGGTTGATCTTGCCGCTCCCGGGTGCGGCGGCGGGCGGTGCGGCGACGGGCGGCGCGGCCGGGGCGGGCGGCGCGGCCTGTGCGGGAGCGGCGACCGGGACCGCGACAGGAGCCGGGGCGGGCTCCTCGACCGAGACACCGAAGTCGGTCGCGATCCCGGCCAGTCCATTGGTGTATCCCTGACCCACGGCGCGGGCCTTCCACGCGCCGTTGCGCAGATAGATCTCCACGATCACCAGGGCGGTCTCGCCGCCCAGCCGCGGCGGGGTGAAGGTGGCCAGCGCGCCGCCCGTGGCGGCGTCGCGGATCGTGGCCGTGGGCTCGATGCCCTGGAAGGTCTGCCCGGCGGCGTCGGGGCTCGCCGTGACGACGATCTTCTCGATGCCCGGCGGGACGGCGGTGGTGTCGACGACGATCGCGTCGGGCGCCGAGCCTCCGCCCGAGCGGTAGGTCACGCCCGGACCCGTCGGCTGGTTGTAGAAGATGAAGTCGTCGTCCGAGCGCACCTTGCCGTCGGCGGTGAGCAGCAGGCTCGATACGTCGAGCCGCACGGGAGCGGCGACGTCCACCGCCACATGGGTGGTGGGAAGAGGGATGTTCGAGCCGGGGGTCATAGCTGTCATGACTGACGTAACGAACGACCCCGCTTTACCGTTCCCTTACCTTCCGCCATTCGCGTCAGCGGCCCCGCGCACGGCTGCGACGGGCCGTGCACGGGCCACCGGCGGGCGGTCCGTGAGGCGGTCCGTGAGGCGGTCCGTGAGGCGCCCCCGGCGGGCGGGCCGGTGAGGTCCCCGGCGGTGGTCCGCGGGGCTCCCCGGGGAGCGGTCAGTGGGGCCACCGCGGCGGGTCGGTGGTGAACTGGCCGCCCAGACACGCGTGGTCCGGATTGGCCGGGTCGAGCGGTCCCTGGGCCGCGACGAGCTTCTCCGCGTACTGCTCCGAGTCGTCCTGGGGCTCGTATCCCAGCGCGCGTGCGGTGGACAGGTCCCACCAGAGCCGGGTGTTGGCGGAGGAGCCGTAGACGACGGTGTGGCCGACGTGCTCGGCGGTCAGCGCGGCATGGAGGAGCCGGGCGCAGTCGCCGGGGCTCAGCCAGACGGAGAGCATACGGACCGTGCTGGGCTCCAGGAAGCAGGAGCCGATCCGCACGGAGACGGTCTCCATGCCGTGCAGATCCCAGTAGAGCTGGGCGAGATCCTCGCCGAAGAGCTTGGAGAGCCCGTAGTACGTGTCGGGGCGGCGCGGGGTGTCGATGGGGATCAGCGGGTCGTCGCCCTGGGGGCGCGGGGTGAAGCCCACCGCGTGGTTGCTGGAGGCGAAGACGGTGCGGCGGATCCCCTCCGCGCGCGCCGCCTCGTAGAGGTTGTACGTCCCCTCGACATTGGCGCGCAGGATCTTGTCGAACGTGGACTCCAGCGAGATGCCCGCGAGATGGATGATCGCGTCGACGCCCCGGACCGCCTCCCGCAGCGCTTCCGTGTCCGCGAGATCGGCGGTGATGGCATCGGGTTCGCCCTGGATGGGATTGACGTCGAAGAGCCGCAGTTCGTAGCCGTAGGCGGGCAGCAGGCCGCGCATCAGGGTGCCGAGGCCGCCGGCGGCACCGGTGAGCAGAACGGTACGGGGTGCGGTCATGGGGCACTCTCCTCGCCGGGCGTGGATCGGTGACCACCGGGCTCAGAGACCAGCGGGCTCAGATCCGTAGACATCATTCACATGCGTGGACACGCTAGGGAGTGCGGAGCGGCACCGTCAAGTGTCGCGCGGAGCTGGTGAATCCGCCCCTGAGTTGCGGTTTCTCGTCTTGACCCGCGCCGCACGGCTGCCCTAGCGTGGCGTTGTTCAGGGATATGGACATCGATCAGAATTGTGCACGAGCCTCATCGCTCGCTGCATGGCCAAGGGAGCGCTCGTGACCTCAGCCCCGCTCGCCGCACGCCTCACCCGCGTGGCCGGGCCGCTGTTCTTCCCCGTCACCGCGTACGGGCCCGACGGTGCCCTCGATCTCGACGCCTTCCGCGCACACGTCGGAGCGGGCGTCGACGCGGGAGCCGCCGCGGTCTTCGCGTGCTGCGGCACCGGTGAGTTCCACGCGCTCACCCCCGAGGAGTTCCGCGCCTGTCTCGCCGCGGCGGTCGAGGTGACCGCGGGCCGGGTGCCGGTCGTGGCGGCGACCGGCTACGGCACGGCGCTCGCGGTCCAGTACGCGCGGATCGCCGAGGAGGAGGGCGCGGACGGGCTGCTCGCGATGCCGCCCTATCTGGTCGTCGCCGACCAGGAGGGACTGGTCCGCCACTACACCGCGCTGGCCGCCGCCACCTCCCTGGAAACCATCGTCTACCAGCGCGACAACGCCGTCTTCACCCCCGCGACCATCGTCCGGCTCGCCCAGGTGGACGGCATCATCGGGCTGAAGGACGGGTACGGCGACCTCGATCTGATGCAGCGCATCGTCAGCGCCGTACGGACCGAGGAGCCCGGCCGGCCGTTCCTCTTCTTCAACGGTCTGCCCACCGCCGAGCTCACCGGTCTCTCCTACCGCGGTATCGGGATCACCCTCTACTCCTCCGCGGTCTTCGCCTTCGCCCCCGACATCGCGCTCGCCTTCCACCGCGCGCTGACCACCGGGGACGACCCGACCGTGGACCGGCTGCTCGACGGTTTCTACGCGCCGCTGGTCGAGCTGCGCAATCTCGGGCGCGGTTACGCCGTCTCGCTCGTCAAGGCGGGCGTACGGCTCGGCGGTCTGGACGTCGGTGAGGTACGCCCGCCGCTGAGCGAGCCGCTCCCCGGCCACATCAAGTCGCTCGCGGTCCTGGTGGACCGGGGCAGGGCGCTCCTCGCGGACATCGAGGCGGAGCGCGCCGCCGCCGACGGCGCGGGCAGGGGCGGGCCGGCGACGGGCACGGCCGGCACAGCGGAGGGCACGGGCGGCGCCGCGACGGGCCCGGATGGCGCCGCGGCGGGCACGGGCGGCTCGGGGGCGGGCCGGTGAAAACCTCCGTCTTCCTCTATCCCTGGGACGTGGTGGGCGATCCGGACGCCCCCGCCAGGATCGCGGACCTCGGGGTCCAGCAGGTCACCCTCGCCTCCGCCTACCACTCCACCCGCGCCCTGACCCCCCGCCATCCGCGCCATCGCGTCGTCACCGCCGAGCACGCCGCCGTCCTCTACCCGCCGGACCCCGGGCGCTGGGCGGGCCACGAGCTGCGCCCGTACCCGGCGGGTGACTGGGCCCCCGGCGACGCCCACGGAGAGGCCGCCGCGGCGCTGGCGGACGCCGGACTCGACGTCCACACCTGGGTGATCCTCGCGCACAGCTCCCGGCTGGGCGCCGAGCATCCCGCCACCTCCGTGGTCAACGCCTACGGCGACCGCTACCCCTGGGCGCCCTGCATCGCGCGGCCCGCCGTGGCCGCGTATCTCACCGAGCTGGCGGCCGAGGCCGCCGTACGCCCCGGCGCGCGCGGCACCGAGCTGGAGTCCTGCGGGTGGTACGGCCTCGCGCATCTGCACGCCCACGACAAGATCGCGGGCGTGGGTCTCGGTGACGCGGCCCAGTATCTGATGTCGCTCTGCTTCTGCCCGGTCTGCCGTGCGGGGTACGCGGACCTCGGGGCCGACCCGGACGAACTGAACTCCGCCGTACGGTGCGCGCTGGAGCCCGCCTGGGCCGCCGGCTCCACCGAGGCCGGCCTGCCCGGTATCGAGAAGCTGCTCGGGGCGGATCTCGCGGCCGTCACTCTCGACTGGCGCACCGGGACCGCCCGTACGTTCCAGGAGTCGGCGGTCGCGGCGGTACGGGCGGCGGCCGGCCCCGGGTTCCAGGTGCTGCTGCACGCCGATCCCGCCCCGTACCGCACCGGGGCCAACGCGGGGGTGGATCCGGCGCACATCCTCGGGGTCGCGGACGGGGTCGTCCTGCCGTGCGCCGGCGGCGCGGCCGGGACCGTACTGCCCCCCTTCGCGGACGGCCGCACCGCCTCCGCCGTGCCCTCGGTGATCGCCGCCAACTTCAATGTCGTCGGCGGGATGGGCGGCAGCCCGGCGACGCTCGCCGAGGACGCGGCGCGGGCCAGGGAGCTGGGGGCGACCGAACTGCGGCTCTACCACGCGGGACTGGCCTCCGACGCGGATCTGGCGGCGGTCGCGGCCGGACTGTCCCGGCTGGGCTGAGCCCGGCCGCGCCCCCGCGCCGGACGCGGGGGCGATCCCGTCGGAGAGGTCAGCGCCGAGGTCAGGGGGCCAGCGGTGAGGCCAGCGGCGAGGTCAGGGGTGAGGCCAGGGGAGCCAGCGGCGAGGTCAGGGGTGAGGCCGTCGGCCGGGCCGACGGACGCCCCGCCGGAAGGTCATTAACACGGCGAAAACCTGAAGTGTCCCGGACAGGGGCACAATCCCTCTACCCCCCGCACCCGTCGTCGGCAGAGGAGCCCCATGTCAGGCCAGACCGTGGACCGCGCCCCGCAGTCCCCAGAACCACCGGAGCGACCGGAGCGACCGGAGCGCACCGCACCGCGACGCGACGCCGTGGACCGCTACTTCAGGATCAGCGAGCGCGGTTCGACCTACGGACGCGAGATACGCGGTGGCTTCGCCACCTTCTTCACGATGGCCTACATCCTCGTGCTCAACCCGATCATCCTCGGGGGCGCCGAGGACAAGTTCGGCGCCCAGCTCTCCGGGCCCCAACTCGTCACCGTCACCGCCCTGGTGGCCGCCGTGATGACCGCGATCATGGGCCTCGGCGGCAATCTGCCGCTCGCGGTCGCCGCGGGACTCGGACTCAACGCCGTCGTCGCCTTCCAGCTCGCGCCGCTGATGAGCTGGCCCGACGCGATGGGGCTGATCGTCCTCGAAGGACTGGTGATCTGCGCGCTGGTCGTGACCGGGCTGCGCGAGGCGGTCATGCACGCCATCCCGCAGGCGCTCAAGCAGGCCATCAGCGTGGGCATCGGCCTCTTCATCGCCTTCATCGGCTTCATCGACGCGGGCTTCGTCACCCGTATCCCCGGGGAGACCGGCTCCGTACCGGTACAGCTCGGCGCCTCGGGACAGCTCTCCGGCTGGCCCGTCCTGGTCTTCTGCCTCGGTGTGCTGCTGACCGTCGCCCTGGTGGCACGGAAGGTGAAGGGCGCGATCCTCATCGGCATCGTCCTGACGACCGTCGTGGCCGTCGTCATCAACGAGATCGCGGACATCGCGCCCACCGCCTGGGGACTGACCGCGCCGTCCGTCCCCGACGACATCGTCGCCGCGCCCGACTTCGGACTCGTCGGCGCCTTCAGCCTGTTCGGCGCCTTCGAGCAGATCGGGGTCATCACCCTCGTCCTGCTGGTCTTCACGCTCCTGCTGAGCGACTTCTTCGACACCATGGGCACGGTCGTCGGTGTCTCCACCGAGGCCGGGCTCCTCGACGAGCACGGCAAGGTGCCCCGTCTCGGCCGGGTCCTGCTGATCGACGGGGCCGCGGCGGTGGCGGGCGGCGCGGCCTCCGCCTCCTCCAACACCTCGTACATCGAGTCGGCGGCCGGTGTCGGCGAGGGTGCCCGTACCGGCTTCGCCTCCCTGGTCACCGGCGCGCTCTTCGGGCTCTCCCTCTTCCTCGCCCCGCTCGCCCTGGTGGTCCCCGCGCAGGCGGCGGCCCCGGCACTGGTCGTGGTGGGCTTCCTGCTGATGACCCAGGTCCGGCACATCGACTGGGAGAAGTACGAGATCGCCGTCCCGGCCTTCCTGACGATCGCCGTCATGCCGTTCACGTACTCCATCACCAACGGCATCGGCGCCGGCTTCCTCGCCTATGTCCTGATCAAGACCGTGCTGGGCAAGGCGCGTGAGGTGCACTGGCTGCTGTGGGCGACGGCGGCGCTGTTCCTCGTCTACTTCGCGATCGACCCCGTCGAGCAGTTGCTCAATGTGACGTAGTGCCAGGTCGCCGGGGTGCGGGGGGCCGCGGGGGTGCGTTCGATGTAACACCCGTGAAGCGTGTGCTCAACGGGGCAGTCATCGACGGCTGATGGAGTCACGCCCGCACCCCCCGCACGGCATGTACATCCCCGGAGGTTCTTTTGAGCCAGCCTCAGCCACCCACCCAGGAGCAGTTGGACGCGTACATACGGACCAGACTCGCCCTGGCCGGGGTGGATCTCGATCTGCTGCCCGTGCAGCCGGACCCCGAGACCGGTGTCCCCACCCGCGATCAGGCCCTCCGCTCGCTGCGCTCCTTCGTCACCGGGGGCCCGGCCGCCATCGCGGGCTGGACGCCGCCGGTGACCGGCACCCCGGCCGCCGCCTACGCCCAGCAGGCCTCGCCCCCGCTGCTCTACCCCTCGATCACCGAGGCCTGGACCGGAAAGGCGGACGGACGATGAGCCGTGCCGTCAACCGCCGCGCCTTCCTGGCCAGTTCGGCCGCGGTGACGGGCGCCGTCATCGGCGGATCCGCCCTCGCGACCCCCGCCGCCGCGCACCCGTCCACATCGACCGCGGCGCACCCGGCCGCGTCCACTTCCACCTTCACCGGCTCGTCCGGTTCGGGGGGCCGTAAGCCGTACCTCCCCGACATCGAGGTGCGTGACGCGGCGCGCCGCGATCCCACCGAGGCCACCCTCGCCGAGGCGGCCGTCCTGATGAGCCGCCGCAAGCTGACGTCCACCAGACTCGTCGAGGCCTATCTCGACCGCATCGAGACCTACGACTCCACCTATCAGGCGTACGCCGAGGTGACCGCCGACAGCGCGCTCGCCGCCGCGCGCAAGGCCGACCGCGCCGGCGGGCGGGGCGGGGTACTGAGCGGCATCCCGCTCTGCGTCAAGGACAACTACTACACGCGCGGGGTGCCGACGCGCTGCAACTCGTACATCTTCGAGGACTTCGTCCCCGACCACGACGCCACCGCGGTCGCCCGCCTCACCTCCGCGGGCGGCATCGTGCTGGGCAAGGGACAGATGGGACCGCTCGCCACCACGAGGGCGACCACCCCCAACGGGACCGTCACCACCGTCAACGCCTGGACCCCGGAGAACCCGGCCACCGATCCGGGCGGCTCCTCCACCGGCCCCGCCTGCGCCGTCGCCGGGCGTCTGGCCTCGTCCTCCATCGGCACCCAGACGGGCGGATCCATCGTCCAGCCCTCCAACCGGCAGAATCTCACCGGGCTGAAGCCCACCATGGGCCGGGTCTCCGCCTACGGCGTGATCCCGCTGTCGTACACCCGCGACCACCCGGGGCCGCTGGCGCGCGACGCGATGGACGCGGCGCTGATGCTCGCCGTGATGGCGGGCCCCGACCCGCACGACCCGCGCACCCTCGGCCTGCCCGGCCTCCCCGATCTCGTACGGGCCGCGACCCCGGTGGTCTCCCGGGGGAAGGTGAAGCTGCGCCGGGCCACCAGGATCGGTGTGCCCGCGGACTTCCTCGGCTCCGCGACCGAGCTGCGTACGGCGTTCCTCGGCACACTGGACGCCATCCCCGGGGTGACGCTCGTCGAGGTCACCTACCCGGCCGACTGGTCGCTGCTGACCGGGGCGTTCAACGACGCGCGGCTGTCCGAGCGGACCGAGCCGTTCCGGCACTGGCTGCGCGAGGACCCGGCCAAGTTCGGCGTCTCCCTGCTGAGCTGGCTCCAGGGGCTGATGCTCTCCGGCGACGAGTGGATCACGGCGCAGCGCGCCAAGAACCATCTGCTGCGCGAGGTGCTCGACGGGGTCATGGCCCGCTGCGATGTGCTGCTCCAGACCGGACCCGTGCCGTTCGACATCCTCGGACTGCCGGAGATCGCCTTCCCCGTGGGCTTCACGGCGGGGATCCCGGCCGGGGTCATCCTCGGCGGCCAGCCGTACGAGGAGGACCGGCTGCTGGAGGTCGCCGCCGCGTACCAGGCGGTGACGGACTGGCACACCCGGCGCCCGGCCGACCCGGCGTCCACGGCCGCGGGCCGGAGCGCCAAGCGGTCGGCGGGGGCCGACAGGCCGCGCATCACGGCGGAGGAGGCGGCAGCGCAGAGCGCGTAGGGCGCGTAGGGCGCGCAGGGCGCGCAGAGCGCCGCAGCAGGAAAGGACACAGGGGCGCCGAGGGGTGCCCCGGCCGGTCCCCGGGACCACCGGGCCGGGGCGCTTCCCCCTGCCCGGTGGTCCCGGGGCACCGGCCGCCGGCCGGGGGCACCTCGGCTCACCTCAGCGCCGCCGCCATCATCTTCTGTGCGACGGGGGCGGCCAGACCGTTCCCGCTGACCTCCGAGCGCGCCGCGCCCGAGTCCTCCACCACCACCGCGACCGCCACCTCCTTGCCCGTGGCCGGGTCCTTCGCGTACGAGGTGAACCAGGCGTACGGCGTGCGGCTGTTGTCCACGCCGTGCTGCGCCGTCCCTGTCTTCCCGCCCACCTCCGCGCCCGCGACCGCGGCGTTCGTCCCCGTACCGTCCTCGACGACCGTCACCATCGCGCTGCGCAACTGCGCGGCCGTCGCCGAGGAGACGACCCGGATGGTGTCCCCGTCCGGGTAGGAGCGCAGGGCGTCACCGTTCGCGTCCACCACCTTCGAGACCATGTGCGGCGCGGCCAGCGTCCCGTCGTTCGCCAGGGCCGCCGAGACCATCGCCATCTGGAGCGGGGTCGCGGTCACATCGAACTGGCCGATGCCCGTCAGCGCCGTCTGCGCCCGGTCCATGCCGGACGGATAGACGCTCTCCGAGGCCCGCACCGGCACATCCTGGGTGGCGTCGCCGAAACCGAACCTCTCCGCCATGGCCCGCACCTTCTCCTGGCCGAGGTCGTCGGCCATCTTCGCGAAGACGGTGTTGCAGGAGTACTGGAGGGCGGTACGGATGGTGGCGTCCGCGCACGGCGCCGAGCTGTTCTCGTTGCGCAGCACCGTGGCCGTCGTGGGCAGTGTGTACGGATCCGGGCTGTCGGTCCGCTCGTCCACCGAGCCGTACAGCCCGTCTTCCAGCGCCGCCGCCGCGACGACCAGCTTGAAGGTGGAACCGGGCGGCAGCGGCTGCCGCAGCGCGCGGTTGACCATCGGTCTGTCCGGGTCCTCGGTCAGCGATGTCCAGGCGGCACCGTCCGTCGTCCCGCTGATCCTCGTCGGGTCGTACGAGGGGGTGCTGACCACCGCGAGCACCCGGCCGGTCACCGGGTCCAGGGCGACCGCCGCGCCCTTCTTGCCGCCCAGCGCGCGGTACCCGGCCTCCTGTACGGAGGGATCGATCGTCGTCAGGACGTCGCCCGGCTCGGTCTGCCTGCCCAGGACCGCGTCGAGCGGGTTCCTCAGCAGGCTGTCCGTCCCGTCGAGTACGTCGGAGTAGATGCCTTCGAGCTGGGTGGAGCCGTACGCCTGCGAGCTGTAGCCGGTGACGGGCGCGTAGAGCGCGCCGTCGGTGTAGGTGCGCTCGTACGCCAGGTCGCCGCTCTGCGTCCTTCTGGAGCCGGTGACGGGCGAGCCGGCCACGACGATGTCGCCCAGCGGCCGCGCGTACTGGGCGATGATGTTGCGGCGGTTGTGCTGGTCGTCGGCGAGAGCCCTGGCCTCGTATGCCTGCACCCAGGTCGCCCGGACCAGCAGGGCGAGCACCATCAGCAGACAGACGACCGCCGCGTGTCTGATCGTCTTGTTCATCGTGTACGCGTTGTTCATGGCGTACGGGGGACGAGCGGGGCCGGGAGCGGCGTTCCCGGCGGACCGGCTTCTCAGGAACTCTTCAGGAACTCGTCAGGGACGGCCTCGTCAGGGACGGCCTCGCGCCCTCGTCCCGTCCGGACCTTCGTGATCCCGGCCTTCGTGATCCCGCGACTCATCTCTCCAGAGTGAGGAGCACCTCGTCGGTCTCCTCGCCGCGCCCCGGCGCGTAGGCGCGGCTCCGCCCGGTGACGGTGAATCCGCACTTCTCCAGGACCCGGATCGAGCCCGCGTTGTCGGCCGCGGCACGGGCGGACAGCGGGCGTGCCGGTTCGGCCGCCAGCAGTGCGCGCAGCGCGGCGGTCGCGATGCCGTGCCCCCACCGGTCGCGGTCGATCCAGTACGTCACCTCGCGCACCTCGCGCTCGTCAGGTGGCCCGTACACCGCCGCGTGCCCCACCACGGCCCCGTCGGCGAGCACCGTGCGCGCCATGACCTCGGCCGACGTCAGGATCCGTGCCCAGTGGGCGTCGAAACGCGTCCGGTCGGCGGGGTCCTCCGCGGTGAAGGCGGCCAGCCGCTGTGCCTCGGCGTCCTGTGCCATCGCGTGGAAGAGCGGCAGATCGCTCTCCCGCACCTCGCGCAGCCGCACCTCGCGCAGCCGCACCTCACGGGGCCGCACCTCACGGGGCCGCACCTCACGGGGCCGGTCCCCGGGCGGTCGTCCCTGATACGGCCGGGCGGTCACCGTGGGCGCCGGGCGGTCATCAGAGTCTCCGGGTGGCGAGCGTGAGCCGGTCACGCGCGTCGAACAGCGTGTCCTTGATCATCTGTTCATGCCCCGGGGTGAGCCGCGCCACCGGCACCGAGCAGCTGATGGCGTCGCGCGCCGGGGTACGGTACGGGATCGCGATCCCGAAGCAGCGCAGCCCGAGGGTGTTCTCCTCGCGGTCCACGGCGAACCCCTGCTCACGGACGGTGTGCAGCTCCTCGATGAGCTTCTCGCGGTCGGTGATGGTGTGCTCGGTCAGCGCCGGCATGGTCTCCGGCAGCATCGCGCGCACCTGCTCGTCGCTGTGGGTCGCGAGCAGCGCCTTGCCGAGCGAGGTCGAATGGGCCGGCAGCCGGCGCCCGACCCGGGTGAAGGGCCGCAGATAGTGCTGCGACTGACGGGTGGCGAGATAGACGACATTGGTGCCGTCGAGACGCGCCAGATGAATGGTCTCGGTGGTGTCGTCGGAGAGCCGGTCCAGCGTGGGGCGGGCCGCCGCGACGACCTCGTCACCGTCGATGTACGAGGTGCCGACCAGCAGGGCGCGTACGCCGATGCCGTACCGCGTGCCCGTCGCGTCCGTCTCCACCCAGCCCAGCTCGACCAGGGTGCGCAACAGCATGTAGAGGCTGGACTTGGGATAGCCGACCGCCTCCTGGACGGCGGCGAGGGAGTGCATGCCGGGGCGCCCCGCGAAGTATTCGAGCAGTTCCACCGTCCGCACGGCGGACTTGACCTGTGCTCCACCGGATTCCGCAGCCGACATCGTCCTCGCCCCTTTTCGCCTTCCGGACCACTCTTGACCACACAGAACGCGCGGAAATAGAGTCCCTACAGATTCACTATCAGGAATCCTGTTCAGAATACCGAACAAGTTCCGGCGGGTGGCATCGGTGGAACAGACGGGAAGGAGCCGCTGTGGCAGCAGCACCAGTCTGGAGTGTCGACCCCCGAACGGGGAAGTCACGTGAGCAGGTCGCCCACGAGGCCACGCCCGAGGAGGTCGACCGCGCGGTGCGGGGCGCGTACGCCGCGAGGGACGCGCTCGCCGACCGTACCGTCCGCGCCGCCCTGCTCCGTACGGCGGCCGAGCTGCTGGACGCGTCCCGCGAGCATGTCATCGAGGCCGCGGACGCCGAGACCGCGCTCGGACCGGTCCGGCTCACCGGTGAACTCGCCCGTACCACCGCGCAGTTGAGGGCTTTCGCCGAGGTCGTGGGGGGGGGGGGCGGCCGCGCCCGCCGCCGCGCCCCCCCCCCCCCCCCCCCCCCCCCCCCCCCCCCCCCCCCCCCCCCCCCCCAC